>DASSPI010000032.1:0-3908 GCA_035699705.1 Xanthobacteraceae bacterium
GAAAGCGCGAGCGCCATCACCACCACTGCGGCCGTCTCGCCGACATCCATGTCGGCGGGCAGCTGCGAGAGGAAATAGAGCTCGGGCGAGAACAATTCGGTATTGGTCATCCAGGACAGGAATCGCCGGATGGACTCCACATTGAGGCAGACCAACGTGCCGAACAGGAATCCGACCAGCGTGCCGACCACGCCGATGGAAGCACCGGTGATCAGGAAGACCCGCATGATGGCGCCCTGCGTCGCGCCCATGGTGCGCAGGATGGCGATGTCCCGGCCCTTGTCCTTCACCAGCATGATCAGGCCGGAGACGATGTTGAGCGCGGCGACCAGCACGATCAGGGTGAGGATCAGGAACATCACGTTGCGCTCGACCTGCAGCGCATTGAAGAAGGTCGCATTGCGCTGACGCCAGTCGACGATGAAGGTCGGCCGCCCGGCGGCGTCGGAGACGAGCTTGCGGTATCGCTCCACCTTGTCGGGGTCGTCGCCATAGACCTCGATCGAGGTGACATCGCCCGCGCGGTTGAAATAAGCCTGCGCCTCCTTCAGCGGCATGAAGACAAAGGCGGCGTCATATTCCGACATGCCGATCTCGAACACGGCCGAGATCATGTAGGACTTGATGCGCGGCGTCGTGCCCATCGGCGTCACCGCGCCGCGCGGCGCAACCAGCGTGACATTGTCGCCGGCGCGCACGGAGAGCTGATCGGCGAGCCGCCGGCCGATGGCGACGCCCTCGCCCTCGTCGAAACCGTCCAGGCTGCCCTGCTTGATGTTGTTGGCGATGGAGGTGAGCTTGTTCAGATCGCCGGAGCGAACGCCGCGCACCAGCACGCCGGAAGCGTTGAACGGCGAGGAAGCCAGCGCCTGACCTTCGACGACCGGAGCCGCCAGCCGGATGCCGGGCACCTTGGCGATGCGCCCGGCCACCTCGTCCCAGTCCGTCAACGGAGAATCGATAGGCTGAACAAGGAGATGGCCGTTCAGACCAAGAATCTTGTCGAGGAGCTCTGCGCGGAAGCCGTTCATCACCGCCATGACGATGATGAGGGTCGCGACCCCGAGCATGATGCCGAGGAAGGAAAACCCCGCGATGACGGAGATAAAACCTTCCTTGCGCCGCGCGCGCAGATAGCGCCGCGACAGCATCCATTCGAACGGGGCGAAGGCGGACGTGCCGGTGGGCTCGCTCATAAGGATTCCTTGCCCGGGATTTCATCCGATTCTGCCGAGTGCACGCTAGCGTGCTCCCCTGCTGGAACGTTCACCGCGCACAGATTCATTGCGTAAGGAGCGCGAGGACGTCGCTTGGCGCGAGCAGTTGCCGACTACCGTCCGCGCGCTGCTTGACCTCGAGCTTGCCCTCGGCGAGGCCTTTCGGGCCGACGAGCACCTGCCAGGGAATGCCAATGAGATCCGCGGTGGCGAACTTGGAGCCCGGCCGCTCGTCGAGGTCATGATAGAGAACATCGATCCCCTTGCCCTGCAGGTCGCGATAGAGCCGCTCGCAGGCGGCATCGGTGTCCGAGCCGCCCTGCTTCAGATTGAGGATCGCGACCTTGAACGGCGCCACCGCCTCCGGCCAGATAATCCCCGCGTCATCGTGTGAGGCTTCAATGATGGCCGCAACGAGGCGGCTCGGGCCGATGCCATAGGAGCCCATGTGGACGGGCCGCTCGGCCCCGTCAGGCCCCGCCACCACCGCCTTCATCGGCTCGGAATATTTCGTGCCGAAATGGAAGATGTGGCCGACCTCGATGCCGCGCGCGGAAACCCTCGACGGCTCCGGCAATGCCGCGAAGGCGGCCGTGTCGTGCATGTCCGAGGTCGCGGCGTAGAGCGCGGTCCATTGGTCGACGGTGGCCTGCATACCGGCGACGTCATCGAAATCGAGATCGTCGCCGGGCACTTCGAAATCCAGATAGTCCTTGTGGCAGAAGACCTCGCTCTCGCCGGTGTCGGCCAGGATGGTGAATTCGTGACTCAGGTCGCCGCCGATCGGCCCGGTTTCGGCGCGCATCGGAATCGATTTCAGCCCGAGCCGGGCGAAGGTGCGCAGATAAGCGACGAACATCTTGTTGTAGGAATGCCGCGCGCCCGCCGAATCGAGATCGAAGGAATAGGCATCCTTCATCAGGAATTCACGGCCGCGCATCACGCCGAAGCGCGGACGCACCTCGTCGCGGAATTTCCATTGGATGTGATAGAGGTTGAGCGGCAGGTCCTTGTAGGAGCGCACATAGGACCGGAAAATATCGGTGATCATTTCCTCATTGGTCGGCCCGTAGAGCATCTCGCGTTCGTGCCGGTCTTTGATGCGCAGCATCTCCTTGCCGTAATCCTCGTAGCGCCCGCTCTCGCGCCACAGATCGGCCGACTGGATGGTCGGCATCAGCATCTCGATCGCGCCGGCGCGGTCCTGCTCCTCGCGCACGATCCGGCAGACCTTCTGCAGCACGCGGTAACCGAGCGGCAGGAAGGCATAGATGCCGGCGGCCTCCTGTCGCAGCATCCCGGCGCGCAGCATCAGCCGGTGCGAGACGATCTCGGCTTCCTTCGGCGTCTCACGCGAAATGGGCAGGAAATAGCGGGAAAGGCGCATCAATACTCGCTGCTGGAATCGGTTCCGGAGGCAGACAAAGCGGATAAGCCGCGAAAATACAAGTGGCTGGCGGGGTTTCCGGAAGAACAGGAAGTGACAGCGCTGTCGAAATCCGCTAGCTTGCGGCACTGCGCCGTGGTCGGCCGTCTGGCCAAGGTCGCAAGGTCCAAGTCTGGGGAGAAGACCCGAAACGCGCAGAGCTCGCGATCGCAAGGACTGCAAAGGTCCGGCCCGGGAAAAAATCACCGAAGACTTTTGAGCAGGGCCCCGCGCGCCCTGCTCTTTTTATGGCGCCGCCGCCAGTTAGCGGCCGAAGCGCAACCAGGCCGCGAGCGTATCGAGCGGCAGCAGCCGGTTCACGTAGACCAGGTAGCACAGCCCGAAGATCACGCTCGCCACGACAGTGGTCCAGAGCAGTTTCAGGCCGAGCCGCGGAATGGCCGGCGCGCCCGGATCGGTGCCGGCCGCGATCTCGCCATCCTCGTCCTGGCGGCGCACGCCAAAGGGCAGCACCGCAAACAGGGTGATCCACCAGATCAGGAAGTAGACAGCGATTGCGGTTGTTGCCGACACGTCGAGCCTATTTGCGGAGCCAGAAAAGGCTGATGTCCTTAAGGAAACGTCCGTCTCTTATATGCCCATTTCTCAGACGGTCAGCACATGCACATGGCAGATCGGCTTCTTCGCCCATTCCCGCGCAACGGTGGCGCGCACCGCACGCTCGACCGATTCGGCGACGGCATCGGGATCGCGCCGCCGCGCGCGCGGCAGGTTCTCGACGATCTCCACCACCACGTCATAGACGATGTCGCTGAGGCTTTCACCCGCGGCGTTGGCTTCCGGGATGCCGGTGAGCTCGATCTCCGGATCGGCGAGAAGCTCGCCCTGCTCGCTCAGCGCCAGTGCGATGGAGACGATGCCGGCGAAGCTCAACCTCCGCCGATCCGGAATCGTGCGCGCCTGCGCGTCGACCAGGATCCTGCCGTCTTTATAGAAGCGTCCGACCGGCACCTCGTCGATGATCGCCGGCCCGTTCGGCGCCAACCGCACCATGTCTCCATCCAGGCAGGTCGCGACTTTCGGAACGCCCACACGCCGCGCCAGAGCGGCATGTTCCGCCATATGCAGCGCCTCGCCGTGTACCGGCAGCACGATCTGCGGCCGCACCCAGCGCAGCATGTCCTCGAGCTCGGCCTGGCGCGGATGGCCCGAGACGTGGACGAGGTGAGTGCGGTCGGTGATCACCTCCACGCCGCGCACGACCAGGCCGTTGATCACGCCGGCGACAGCCTTTTCGTTGCCGG
>DASSPI010000033.1:0-21077 GCA_035699705.1 Xanthobacteraceae bacterium
AACGCACGCTTGGTTGAATAATCATCAATCCGCTCAGCGGACCAGGAGACTCATGCGACGACCAGTTCCGCAAACGCGCGGGACCCTTGGTTCGAACAAGGTGAGCGCCCTCGACGAGGGCGTTTCACCGACATTGACGGCCCGGGTGCTCGGGCTGATGCGAAGCGACCCTTGAGCTTCGGTTGGAGCCCGGGTCCAAGCTGGTGCTTGATGAGCTGCGCGACAAATATGAAGTGGGCGCGAGCCTCTTGCGCGAATCATTGTCCCGCCTGGAGGTTGAAGGCCTGGCCATCGGCGAAGGCCGGCGCGGATTCCGCGTTGCGCCGCTGACCGAAGACGATTTCGTCGATCTCACCATGCCACGCTCGACCGAGCGGGTGACCGCCAAGACCTCGATCTCCTTGCAGATCCATCCTCTCGTTGTGCCTATCGGGCGCTAGGGCTCTTTCCGCCGCATCTGCCGCCGGTCCATCACATCCAGCAGGAAGCGGCGCGGCATCAGCCGTGACAATACGCTGATGAGGCGGTTGCCGGAACCCGGCACCACAACGCGATGGCCTTGCATGAAACCGCGATAGCCTTCGCGCGCGACCTCCTCTGCTGAGAGCGTGAGCGAGACCGGACTGCGGGCTTCCGGAACGCCGGCGCGCGCCTGGAATTCGGTCGGCACCGGGCCCGGGCAGAGCGCGGTGACGCGGATGCCGCGCGGCTTGAGTTCCTGGTGCAGGGCTTCGCTGAAGGACAGCACATAGGCCTTGGTGGCGTAATAGACCGCCGAGCGGGGGCCCGGCATGAAGCCGGCGATGGACGCGACATTGAGAATGCCGCCCTTGTGCCGTTCCAGGCTGGCGATAAAGCGCAGCGAGAGGTCGGTGAGCGCGGAGACATTCACATCGATCATGTCACGCTGCTCGGAAATATCGAGCTCGGCGGCCATCCCGACCAGACCGAAACCCGCGTTATTGACCACGATGCTTGGTTCCAGGCCGGACTCGGCCAATGCCGCGGCGATGCGCGGACCGGCTTCGGCGCTTTGCAAATCGATCGGCAGGACCAGCGGCCGCGGATGACCGGAAGCGGCAATAGCATCAGCCAATGTGTTCAGCCGCTGCTCGCGCCGGGCAACCAGGACCAGCTCATGGCCATGCTCCGCGAATTCATGCGCCAGCGCCATGCCGATTCCCGCGGAGGCTCCGGTGAGCAGAGTGATCGCGCGCATGGAGGGCTTCACTTCACGCTCAGCGCGCCGAGGGGCGCAATTTGGGAATGGCGAGAACCGTGATGACGGAGGCCAACGAAACCGCCGCGACCACCAGAAAGACGCCGCGCGGGCTATTGTTGTCCATCAGCCAGCCGAAGACCAGCGGCGAGACGATGCCGCCGATGTTGAAGCCGGTGGTGACGAAGCCGAAAACCTTGCCATAGGAGCCGGCCGGCGTGTTTTCGCGTACCATCAGGTCGCGCGACGGCATGATCACGCCGGTCAGGAATCCGGCGGCCGACATCATGACGATCAGGAGCACGCTGCCGAGATCGACCATTCCGATGACGAAGGTCACCAGCGCGGCGGCGCACAAGCCGAGCGCGGCGACCAGAGCATGCCGCCTGGTGAGCCCCGATACCCAGCCCCCGCTCAGCACGCCAATGGCGGTGAGCAGCAGGTAAGCCGACAAGGCGGTATTGGCGACGGTGAGCGGGGTGTCGAACAGCGCGCCCAAGGCCACCACGGAGTAATTCTGCAAGCCGGCATTGGCGATGGCGAGCAGGATGAAGAACAGCAGGCTTTGCAGGATCGGCCAGGACAAGAGCAGGCGCCATCCGGTGTCTCTCGGATCCGTGGCGGCAGCGGCGGCCGCCTTTGCCGCCAGCGGCCGCCGTGCATCGAGGCCGCGCGACAATGCCAGGACGGCAGCGATGACGAAGCCGAAGGCGGCCGCGCCGAGGAACGCGCCGCGCCAACCGGCGAATGCATGCAGCAACAGCAGGCTCGCGGGCGCGGCCGCGCCGCCCAGCATGCCGGCAAAGGTATGGATCGAGAAGGCATGGCCCATGCGCTCGGGCGATACGCCTTGCGACAGGAGCGTGTAGTCGGCCGGGTGATAGACGGTGTTGGCCAATCCGGCGACGCCGAACATCGCGACGAAGATCCAGAATGAATCCACCATGGCCGCGACCGCGATAGCGGCGGCGCCGAGCGCCACACCCGCGACGAGCAACGGCTTTGCGCCCATGCGGTCGACGAGGAATCCCGCCGGCGTCTGCAACAGCGCCGTGACCACGTTAAAGGCGACGAAGGCGAAGCCGAGCTCCGTATAGCTCACGCCATAGTCCGCTCGGATGAAGACGAACAGGGGCGCCAACAGGATGATGTAATAGTGGCTGACGAAATGCGCCGCGCTGACGAGTGCGATCTGCCAGCTTTCCCGGCGGCGGTCGTCTGCGGGCGAAAGGATAGCCGCGGAAGTGGTGGTCAAGTCAGCTGTCCTGTGGCTGGCGGGATTTTGACGATATGGGCGATCTCTTATCGCCCACCAACCCGCAAAATTACAAAAAGAGCCTCCGCCGTTCGTCCGCTCGCTGCCATTCCGCTGAATAGTCCAGCGATTCTACCGCAGGTTGCAATTTTGCAATATTCAGCTGGAACCACGCCATCCGCCGGACGTTTTCCGGCTCGGAAACCAGTGGAGGTGACTTAAATGTGGATCTCCTTTTTCGGCATTACTACCGCGGCGGCGATCGGTCTCAGCGTCGCGGCCATCATGCTGCAGGAGGTGAGCGGACGGAAATCCCTCCCCTAGGCTTTTAAGGCAAGGCAAGCGCGAAAGGGGCGGTCTTCGGGCCGCCCCTTTCGCCTGTCCGGCTCGTCCCTTGTTCATCCCCGCAATCGGACTTATTGCCAGGGGATGACTCCCCTGATGCTGTCGCGGCGCTTCGCGCCCCTGTTCTGGTGCCAGTTCTTCTCGGCTTTCAGCGACAACTTTCTCAAGACCGCGCTGGTCTTTCTGATCCTGTTCCAGATCGGCGGGCCGAATGCCGAGGCGCTGATCACGCTGGCGGGCGGCATCTTCATCGCACCGTTCTTTCTCCTGTCCGCCTTCGGCGGGCAGATGGCCGACCGCTTCGACAAGGCGATGGTGGCGCGGCGGCTGAAGTTGATCGAGATCGGCATCGCCTTTGTGGCGGTCGCCGGCTTCAGCTTGCACTCGGTGCCGGTGCTGTTCGTGGCGCTGTTTCTATTCGGGGTGATTGCCGCGCTGTTCGGTCCGATCAAATACGGCATCCTGCCGGATCATCTGGCGCGCGCGGAATTACCGGCCGCCAACGCGCTGGTCGAAGGCGCCACCTTCATGGCGATCCTGCTCGGCACCATCTTCGGCGGCCTAGCGACCAAGGGCGGCGGTGATCCGGCTCAATTATCGTTCCTGATGATCGGCTTCGCCTTGCTTTGCTGGGGCTCGAGCCTGTTCATTCCGCCGACCGGCGAGGCCGCCCCCGGCCTGCCGATTTCCTGGAATATCGCTGCTTCAACCGCCGCCCTGGTCCGGCATTTATGGGCCGATCCCCGGCTGTGGTGGGGTGCGCTGGTTTCCAGCTGGTTCTGGCTTTCCGGCATCATCGTGCTGTCGCTGTTGCCTCCGCTTGTCGGCCGGGTGCTGGGAGGCAATGAAGAAGTCGCGACCACCTTTCTGGCAGTGTTTTCCGTCGCGGTGGGGGTGGGTTCAGGCCTCGCCGCCCTGATCGCGCGCGGGCGCATCCTGCTTTGGCCGACGCCGGTCGGGGCCGTGATCCTCGGGCTCTGCGCGCTCGATCTCGGCTGGGCGAATTACGCCATTGAGCCGGTTGCGGCGATGGCGGGCATCGATACGGTGCTGGGCTCGCTGCGCGGTGTGCGCAGCCTGATCGACCTTTCCGGCATCGCCATAGGCGGCGGGCTTTTCATCGTGCCCGCCTTTGCCGCCGTGCAGGCCTGGGCCGGCGTTGACCGCCGCGCGCGCGTGGTCGCGGCCGTGAACGTGCTCAACGCCGCTTTCATGGTGGGCGGCTCGCTTGCCGTATCGCTGCTGCAGAACGCCGGCGCCGGCACGCCCGCTTTGTTCATGGCGCTCGGCGCTTCCAATCTTCTGGTCGCGGCGCTCGTCGCGCGCACCGCGCCCGCGCACGGCAACGGCTGAGTGCGATCAGCCTTTCTCAGCTGTTAATTCCATCTTGAAACTTTTCTAACTGCGCGTAAGCCGCGCGCAGTGAATGCATGTGCATAGTTTCCGCCGTGTCGCTGAGGTCTTTCGACTTGCGCGCATCAAATCTCAATTTTCGTAAAGGTTATTCCAATCTTACGGCGAGCGCATACACCCCGCATAAACAATAGCGATTCAGCTTCTTTTCAGCATAGGGAAAGAAGCGGCTTTCCGCGCCCCGCATCAATACTTTCCGACAACCTATGCCGATTATGAATGCAAACAACGAAAGTTGAACTGCGTCAAACAGGAAGCGTGCCGTGCGTGCCAGTACAATAGTGATGGTCGGCTTTGCCGTTCTGTTCGGGTTGCTTGCGGTCTTCATCGCGCAGGCATGGCTGAACAGCCAGGCAGAGATGCGCATGCGTAGTCTCGAGGTTCAGAAGACGCCACTGACTACCAAAACCATCGTCGTCGCCGCAAAGCCCCTGCGCTACGGAATGGAACTGAATAAGGATTCGCTGCGCGAAATTCCGTGGTCGCAGGACGCGGTGCCGAAGGGCGCCTTCAACAGCATCTCGGAGATCCTGGCGGGCGGAAAGCGCGTCGTGCTGGCGCCGATCGAAGCCAACGAGCCGGTGCTTGCGCTGAAGGTTACCGGCGCCGGGCAGCGCGCGACGCTGTCGTCGCTGGTGCAGGACGGCATGAAAGCCGTCACCATCCGCGTCAACGACGTCGAGGGCGTCGGCGGCTTTGTGCTGCCGGGCGACCGCGTCGATGTGGTGCTCACGCGTCAGACCGACAAGGACAAGGCGAGCACCGAGATCGTATTGCAGAACGCGCGTGTGCTCGCGGTCGATCAATCGGCCGACGTGAGCGCGGACAAACCCGCGGTCGCCAAAGCGGTGACGATTGAAGTGTCGACCGATCAGGCGCAGCGGGTCTGGCTCGCCTCCTCGGTCGGCAGCCTTTCGCTCTTGCTGCGCAAGGCCGGTGAAACCGGCGCCGAGACCACCAAGCGCGTCACGCTTTCGGATCTCGACGGCCAGGGCGCCGCGACCGACACCAAGCGCGTTGTCGTCACGCGGGGACTGACCAAACAGGAATATAGCGTGCCGCTTGAAGGAACCGAGCAGAGGGGGGGCTTCTTCAGCGGCGGTTTCACGAATTAGGGGAACGTTTGAACAAGGGACGGGGGAGAGTAACGTGAATAACAAACAGAGAGATGCCGGGAGCATAATGCGCCGGATTTCACTTGCGGCGGCGCTCGCCATGCTCGGCATCGGCGCTCTGCTGCCCGTGACCGAGGCGCAAGCACAGAAGCTGGTGCAGATTTCAGGACCGAACCGCACCGCGACGGTGAACGTCTCGATTGGCAAGTCCGCCGACGTGCGCACCGATATCAGCTTCACTGATGTGACGGTGGGCGATCCTGAAATCGCGGACGTCAACGTGCTGACCGACAAGTCGCTGTCGATCCTCGGGCGCAAGAGCGGCACCACCCGCATCACCGCCTATGGCGAAGGCAAGAAGCTGGTTGGCATGTTCGATGTCGAGGTGACCTACGACACCTCGATGCTGTCGGCGGAAATCACCCGCCGCTTCTCTCACGCCGGCATCCGTGTCGGTACCGCCAACGGCAAGATCCTGCTCACCGGCAATGCTCCGGATGCCGTCACGCTCGACCAGGCGCTCAGCGTGGCCAAGCAATTCGGGCCGGACGTGATCAATTCCGTGAGCGTGGATTCCCCGCAGCAGGTGATGCTGGAGGTGAGGTTCGTCGAAGCCTCGCGCAACGCGAGCCGGGAGCTCGGCGTGCAATGGAACGTGTTCGGCTCATCCGGCGGCGCTGTCATAGGATCCCGGCAGCCGGCCAGCCGTCTTCCCGCCGCCGCCGGGGTCGCGGCCGGCGTTCTCTCGGGCGCCTCCCCCTTCGGCGTTGCGATGGCGCGCATGGTCGCCGGCGGCATCACCACCGACGCCTTTATCAATGCTCTGGAGCAACAGGGTTTGGCGCGCAGCTTGGCCGAGCCGAACCTGGTTGCGCTCTCGGGCGACACCGCCAGCTTCCTGGCCGGCGGCGAATATCCCATCCCGGTGGCCGGTTCGCTCGGATCCATCAGCGTCGAATTCAAGCGCTATGGCGTCGGGCTCGCATTCACCCCTACGGTGCTGAAAGGGGGCCTGATCAATCTGAAGATCGTGCCCGAGGTCAGCCAGTTCGACCCGAATCATTCCGTCAGTCTCGGCAATGGGCTGTCGGTTCCCGCACTGATCGTCCGCCGCGCCGATACCACCGTGGAATTGCGCGACGGCCAGAGCTTCGTGATCGGCGGCCTGTTGCAGAACACCAGCACGACCGCGCAAGAGCAGCTTCCCTGGCTTGGCGACGTGCCGATCCTGGGCGCGCTGTTCTCCAGCAAGTCCTACCAGAAGAACGAGACGGATCTCGCGATCATCGTGACGCCGCGTCTGGTGCGACCGGCGCGCCCCGGCGACGTGGTCAAGACGCCACTCGACAAAACGCTGCCGGCCAATGACATCGACTTCTTCCTGATGGGTAAATCGGAAATCCGCCGCGAGGTTTCGCGCCTGGCTTCCGGCGCCACCCATCCGATGATCGGTCACGTCCTCGATCTGCCGAAAAAAGGAGGCACCATTGTCTCGGTCAAGAATTAGGCTCGCAACCTGCGCGCTGCTCGCGGCAACCGCGCTGGCCGGCTGTTCGGATCTCTATTTTGACCGGCGGGAATCGATCCAGCTGTCGGCCGGCGACGCTCTCTACAGCAACCAGGTCACCCACATGGTGGACCCGTGGCCGCCACAGAGCGCCAACCGTAACATCGGCTTCGACGGCCAGAAGATGCAGTCGGCGGTCGAGCGCTACCGCACCAACAAGGTGATCGCACCGGTGAACCCCACCACGAGCACTGCCCCCTATCAGGCGGCCGCTCCCGCGGCGGCGCCCAAGCCCTGAGCGGCAAGCAGGAAAACTGGTTCTGACATGTTGATGAGTCGATCCAAGAATACGGCGGGCAAGACGCGGGTGATGGTGCTCACCCCGGACGCCGCTTTTGAGGAATCGGCGCGCGCCACCTTCAACGCCAGCGCCCAGATCGATTTACATGTCGTGAAGGGAACGCTGCCGGAGGCCGCGAAGAGTTTCGATGTCGCGGACGCCACCGTGGTGGTGATCGACCTCGATACCTCGCGCGAAGAGGAAATGCAGGCCCTGCAAACCTTCATGCCGGTGATCGGCACCTGGCCGCCGGTCGTGGTGGTGACCCAGTCCTTTGATGCTGACGTCGCGCGCACGCTGCTGCAGATGCGGGTGGCGGATTTCCTGGTTAAGCCGGTGCCGCCGGTCGAGCTGGTGCGCGCCTGCGCGCGGGTGGCCAAGGCGCCTGCTGGCAAGGAGAGCAAGGAAGCTCAGATCTATACCTTCCTGCCGGCGGTCGGCGGCGCCGGAGTGACCACGCTTGCGATCCAGACCGCCATGCTTCTGCTCAACAGCGGCACCCGCGGTCCGGCCGCGACCTGCCTGGTCGATCTCAATTTCCAGCATGGCGCCTGCGCGGACTATCTCGATCTGGAGCCCCGGCTGAATCTCAGCGAGATCGAGCCGCGCCCGGAACGGCTCGATCGCCAACTGCTGGAAGTGATGCTGTCGCATCATGCTTCCGGGCTCGCGGTCATCGCCGCCCCCAACCGTCCGGCCGAGATGCGCTCCTTTGACCCGGAGATGGTAACCCGGTTGCTCGATCTGGTTTCCACCCATTTCGATTATGTCGTGATCGACATGCCGCGCACGTGGTTCTCCTGGACCGACAGCGTGCTACTCGGCTCCAACAATCTCTTCATCGTCAGCGAGGCCACAGTGCCGGGCCTGCGCCATGCCAAGCAGCTTGTCGTCGCCATCGGCGAACGGCTGGGCGAAGGTCCGCAACCGAAGGTGATCGTCAATCGCTTCGAACAGCGGATGTTCTCATCCGGCCTGCGACGCTCCGACATCGAGCAGGCGCTCGGCGACTCTTTCCTGTCGTGCATTCCCAACCACTACAATCTTGTGCGCGAGGCGATCGACCGCGGTGTTCCGCTTGAGAGCGTCAAAGCCGGCAACAAGATCACGCTCCAGCTCAAGAAGCTGATCGCGCCTTCGGCAGCCGCCAAGCCGGCTTCCTCGCTGGTGGCGCCGCTAACCAGCAAATTCAAGCTCTCGCTCGCACGGTGAGAAGCGAACAGGCATTGGCGGAAGCATAGGAATGGTTGGTCGTTTTACAGCTCGTCGCGCTCCCGCGCCGGAGCCGGTGGTCGAGGAACCGGTGGCCGCGCTGGAAGGCGTTTCCTGGACGGTTTTCCCGGAGCCGTCTGCGGAGCCGGTCGCGGCCGCGCCCAACAACCCGCTGCTCAGCGACAAACTGCTCGATGCCAAGGTGCGCCTGCACCGCCGGCTGATCGAGGAGGTCAATCTCTCCGCGCTGGAAAAGCTTTCGGAAGACGAGATTCGCCAGCACATCCAGCAGCTCGTCACCCAGTATATTCTGGTCGAGCGGCTGGCGCTCAATACCGAAGAGCTCAACGACTTCGTTTCCGAGATCCTGGACGAAATGACCGGGCTCGGTCCGCTCGAGCCGCTGCTCAAGGATCCGAGCATCGCCGATATCCTGATCAATGGGCACGAATGCGTTTACGTCGAGCGCAACGGCGTGCTGGAGCCCTGTGCGGTGCGCTTCAAGGACGAGGCGCATCTCCTGCGCATCATCAACAAGATCGTTTCTGCGGTAGGCCGGCGGGTGGATGAATCACACCCGATGTGCGACGCGCGCCTGCTCGACGGCTCGCGCGTCAACGTCGCGGTGCGGCCGATCGGCGTCGATGGCCCGCTGGTTTCGATCCGCAAATTCTCCAAGAAGCCGTTCAACCTGAACAAGCTGATCGAGGTCGGCGCGCTGCGGCCGCAGATGGCCGAGGTGCTGGCGGCGGCGGTGAAAGCGCGTATCACCACCATCATTTCCGGCGGCACTGGTTCCGGCAAGACCACCATGCTCAACGCGCTCTCGGCCTTCATTTCCGAGAAGGAGCGCCTGCTCACCATTGAAGACGCGGCCGAGCTGCAGCTGCAGCAACCGCATGTCGGCCGCATGGAAACCCGGCCGCCGAATATCGAAGGCAAAGGTGAAATCCGCCAGCGCGAGCTGGTGAAGAACGCGCTGCGCATGCGTCCCGACCGCATCATCCTCGGCGAGTGCCGCGGCGAGGAAGCCTTTGACATGTTGCAGGCGATGAACACCGGCCATGAAGGCTCCATGGCCACCATCCACGCCAACACCCCGCGCGATGCCATCTCGCGCCTGGAGCAGATGATCGGCATGGCGGGCCTGCCGATGACGGTTGCCTCGATCCGCGGACAGATTGCCGGCGCCATTCAATTGATCGTGCAGCTGTCGCGCCAGTCCGATGGCAAGCGCAAGGTTACCAGCATCGCCGAGATCACCGGCCTGGAAGGCGACATCATCCAGATGCAGGAGATCTTCAAATACGTCCGCACCGGAACGGCGCCGGACGGGACGGTGCAGGGCCATTTCCTCGCGACCGGCGTGCGGCCGCGCTTCCTCGCCGATCTGGTGAACCAGGGCATCAAGATCCCCGGCAGCTATTTCGATCCGGGACAGCCGCTGTGAGCTCTTACCTCGATTTCAACCCGATCTATCTGGTTTACCTGCTGGCAGCGGCCTCCGCGGTGTTCCTGTTCGAGGCGGTGTATTTTCTCTGCTTCTCCGGTACCTCCTACCGCAACAACGTCAATCGCCGCCTGCGGCTGATGCATGACAAGACGGACCGCGAGACCGTCCTGATCCAGCTGCGGCGCGAGCGTGGCCTCACCAGCGGCGGCGATTATCGCCTGTCGTTCGAGGGACTGAACCGTCTGGTGCTGCAATCCGGGCTCACGCTTGGCATCGGCAAGCTTGTGCTCTTCGCAACGGTCAGCGCGCTGATCGCCTTTGGCGTCACGTTCCTCGTTCGCGGCGATCTCCTGCAAGCTCTGATGGCTGGTCTGTTCTTCAGCACCGCCCTGCCCTATTTCGTGCTGCGCATTTTGCGCGGCAAGCGGCAGAAGAAATTCGGCGCCCAGTTTCCCGACGCCCTCGACACCATCGTGCGCAGCTTGCGCGCCGGCCATCCGGTGCCGATCGCCATCACCATGGTGGCGCGCGAGCAGCCGGATCCGGTCGGATCGGAGTTTGGCATCGTCGCCGACGAGATCACTTATGGCGCCGACCTCGAGACGGCGATGCGCAATCTCTATTACCGCATCGGCCAGGACGACTTGCCGCTGTTCGTGACCGCGGTGGCAATTCAGTCCTCCACCGGCGGCAATCTCGGCGAGATCCTGGAGAACCTTTCAAAGGTTATCCGCGACCGCTTCAAGATGCGCCGCAAGATCCGCGCGCTCGCGGCGGAAGGCCGCGCCTCCGCGCTGATCCTTTCCTCGCTGCCGATCGCCATGTTCCTGATCATCAACGTGGTGTCACCGCAGTTCTATGGCAGCGTATGGAAAGAGGACATCACCAAACTCGCGCTCACCCTTGCCGGCTGCTGGATGGGGATCGGGAATTTCATCATGTACCGCCTCGTCAACTTCAAGATCTGAGCCATGAATACCGGAGCTGATCTATTTGGAGGCTTGCTCGGCGGTCCGCAGATGATGCTGGCGCTGTTGGTGTTTCTCGCCACCGCCACGTTGGCCTACTCGGTGATGGCGGGCGTCCGGCTGCGTGGCGAAGTCAAGCGCCGCGCGGCCGGCATCAACCTCCAGGCGGAGCAAGAGCAGCGAGGGGGCGGGCGATCGCTGCGGCAGTCCAGCATGAATGCGGCCAAGCAGCTCCTGGACTACACCACCAAACACTATTCCGCCGGCGACACCAAGGACATGAAACTGCTGCGCCGGCGGCTGTTGCTGGCAGGCATTTACGATCCGCGCGCCGTGGGATTTTTCTTCCTGGCGCGCACCGGACTCGCCGTCGGGCTCGCTCTGGCTGTCTTCTTCTTCGCGTCTACATTTGTCTCGGCATCTGGATCGAAGCTGTGGATGATGGTGATAGCCGCGGGCATCTTCGGCTATGTCGGGCCGAGCTTGTATCTCGACCGGCGCATCAAAGCACGCAAGGCCGAACATCAGTCGGGCTTTCCGGATTTCATGGACCTGCTCGTGGTTTGCGCCGATTCCGGCCTCAGCATGGAAGCGGCCTTGACGCGCATCGGCAACGAACTGGCGGATTCCTATCCGTCGCTTTGCGCCAATATCCACATGACCAACCTGGAAATCCGCGCCGGCCGCACATTGACGGAAGCGCTCGACCATTTGGCAGACCGGTTGGGCCTGGAAGAAGCACGCTCTTTCGCCGTCTTGATCCAGCAATCGACAGAGCTCGGATCGAGCATCACCGATGCGCTGCGGGTCTATAGCGATGACATGCGGCACAAGCGTCTCTCCCGCGCGGAAGAGAAGGCTTATGCGCTGCCGGCCAAGCTTGCGATTCCGATGATGGTCTGCATCTTCCCGGTGATCTTCGTCGTCATTCTATTGCCGGTCATTGTCCGGCTGACCACCGGCAATTACTAAACCCCGATTTGGATGGCCTTTTGCCCGATTGGCGCCCATTTCCTGGGTGTTGGCGATAAAATCTTAACCATCCTGTCCTAGGGTCGATTGTCAGGTTGCTTCCGCCCTTCTGCGGAAAGTCGCGCGCGTGCGCTCGCCGCTTCGGCGAAACCGGTGGCCGGCCAGGGCGCGTTGATGAATCGAGTGCGCGTATTTGTCATTGTCGCCGGCGCGCTGGCCTGCCTCCCCGGCTGCACCTCCGCCCAATTCGCAGACGCCTTCAAGCCGGCCAACGGCTCGGCCGTAGCGAACGCCTCCGCCGATCCTGAACCGACCGGAACGACGGCGCTTGCCAGCGCCGGAGGACAAAGCTCGGATACGGGCCTGCTCGGCGCGGACCCGAAGGACGATCTCAGCCTCGGCAAGCAGCATTTCCGGCAGGAAAATTATGGCCTCGCCGAGCACTATTTCCGCCGCGCGGCGGAGAGCCATCTTCGCGACGCCGAGGCCTGGCTGGGCCTGGCGGCTTCTTATGATCGGCTGCGCCGCTTCGAATTGGCCGATCGCGCCTACAAGCAGGTGATCGCCATCACCGGGCCGTCGCCCGAGGTGCTCAACAACTTGGGCTATTCTTATATCCTTCGCGGGGACTTTGCCCGCGCCCGCACCAAACTGGCGGAGGCGCGGGCGCTCGACCCGAAGAGCCCCTACATCCTAAACAACATCAAGCTGCTGGAAGAAAGCTCCCGCAAGGGCAAGTCCGTCCAGCGCTAGACCCCTGCTCCGATTGAATTGAATCTCCGCTCGTCCTCGCCACCGCCGGCGCTAGCGCGGGGCTTCCTCGAGCTGGTCGAACCAGTCGAAGCCGATCTCCTTGAAGATGCGGTTGCTGATGACGATCAGCCGCGCTTCGGTCTCGGCGAAATGCTGATGCGTCACGAAGGGCGGGACATAGATGAAGTCGCCGCGCTTCCATTCAAACTTCTTCGGCGTGTCTTCCCACTGCCATTCGAATTCTTCGATGCAGTCGAATTTGAAGTCCCAATGCAGGTCGTAGCCTGAGCCTTCGGCCACGAAGATCACTTCTTCCCACATATGCCGGTGCTTGCCGGATCTCTCGCCCGGCTTGATGAACTGCATATAGGCCTCAACGCACATCTCCGGCGTGTTCATCTTGTGATGGATGAGATGCTTGATCAGGCCGTCGGCGGACTGCTCGAACGGCATCTGTTCGGAAGTGATCACGTTCGGACGCTTGACGTAATCGGCGCGGAATTCGGCGGAGGCCGCTACGTCTTCAGCGCGGTAGCTGACGGTACCGGCGCCTACCCGGGCGAAGTCTTTTTCCTCGAGAGCTTTTGCCATCTCTTGTGCCTCGCTTACAGGTCGGTTGGCGGCTGGAAGTTTTCGTTGCCCTTGGCCGGAGTCGTCGGCGGAAAGGACACGATCTTCTGGAACACCAGGTTCATGAAGTGGAACAGCGGCTTGGCCTTGAACACCAGCAGCAGGCATTCATTGTTCGGATCGTCGTTGAAGTGCTGGTGCACGCAGCCATTCTCGACGATCATGACGTCGCCGGCCTTCCACGGAATGTGCCGGCCGTCATGCACGTCATGGCCGCGGCCCTTGATGACGTAGAACACGGCGCTGTTGAGATGCCCGTGCTTCTGCCCATAGGCGCCCGGCGCATAGACCTCGATATGAGTCTCGATCGACTGCGCCACATTGGCATGCTGGGGGCTGATGATGTGCTTGCCGTAGAGCTCCGGTCCGCCCTTCCACGGGCTTTTGCTGGACGAATAGATGCGCGGCTGCTCCATCAGCGATTTGTAGAGATCGCTGTAGGTGCCCGCGAGCTCGCGCACGAAGACGCGCTTCTTGGCCCAGCGGTCCCACTTCTCGGAACCGGGCAAGGATTCGTCATGGCCTGGCTGATTATGCCCAAGGCCGGCCGTGGCCGCCGTCTTGTCGTAAAGGCCTGTCATTCCCGACTGCTCCCTTTAAGAAAGCCCGTCCGGGCTTAGGTGTCTGAGCGCTTATGTATGCTTATGTATTTTGTGGCGGCAATCTAGCCAAGGCCGGCCGCAAATGCACCGGCCAAATCGTCACCGCCGGACCGTGCGGCGCCGCCGCGCGGCGCGCACCGATCACGTCTCGATGAAGACTTTGTCGCCCTCGACCAGCGTCCGGTAGGTCTTCACCGGAATCATGCAGGGCGGATCCACCACTTCGCCGGTTTTGATGTTGAACGAGCCGTTGTGGAAATTGCACTCCACGATATCGCCGTCGATATAGCCCTCGTGCAGCAGGCCGGGGCCGTGAGTGCAGAGGTCGTCGGTGACGTAGAATTGGCCGTTGAGATTGAACACGGCCAGCGCAAGCCCTTCCTTCTCGACCCGGATGGCCTCGCCTTCGGCAACTTCATCGACGCTACAGAGTTCTATTTTCGTGGACATGACGCTCTTGATTGCTGCTTCGGAACGGGTGTAAAAAGCCTATCCGTTTACGGAACGCTGTTCCGTATGACGGAACAATGCGGTGGATGATTTCCCATAGCTTTGAAGCAGGGTCAACCCCGCTTTTCAACCGCCGTTCCGCTTTCCGATGCAGATCTGCCGCGCCATGCGGCCGTTGTAGGAGGACGCTGTGCTTCGCAAGGAACAAAACGAACTGGTCACCCGCACCGGCCCCGGCACGCCGATGGGTCAGCTGTTCCGCAGTTACTGGATCCCGGCGCTGCTGGCGGAGGAATTGCCTGAAAATGAATGCCCGCCGGTGCGGGTAAAGCTTCTCTCCGAGCGGCTGCTCGCCTTTCGCGACACCGCGGGCAAATACGGGCTGATCGACGAATTCTGCGCCCATCGCGGCGTCTCGCTCTGGTTCGGCCGCAACGAAGAGAACGGACTGCGCTGCCCGTATCACGGCTGGAAATACAATACCGAAGGCCAGTGCATCGACGTTCCCTCGGAAGCGCCGGAGAGCGGCTTCTGCCAGAAGATCAAGCTGAAATCCTATCCGCTGGTGAAGCGCGGCCCCGTGCTGTGGGCCTATATGGGGCCGCCGGAGAAGCAGCCGCCGCTGCCGGAATGGGAATTCGCCATGGTGCCGGAGAGCCACAGCTTCATGTCCAAGCGCTTCCAGGAATCCAACTGGCTACAGGCGCTGGAAGGCGGCATCGATTCCAGCCACGTCTCGTTCCTGCATTCAGGCGACCTCGAATCCGACCCGCTGTTCAAGGGCGCCAAGGGCAATGTGTACAACCTCGGCGACACCCGGCCGGTGTTCGAAGTGGTCGAAAACGACGGCGGCCTGCTGATCGGGGCGCGCCGCAATGCCGAGGAAGGCAGATATTACTGGCGCATCACGCCCTGGGTGATGCCCTCTTTCACCATGGTGCCGCCGCGCGGCGACCATCCGGTGCACGGGCATTTCTGGATCCCGATCGACGATGAGAATTGCTGGGCCTGGAGCTTCGACTATCACGCCGCCCGGCCGCTGACCGAGGCCGAGCGCAATGCCATGCGCGAAGGCAAGGGCATCCATGCCGCCACCATCCCGGGCACCTTCATCCCGACCGCCAACAAGAGCAACGACTACCTGATGGACCGCGAAGCGCAGAAGGCCGGCCGCACCTACAGCGGTGTGGAAGGCTTCGCGATTCAGGACTCCTCGCTGCAGGAAAGCATGGGGCCGATCATCGACCGCACCAAGGAGAACCTGGTCTCCACCGACAACGGCATCATCATGGCGCGTCACCGCCTGATGCGCGCGGCCAAGGCGCTGGCGGACAAGGGCGTGATTCCGCCCGGCGTGGACCCGGCGCATCATCACGTGCGTTCGGCCTCGATCGTGCTGCCGCCCGAGCTGCCGTTCAAGGAAGGCGCCAAGGAAGCGCTCACCGTCCGCAAGGACGTGCCGCACGCATCGGTTTGAGACAGGTCGATTTGTGGCGGCGGGCGTCTTCGTTATGATGCCTGCCGGCTGGTGCCCCCCTTCCGAAGTTCGTGATACATCGCCAGCATTCTCAATGCGAACTTCGGAAGCAAAGGGACACTGGCAACTTTGATACTCTAGCGCCGCTTTTCGATTTGAAGTTCCTAAATGAGCTTGCCGCGGGTGGTGTAGGAACTTCAAATCGGCGGTGCTTACATTCATGAGGGAGTGGCCGATGCTGAGCGAAAGCGCGCGGATGACGACGGCGGAAGAAGCCAAATTCCGCATCAACGCGCCCAATTCAAAACCGCGGGCGATCAAGGTGATCGCGCTCGACACGCGCAGCGAAGCGGTGGTCAAGAAGCTGGCGGAAGGAACCTGGAACAAGGCCTCGTTCTTCGCCTCCGTGCATTTCGAAAGCCCCCCGCAGGCCGGCGCCGACTGGTCGATGAAGGCATGGCTCAACGACATTGCCGGGCGCACCATCAAGCTGATGGATGAAGTCAACACCGCCGACCTGGTGGTGATGGTGGCAAGCGCCGGCGAAACGGGGGAAGCCGCCTCCGTGATCGGCGACGCCTGCGCGGCCAAGCGCGTGCAGACCACCGCGCTGATCCTCGACCGCAAATCCGCCAGCGACGACGCGCTGTCGAACACCCTGCTCCACCTGCGCCCCTTCGCCTCGATGCTCGTGGTGGCGGACGACGACGATTACATCGAGTCCATGCTGGTGGCGCTGCGCGCGTAGCGGTTTCTGAGTTCTTTATCTGCTGGCCGCGCGCGAAGTCTTTCGCAGCGCCCTTACGGCAGGCCGCCCGGCTGCAGGTCGATGATCTCCACGCAGTTCATGTCGGCGTCGTAGAAATAGACGTGACGGCCCGGAAAAGTGCGCCCGCCGCGCCGATTCGGATCGCCCTGGTTGAAGTCCTCGTATTTCGCGATCTCGATATTGCGCTTCTTCAGCACCTCCATCGCCTTGTCGAAATCCGGCGGCGTGACCGTGAAGGCGTAGTGGAACTGGGTGTCGCCGGGCAGATTCGGCTCGACATGGCCCTTCACCTTGACCAGCACGAAATAGTCCTTGCCGGCCTGCATGAAGGCGAAGTGGTCGTTGACGCGCGCGACCCGGGCGCCGACCACGTCGCGGTACCACTCCGCCGACTTCACATGATCGCGCACTGAAATGGAGAAATGCAGCACGCCGTTGGTGTTGATCGTGAGATCGCCGGCGCTGCGCTCTTGTAGGGCGATATCGCCTTCATGTTTCGGCATGAACTTTCTCCCTTTTCAAAGCGCGGCCTTCACGGCCGCAACTCCCGCCGGCGGACGGTAGCCGAGGCGGCGCGACACCAGATCGGCGGTTTCAATCACATGCGGGATGAAGGCGGTGATGGCTTTTTTCGACAGCCGCGTCACCGGTCCCGCGAGCCCGACCGCGGCAACCACGTCGCCGGCGTCGTTGCGGATCGGCGCGGAAATCCCGCGCATCCCGATTTCGCTTTCCTCGTCCTCGATCGCGCAGCCGCGCTGGCGCACGACCGCGAGCGCCTTGATCAGCTTGGCGGGGTCGGTGATGGTCTGCGGGGTGCGCGGCGACAGTCCCTGCGCGATCACGGCATCGACCACCTCCTGCGGCTGGAAGGCGAGGATCGCCTGCCCTTCCGCCGTGCAATAGGCCGGCTTGCGCACGCCGAGGTCGGAGCGCATCCGGATCGCCTGCGTGCTCTCCAGATTGTAGACATACATGATCTCGGTGCCGTCCAGGATCGCCAGATGCACGGTCTCGTTGGTCTTCTCCCGCAGCTCGTAGAGATAAGGCCGGCCCTGGCTGGAGATATCCATCCGCCGGCGCACCAGCGCACCGAGGCGGAACAGCGCGATACCCAGCCGGTATTTTTCGCTCTCGCGGTCCTGCTCCAGCAGTCCTTCCGCCGCGAGTGTGGCGGCGAGCCGATGCACCGTGCTCTTGGCGACGCCGAGCCGCCGCGACAATTCGCTGATGCCGATATCGACCTGTTCTTCGGAAAAGGCTTTCAGCAGCTGGATGGCGGTGCCGACCGATGACAGGCGTCTTTGCTTGGACGCGGCGTCGGTTTTGGCGCTGGGCTTCTTTTTTTCCATGACGATGCCGCGTGCGATCGGGGTATTCCGCTGCGCCGAACGGCGTTCCGGAATCTAGGCAGGCGGCCACAAGAGTGTCAACAAACCGCCGGAATACAAAATCAGCCTGCAGCGCGAGCCCCCGTGCAAAATGCAAAATAAAGCAAAATAAAAATGAACCAACTCCGGCCTTTGCGCGTTTGCTTCCGACCGCCCGTCGTTCCGGTTCCCCGGCCGGACCCCACATCCATAGGAAATCAGATGAAAAAACTCTGGCGTTTGCTGATGGCAAGTACCGTCTTGTCGGGCCTAGCCGGCCTGGCTTCGGCCCATGCCGCCAATGATCTTGCACTGCCCAAGACCGACCACGGCGGGCAGGCCTCCATCATCCTCGCGCAGGCCGCGCCGCCGCCGCCTGAAGACGACGCCCGCCGCAAGCAGCGGCAGGAGCAACGGCAAGAGCGCCGGCAGGACGGACAGCAGCAGCAGCAGCAGAGAGGGCGGCAAGACGGGCAGCAACAGCCCCAGCGCCGGCAGGAAGGCCAGCAGCAGCAACAACAGCAGCAGCAGCAGCAGCAACAACAGCAACAGCAGCGGCGGCAGGATCAGCGCCCGGAACGGCCCGCGGCTTCGCCTCCGCCTCCGCCACCGCCGGCTGCTTCGCCTCCTCCGCCACCGCCACCCACGACCCAGCCTTCTCCGCCGCCGCCTCCTCCGCCGGCAGCGCGGGACCGGCCGGGCACGCCGCCCGGTGGCGCGCAGGACCAGCAACGACAGCGGCAGCAAGACCGGCAGCAGCAAGACCGGCGGCAGGACCGTACCACCACGCCTCCTTCTCCGCCGCCCGCAGCCGCACCGGGCTCTCCGCCGCCGCCTCCCCCGGCGGCGACAACGACGCCGCGCGGCGACCAGCCTCGCGATCGTGACCGCACCCGTCAGGGCCGCGACCGCGATCAGACCCCTTCGGGCGTCACCACGCCGGGTGCGCGAGATGGCACGGCAACCGACCGGCGGTCGGCGCCGCTCACGCGTTCCGGCATTCCGGCACCTGCGGCCGACGCCAAGCCGATCCAGCCGGCCGGCAAGGGCAGAGGCGCCACCGTGCAGTCCTCCGGCGGACAGGAGATCCGCAACGTCGACCAGCTTCGCAGCGAGCGGCGGGAGGAGAAACAGGGCAACCGGACGGTGATCCGCGAGCCCGACCGCACCATCATCAAGGAAGGCAACCGCACCATCATCCGTCACGACGAAAGCGTCCGCTTCCGTCTGGGGGCGCGCGACGTTCGCGTGGAGCGGGCCGGCAACGACACCCGGACCATCATCGTGCGGCCCGGCGGCGAGCGCATCATCACCGTCACCGACAGAAACGGCTTCCTGCTGCGGCGGGTGCGCGTCCTGCCGGACGGACGGGAAATCATCATCATCGACAACCGTCCGCGTGCCGGCGTCGTCGTCGGGAATCTTTTCGTGGTTCTTCCCCCGCCCCGCATCGTCATTCCGCGCGAGCGTTATATCGTTGCTTACCGCGCGGCGCCGCCGGCTCTCATCTACGAGACGCTGACGGCTCCGCCGGTGGAGAGGATCGAGCGGGCCTATACGCTCGACGAGATCCGCTACAGCGAGCCGTTGCGCGCACGGATGCCGCGCATCGATCTCGACACGGTGAACTTCGAAACCGGCTCCTGGGAACTGGCGCCGGATCAGATCGAGAAGCTGGCGCCGGTTGCCGACGCCATGAAGCGGGCGATCGAACAGAACCCGCAGATCGTGTTCCTGATCGAGGGTCATACCGACGCCGTCGGCAGCGACGAAGACAACCTGTCGCTCTCCGACCGCCGGGCCGAATCGGTGGCGGTGGCACTGACCGACGAGTTCCAGGTGCCGCCGGAGAACCTGACCACCCAGGGCTACGGCGAGCAGCATCTGATCGAGCAGACCGAGGGCCCGTCAGAGGTCAACCGGCGCGTCACGGTGCGCAACATCGCGCCGCTGCTGGCCGGCAGGAGCGATCAGCAGCAGCCGCAAGCGCGCTAGCTGCTGTAGTCAACGAAAAACGGCGCTTCGTCCTTGCGGGCGAGGCGCCGTTTTCTTTGGTTTTTTGCCTTTAGCTCAGCGCAGCCACCACGGCGGCGGGCCGTGCTTCTCGATCGCATCGACGATCTCGCGGTGCTTGCGGTCCTCGCGCCGCATATGCACGGCAATCACCGCATGCAGCGAGGGAACCAGCCAGAGCAGGGGGAAAATGAACCCGAGCAGGAGGCAGGGCACGAGCAGCACGAGATTGAAGATCGCCGAGAACGGCTGTCCGTTCAGCAACAGGCCGAGCGGCGGCAGCAAGAAAGCGACGATGTAGATCATGGCTCCCTCCGACGACGCCGGCACGGCGTCGGCGCACAGATAGGAAGCCGCGCGGCGATTACGAGAGGTGCGCGCGGTACTTGGCGTTTGTCATTCCGGGGGCGCACCGAAGGTGCGAGCCCGGAAACCATACGCCCGCTCGCGGTTACGGCCCGCGGCGCGTCCCGAAACGACTGCGCTCCGTAATGGCGCTCCGCCGTTCATCGCGTCGGGCAAAATAATTCTTGCATTCGCTGCAGAAACTATTATTTCCGCTCTTGCCCAAATTCGCACGTGCCTGTGGTCGCGTGTCGGTCGGTAGGTATCCGGACAAGAGGCCGGACAGCCGCCTGGGGAAGCGAGAGCCTCCTCAAGAAATCTGACCGGCAGCCGGAAGCGAAACCGGTGAACTCCGTTCTCAGCGGGGGACGCGACTTAAAGCAACGACGAACGGGCTTCTTGGTCTCTGCCGGCCTTCCAACCGCCGGCCCCGAAACTGAAGAGGCTTGTTTTTCATTGCCGGCCGTGCGGTGCGGGGTCTTCCCCAATCCAAGCCAAGGCAGCTACCGCGGGTCTCGCACCCTTGCCGTCGGCGCGTATCCACCGCGCGCCGCGGAGAGGCCGAAAACCCGCATTTCTGGGGCGATCCGTCGCCCACGAGCTGTATGGGGGAGAGCGCCGATGACCGCGCGCATCCGTGAATTCCTGCGTAGCCGCCGCGAAAGCGGGCTCGACACCGAGGCTTGCCTCGTCGTCGATCTCGAGGTGGTGCGCGACAACTACAATGCCTTCGCCAAGGCTTTGCCCGACACGCGCGTGTTCTACGCGGTGAAGGCGAATCCGGCGCCGGAGGTGCTGTCGCTGTTGGCCGGGCTCGGCTCCTGCTTCGACATCGCCTCGGTTCCCGAGATCGAGATGGTGCTCGCCGC
>DASSPI010000034.1:0-15802 GCA_035699705.1 Xanthobacteraceae bacterium
GCCCCAGGAATAGCCCAGGCCGAACAGCGTGAGCGCGTCGAGGAAGGCGCGCACGGCTTTGTCGGACGCCGGCTTCAGCACCACGCTGAAGAGGCCGCAGGCGCCCGAGAAGTCCCGCCGCCAAAGCGCATGGCCGGGATCGCCCTCCAGCGGCGGATAGATCACGCGCGCCACTTCCGGTCGCGCTTGCATCCAGCGCGCGATCTTCAGTCCCGATTCCTGGTGACGCGCAAGCCGCACGCCGAGCGTCCGCAATCCGCGCAAGGTGAGATAGATGTCGTCCGGCCCGACACAGAGCCCGAGCGTGCCCACCGTGTGATGCAGCCGCGGCCAGGCTGCCGCGCTGGCGGCCACCATCCCGACCATCACGTCGGCGTGCCCGGCGATGTATTTGGTGCCGGCCTGGATCGAGAGATCGACGCCAAAATCCAACGCGCGGAAATACAGCGGCGTCGCCCAGGTATTGTCCATAGCCACCAGCGCGCTCTTTGCATGGGCTGCAGCCGCGATCGCCGGCACATCCTGCACTTCGAAGGACAGCGAGCCGGGTGACTCGAGGAAAACCAGCCGGGTATTGGGCTTGAACAGCGTGGCGATGCCGGCCCCGATCAGCGGATCGTAATAGCTCGTCTCGATGCCCAGCCGCTTGAGCACGGTGTTGCAGAGGATGCGGGTCGGCTCGTAGACGCTGTCACTGACGAGAATGTGGTCGCCCGCACTTGCCGCCGACAGCAGCGCCGAGGAGATGGCGGCCAGTCCTGACGGCGCCAGCGCGACGCCGGCACAGGCCGGGCCCTCGATCTCCGCCATCGCCTGCTGCAACGCTTCCGACGTGGGCGTGCCGCGCCGGCCGTAATGGTAGCGTCCGCGGTTCGACAGCATGTCGTCCGCGCTGCGATAGAGCACGGTGGAGGCGTGATGCACCGGCGGATTGACGAAACCGTGGTAGGAAAAAGGGTCCCGCCCGCCGGTGACCAGCCGGGTATCCGGCTTCAGCTCGGGCTTTCCGCCGTCGGGTTTCTTGACCATGCGGCATATACCGCGTCCCCGGCCTTTGACGTCAACCCCTTGACCCTCATGCCTGATCATCCTGTGATGGATTCAGAGGCCAGATGACCGCGATCGAAGACGACAGGGCCGCGCGCCCACCCCGCATCGCGCTCTACCGGAATCCGCGGGCGCGCAGCATTTTCGTGCAGGCACTGGCCGTTTTGTTGCTGTTCTGGCTGGGCTGGGAACTGGTCGCCAATGCCCGCAGCAATCTCGCCGCCAAAGGGGTCATCAGCGGCTTCGGCTTCCTCGACCACAGCGCCGGCTTCGATGTCAGCCAGGCACTGATTCCCTACAGCCCGACCGATAGTTACCGGCGGCTCTATCTGGTCGGATTGCTCAACACGCTGCTGGTTGCGGTGCTGGGCATCATCCTCGCCACCATCCTCGGCTTTGTCATCGGGATCGCGCGGCTTTCCGGCAATTGGCTGGTCGCCCGGATTGCCGGCGGCTATGTCGAGCTGGTCCGCAACCTGCCGCTCCTGTTTCAACTGCTGTTCTGGTATCTCGCCGTGCTCGGCACGCTGCCCGCGGCGCGCGAAAGCATTTCGCTTTTTGGTGCGGTCTTCCTCAATAACCGCGGCGTCGTGTTGCCGCGCCCGATCCTCGGCGATGGCTCCGGTTTGGTGGCGCTTGCTCTGGTCATCGCCCTGGTTGCGATTTGGGCGCTGCGGCGCTGGGCGCGGAGGCGGCAGGCAGCAACCGGAAAAACATTTGCGGTCCTCTGGCCCGGATTGGCGCTGATCATCGGGTTGCCGCTCGCTGCCCTGGCGGCGACCGGATTTCCCGTCGGCTTCGAGCTGCCCGAGTTGCGGGGCTTCAACTTCGTCGGCGGCTGGCGCGTCATCCCGGAATTCGCCGCGCTGCTGATCGGGCTGGTGGTCTACACCGCGGCCTTCATCGCCGAGACCGTGCGCGGCGGCATCCTCGCGGTTTCGCGCAGCCAGTCGGAAGCCGCCTACGCGCTTGGCCTGCCGCGCCGGCGCACGCTGCGGCTTATCGTCATTCCGCAGGCGCTGCGGGTGATCATTCCACCGCTCACCAGCCACTATCTCAACCTGACCAAGAACTCCTCGCTCGCCGTCGGCATCGGCTATCCCGATCTGTTCGCCGTCTTTGCCGGCACGGCGCTGAATCAGACCGGCGCCCAGGCGATCGAAATCATCGCCATCACTATGGCGACCTATCTCGCGCTGTCGCTGGCCACCAGTGCGCTGATGAATTTCTACAACGCGCGGCTGCGGCTGGTGGAGCGCTAAACGTGAGCGACATCGCCACCGCCTTTGTGCGTCCCAGGCTGCTGCAATCCTTGCCGCCGCCGGACCGGCTGCGCAGACGCTGGCATATGATGCGGAACTGGGAGGATTTCACCCTCACGGTTCTTTCGCTTTACCTGATCTGGATTCTCGGTTGGCCGACGGTCAAATTCCTTTTCATCGACGCGGTATGGACCGGATCCAGCCGCAGCGATTGCCTGGCGGAGACGGTGGGGCGCACCGTCGGCGCCTGCTGGCCTTTCATCACCGCGAAGTTCTCGCAGTTCGTCTATGGCTTTTATCCTGAGAGCGAGCGCTGGCGTGCCGATCTCACTTTGCTGTTGGGCGCGGCGTTGTTGCTGCCGCTGCTGATTCCGCCTGCGCCCTACAAGATCGCGAATGCCGCGCTGTTCTTCGGGGTCTTTCCTGTCCTCGGCTATTTCCTCCTGGTCGGCGGCGCTTTCGGGCTGCCTTATGTGGAGACGCGGTCCTGGGGCGGACTGCTGGTGACGCTGGTGGTCGCGGTCACCGGCATCGCCGCCTCGCTGCCGCTGGGAATATTGCTGGCGCTGGCGCGGCGCTCGGAACTGCCGGTCTTGCGCATCGGCGCGGTGATTTTCATCGAGTTCTGGCGCGGCGTGCCGCTGGTCGCGGTACTGTTCTTCGCCACCTTCATTCTTCCGCTGTTCCTGCCGCAGGCCTGGGAAATCGACGGGATGCTGCGTGTGCTCGTCGGCGTCTCGGTCTTCGCCGCGGCCTATATGGCGGAGGTGATCCGCGGCGGGCTGCAGGCGGTGCCGCGCGCGCAATACGAAGGCGCCATGGCGCTCGGGCTCGGTTATTGGCGCAGCATGGGACTGGTGGTGCTGCCACAGACGTTGCGGGTGTCGATCCCGGGCATCGTCAATATCTTCATCGGCCTCTTCAAGGACACCACGCTGGTGCTGACGGTGGCGATCTTCGATCTGCTCGGGCAATTGCGCGCCGCCTTCGCCGATCCGAACTGGTCCTCGCCCTCCACGCTGTTCACCGGCTTCGCTTTTGCCGGCATGATCTATTTCCTGTTCTGTTTCGGCATGTCGCGCTATTCGCTGTTCCTCGAACGGCGCTTGCGCCAGGGTCGTGATTGATGGCGGTTCAGCCCGGCAGCCATGGCGGCCTCAGTTCCACGCGGCATGCCACCGCGGTGGCGATGATCGGCGTGCATAAATGGTACGGCGACTTCCACGCGCTGAAGGACATCGATCTCGAGGTCAGCCGGGGAGAGCGCATTGTCATCTGCGGACCTTCGGGTTCGGGCAAATCAACCCTGATCCGCTGCATCAATCGGCTGGAGGAGCATCAACGCGGCCGCATCTTCGTCGATGGCGTGGAAGTCACCGCGGACACCAAGAACATCGACGAGGTCCGGCGCGAGGTCGGCATGGTGTTTCAGCAGTTCAATCTATTCCCGCATTTGACCGTGCTGGAGAACTGCACGCTGGCGCCGATCTGGGTGCGCCACATGCCCAAAAAGGCGGCCGATGAACTTGCCATGCGCTATCTGCAGCGGGTGAAGATCCCGGAGCAGGCGAACAAATATCCCGGCCAGCTTTCCGGCGGTCAGCAGCAGCGCGTCGCCATCGCGCGCGCTTTGTGCATGAATCCGAAGATCATGCTGTTCGACGAGCCAACCTCCGCGCTCGATCCGGAAATGGTCAAGGAGGTGCTTGACACCATGGTGGAACTGGCGCGCGACGGCATGACCATGATTGTGGTCAGCCATGAGATGGGCTTCGCTCGCGAAGTGGCAAGCCGCATGGTTTTCATGGACGAAGGACAGATCGTCGAGGTCAACGAGCCGGAGGCGTTTTTCGCCCATCCGCAACACGAGCGCACGAAGTTGTTTCTACGGCAGATTTTGCGGTGATTGCGGCAATAAAATCCGCGCCGGCTGCATCCGGCCTCATGCCCTCTGCGTATCTGGCTTCGACCAATAGGAGATGACGATGAGCAACGCGAATATAAAGCTGGTGCAGGACCTCTATGCCGCCTTCGGCCGCGGCGAGGTCGCCACGATTGCCAACGCGATGACCGCAGATTCAACCTGGGAAGTGGTGGGCCGAGAATCCGACTTTCCCACTCTGGGGATGCGGCGCGGATCGGCGGGCGTGCAAAGCTTTTTCGAAGCGGTCGGACAGCACCTGGCCTTCACCGACTTTTCTCCAAAGGAATTTTATGCCGTCGACGACAAGGTCTTTGTGCTCGGCCACTATGCCATGACGGTGAAGAGCACGGGCAAACCGCTTGCCAGCGACTGGATCCATGTCTTCACGATCCGTGACGGCAAGGTGACTGCATTCCGCGAATTCACCGATACGGCGCAGGCGGCGGAAGCCTACCGCGCCTGAGCGCGGGCCGCCGCTCAGGCCGCGCGCACAGTCGCCAGGAATTTCGCGACTTCCGACTGCAGCTTGCCGCCTTCGCTGGACAATAACCGCGCGGAATTGAGCACCTCGCTTGAGGCGAAGCCGGTTTCCCCGGCCGCCTTGTTGACCTCCCCGATATTGGCGGCGACACGCGAGGTGGTTCGAATGGCATTTTCCACGTTGCTGGCAATATCGCTGGTGCTGGAGCTCTGTTCCTCGACCGCCGCGGCGATGGTTTTGGCAATATCGGAAATGCGGCTGATGGTCGAGCCGATCTCCTTGATCGCCGAAACAGAATCCTGTGTTGCCGCCTGCATCGAAGCGATTTGAGCGCTGATCTCCTCTGTCGCCTTTGCGGTCTGCGTCGCCAGCGTCTTCACCTCAGAGGCTACCACGGCGAAGCCTTTGCCCGCCTCACCGGCGCGCGCTGCCTCGATGGTCGCATTCAGCGCAAGCAAATTGGTTTGTCCCGCAATTTGGGTGATCAAATTGACCACGTTGCCGATGCGGGCAGCCGCTTTCGAGAGCTCGTTGATGCGCGCGTCCGTCTGCTCGGCTTGACTGACGGCCAAGCCCGCGATGCGCGAGGATTCGTGCACCTGCTGAGTGATGTCGGATACCGCGCCGGTGAGCTGCGTTGTGGCCGAAGCCACAGATTGCACATTGAACGAAGCCTCATCGGAAGCTTGCGATACCGCACCGGCGAGGCGGCGCGTGGTTTCGGCGTTTTTGGTCAATGTGCTCGCCGCGGCTTCCAGGCCGCTCGAGGCGGTCGTCACCGCGTTGACGATGTTGCCGACCGCGCTCTCGAATGATCCGGCAAGACGGTGCATATCGGCCTTGCGCGCGGCGGCAGCGGCCTTTCTTTCGGCTTCTTCCGCCTCAGCTTCGTGCTGCGCGCGCTCCACCGCCTTTATCTTGAACTGCTCGACCGCTTCCGCCATGCCGCCGATCTCGTCCTTGCGACCGAGTCCGGGCAGGACCACATCAAAATTTCCCGCCGCGAGCTTGCCCATTTGCGCCACCATGCCGCCAAGCGGCTCGGTGACGCTGCGGATCGACCAGCGCGTGACGCCGAACAGGATAAGGCCAATCGCGAGCGCGCCGCCCATCATCAACTGGGTGAGAGTGGCGCCATGCGCGAGCGCCGCATCGATTGTCGTATTGACTTCAAGCACGCCGCGTACGTCGCCGACCTTCCAGTCCGTCCTGGGCGAGGCCGGGTCGGCGTTGTGGCAGCTGATGCAGGCCTGCGCCATGGTGTCGGCAACAGCAACGCGCACGATTTGCTTGCCGTTGCGGCTTTCCGCGCGCGAGAAGACCTGCGTGGGATTTGCGATGAGGAAATCCCAGGCTTGCTGCTGGAAGTCGTCGAGCTTGCGATCCTTGAAAATAGGGAAGGGATATTTGCTGTAGAGGTTGAAATTGGTGTCGTTGTCGGCGAGCGCCGCGCTGAGATCATGCAGCAGCGTCGCCGGCAGCGGGATCGCCTTGGGATTTGCTTTATGATCGAAAGTCGCACTGAAGCCGCCGTCGGCCAGGAGCTTCTTCACGACGTTTTCGGTGTAATAGCCGCGGATGGTCTTGAACTGCGCGGCGACCTGTTGGCCTGCCAACGTGGCATCGTTGATCGCCATGCTGGCCACCAGCCGCGGCACCGCCAGCCAGATCAGCCCAACCGCGATGATGATGGTCAGCGGAACCGGAAGGATCAGCCGCTTCGCCAGACTGCTGCGGCCGCCACGAGACAATACGGATGCGGGATTTGGCACGGAAATGTTCTTTCTGAACGCGGTCTTCCGAAACACAGCGGCGGCAGGCGGGCGGTCCCAGCCGAAGTTTGACCGCATCCGGTAACAAAAACGTTAAGAATAACGGAGGGTTAACGCGCCTATTTCGGGCGCGGGCGAATCGCAGGCAGTTCGCCATAGCGGGGCTGTCCAGCGGTCAGGTTGCCCGGATGGACGGGGGCGGTTACGTTGCCGTGGGAAGCATCAAGGCCGTTCAAGCACAACGCCTGTTGGATCCGATGAGCACGATGGCCGTGATCCTGCTCGCCGCGGCCGCTTTTTATGCGGCGGCCGGAATCGTCGTGGCCTTTGCCTTCGCGGCTTTTGGCGTCACCCGTGTGTTGCGCGATCCCGTCACGGTGACGGTCGGCGCCAGATTTTTGCTGATCCCAGGCGCCGCCGCCCTATGGCCGCTCGTGCTGCGCCGCTGGATCCAGCAGTGGCGACGGCCATGACCCGCTCGCATCGCAACGTCCATCGTGTCCTTTGGCCGGCCCTGGCGTTGGCCGTCGCGCTCAGTTTCGCGGGCGCGCTGCATTTCCGCGCGCCGTTGCAGGCAGCCGCGCCGGAATCGACGGCGGTATTGCAGCCATGAGCGTCGGCTATCGCGCCGTTCAGTGGAATCGCGACAAGCTCGTCTATGATGGCGTGTTGCTCGCGGGCGTCGCGCTCTTCATCGGCGCTTTCATGACGGTAGGTGCGTGGATCAACCCGCCGGCGAGCCCCGCGGAGTGGACTTTTCTGCGCGTCCGGGCCTTCGGGGTCTGCGCCTTCACGATGCTCACGCTTATCCTGATGATCGGCCCGCTCGCCCGGCTCGATCGCCGCTTCCTGCCGCTGCTCTATAACCGACGTCACTTCGGGGTAGCGGCATTCGCCGTCGCGTCTGTGCATGCGATCTCGGTTGTGCAGTATTACAGCCAGCAAGGTCTGCTCGACCATATGGCGTCGCAGCTGGTGACGATCGAGGCTTACACCGCTCTCGCCACCTTTCCATTTCAGGCGCTGGGAATCGTGAGCCTGGCAGTGCTTTTTCTGATGGCGTCCATCAGCCACGATTACTGGCTCAACTTCCTTACGCCGCGCGTTTGGAAGACGCTGCACATGACGCTCTATATCGCCTACGGGCTTTTGGTGCTGCATGTCGCGCTTGGCGTCATGCAGGCCAATCACAACCCGATCATTCCGCTCCTGCTGGGCGCGGCGTTTTGCTCGGTCGCCGCGCTGCACATTCTGGCCGGCTGGCGCGAGCGGGCAGCTGACCGGGGTAATGCGCCGGACGGTGAAGGCTGGCTTACGGTGGGACCGGCGCACCTGATCCCCGACAAGCGCGCGCGCATCATTGCGGCACCGGGCGGCGAGCGCATCGCGGTATTTCGCGACGGCGATCGCTTCGGCGCGCTTACCAATCTCTGTGCGCACCAGCATGGGCCGCTTGGCGAAGGCCGCATCGTCGACGGCTGTATTGTCTGTCCCTGGCACGGGTACCAATACCAGCTGGAAGACGGCTGCGCGCCCGCACCCTTCACCGAAAGACTGGCGACCTATCGCTTGCGGCTGCGCGGCGACGTGATCGAGGTCGATCCGCATCCGTTGCCACCCGGTACGCGCGCGGCTATTTCTATTTCCGGGACGCTGTGAAGCTAATCCGCTAAAGCCCCGCCCTCGAATTACATTTGGACTGCTTGACCAGGAGCATGCACATGGCAAATCCGTTCGTTCACATCGAATTGATGTCGACCGACATCGGCAAGGCCAAGGAATTTTACGGCAAGCTGTTCAACTGGAAGCTGGAAGACATGCCGATGCAGGATATGACCTACACCATGATTCAGGTGGGTGAGGGGACCGGCGGCGGCATGATGCAAAATCCGATGCCGAACGCACCGTCCAGCTGGATTCCTTATGTCGATGTCGATGATCTCGCCGCGTCGACGGCCAAGGCGAAATCCCTCGGCGCCGCGGTGCTGAAGGAAAACGTCGAGGTGATGGGCCGAGGCGCCTTCAGCATCATGACGGATCCCACCGGCGCCATGCTTGGCCTATGGCAGCAGAAGAAGGCCTAGGCGGCGAGGGCGGCCGTTCGGCAGCTTTCACGGGTCGCGGCAGGATGATAGCCTTGACTATTCCGTGGTGAGAAATGCCGCGCAATCAAAAGGCCGAATCGGCACGACAAATAGAGGAAACGTCATGGCGATCAATATCGTAGACACACTGAAGCTGGCGCGCGAGACGAAGAAGCGCACCAAGATCATGGACACCCGGAAGATGCATGCCTGGGTGCATTATTATCCCAACCCCGGTGATCACGACGAACTGCATTGCCACCCCGGCGACCAGACTTTCCTGTGCCTCGACGGCGAATGCACCATGAGCTTTCCCGATGGCGGCAAGGCCGTGATGAAGCCGGGAATGGTGGCGCTGATCGAGGGCGGCTCGTTTTACCGGCTGGAAAATACCGGCACGGGCCCGATGATTTTGATGGGCACACGCACCGGCCCGAACTCCGAAAACAAACACATCGATTACGTCACCCGCAAGGACATGAAGGGCGTCGATGGCCACGTCCGCTCGCGCTCGGAATCGACGCCGGCCACGAGTTAGCTGTCATCCAGAAGCGCCGGTCCCTGCCATCAGGCCGTGACCGGCGATTGAGCTCTATTCTTTCGGCCGCAACCCTTGCTTGGTCTGCATGGCGCGAATGAAGGTTTCGGCTTCCGGCGTGAGCCGTTCGGCGGCGGTCTTCACCAGAGCCTCGATGTCGGCATGCGTCATTGGGGCGATATCTTCGCTGATGCGCTTACCCTTTTCGATGAATTCCGGATCGGCCGCCATCTTGTTGAAGGCCTCGCGGTACGTGGCGACGACGGGCGCCGGCGTATCGGGCGGCAGCGCGACCCAGGGGTCCATCAGGCAGATCGCCTCCCAATAGCTGAAGGCGTCGCGCGCGCCTTTGTCGTTCAGCTTGGCCGATATCAGCTCTGCCATCACCGGCGTATCGGCGAAATCGGTGCGGCGGCGCAGCTTGCCGTCCACCACGATGCCGGACTGCGACAGCAGTTTGTACTTGCCGGTGTCGGTCAGGCGCTTGATCAGGAAAGAGTTGGAAGTCGACACGATGTCCACTTCGCCGCGTTCGAGCGCGACGGTGGTTTCCGAGGCGCCGCGATAGCCGACGACCCATTTTGCGTTCCAGTCAAGGAATTCCATGCCCCAAGAGCTCATCTGCTCGCCGGACCGCGTGCCGTCCACCGCGCCGATGGGAACCGGGGCGGCGGTTTTATCCGTCAGCCGCTGTTCGCCGGCTTTGCTGATGACCTGGAAGGTGCCGCCGCGCGAAACGCCGCCGACGAAATTGAATTTGGTCGGGTCATATTGCGCGGTGGAAACGCGGTAGTTCCTCGGGTCGAGCTGCGTGCTCGAACCCGTCGTCAATGTCAGCCCGTCCGGTTTCACCTGCCGCACGAAGAAATTCAGCGCCACCCGTCCGTCGGCGCCCGGCATGTTCTTGATCACCACCGGAGGATTGCCCGGCAGGTATTTGGTCATGAACTGCGAGATCAGACGGCCGGTCGCATCGACACCGCCGCCGGCGGTATAGCCGATGATCATGGTGATCGTCCTCGGATCAGACGCACCCGGATCCGGATCGGCGGCGGCCCGCGCGATTTGATGTGTCGCGACGGATGTGGCGAAGACAGCGACGAAAGCCAAACAATGCCGGGCAAGTACCGCAAACGGTCGTGGCCGCATCATTTCCTCCCCTGACACATTTGTTTTTATGTGAGGAGTATGAGCCACCGCTGCAGGTGCCGCAACAAGCGCCGGCACGGCCTCGAGGCGGCAGGTCGCGCGGCGTTTTGTTCCTAGCCTTTTGCCACCGGCAGGTCCGGCCGCGATCCCCATTCCGCCCAGGAACCGTCGTAGAGCGCTTGCGGTGTTTTGCCGAGCGCGTCGAGCGCCAACCACAGCGTCGCCGCGGTGACGCCGGAACCGCAGGTGGTGATGATCGGCTTGTGGAGGTCGACGCCGGCATCGGCGAATATTTTCTTCAGCCGCTCGGGCGGCACGAGACGGCCATTTTCGATAATACTGGCAGAGGGTACATTCAGCGCGCCGGGCATGTGCCCGGAGGCAAGTCCCGGCCGCGGCTCCGGTGCCTGGCCCCGGAAGCGATCGGCGGGGCGCGCGTCCACCACCTGAGCACTCTCGTTGCTGAAGGCCATCTGCACGTCGGAAAGCATGGCCACCTGCTTCGTCTGCATGTCGGCGTCGAAATTCTTCGCGGCGGGCTTCACGTCGCCGGCTTCCAGCGGACGGTTCTCGGCTTTCCATTTCGGCAGGCCGCCGTCGAGGATGAAGACTTTCTTCGCGCCGAACAGACGGAAGGTCCACCAGACCCGCGGCGCCGACATCAGCCCTGCGCCGTCATAGACCACGATGGTGTCGTCCCTGCTGATGCCGAGCTTGCCGGCAGCTTCGCCGAATTGATCCGGCCCCGGCAGCATGTGCGGCAGATCGGTGGAGGTGTCGGAGACCAGCTCAATATCGAATAACACCGCGCCTGGAATATGCCCGGCGATGTATTCCTTGCGTGCATCGCGGTTGGCCGCTGGCAGATAATACGAGCCGTCCACAACCGCGACGCCCGGCTGGCCGAGGCGTTCGGCAAGCCAGTCGGTCGTCACCAGATGCGGACTGGCGGGAGCGCGCTCCGGCGTTGCATTCATGACCGATTCCTTCAGGCTTGAATCACGGGACAACGCGCGGCGCGCCGTAAGGGTCCGCGCTACGCGTAAGGCACAGGGATGCTCGATTTGCGTTCCAGCCATGCCGGCACCGGCAGGCCTTTTTCGCGCAGGAATTCGGGATTGAAGAGTTTTGATTGATAGCGCGTGCCGTAATCCGCCAGCACCGTCACGATGGTGTGGCCGGGGCCAAGCTCCGTGGCCAGGCGCACCGCGCCGGCGACATTGATGCCGGAAGAGCCGCCGAGGCAGAGCCCCTCATGCTCCAGGAGATCGAAAATTGCCGTCACCGCTTCCGCGTCCGGGATCCGGTAAGCAATGTCGATCGGTGCCCCCTCCAGATTCCGGGTGATGCGGCCCTGGCCGATGCCTTCGGTGATGGAGGTGCCTTCGGATTTCAGTTCGCCGCTGGTGTAATAGCTGTAGAGCGCGGCCCCGAACGGGTCGGCCAACCCGATGCGGACCTTTGGATTGCGCGCCTTGAGCGCAATCCCGACGCCTGCCAGCGTGCCGCCGGTGCCGACCGCGCAGATGAAACCGTCTACCTTGCCGTCGGTCTGGTCCCAGATTTCCGGGCCCGTGGTTTCTACGTGACCCTGCCGGTTGGCCACGTTGTCGAACTGGTTGGCCCAGATCGCGCCGTTTTTTTCCGAGCGCGCGAGCTGCTCTGCCAGGCGCCCCGACAGCTTCACGTAATTGTTCGGATTGGCATAAGGAACCGCCGGAACTTCAACCAGCTCCGCACCGCAGAGTCGGAGCATGTCCTTTTTCTCCTGGCTCTGGGTCTCCGGAATGACGATGACGCTGCGGAAGCCGAGCGCATTGCCGACCAGCGCCAGCCCGATCCCTGTATTGCCGGCGGTGCCTTCGACGATCACGCCGCCGGGCTTCAATGCGCCCCGCTTGACCGCGTCCTGGATGATGAAGAGGGCGGCGCGGTCCTTCACGGACTGGCCGGGATTCATGAACTCGGCCTTTCCCAGAATGGTGCAACCGGTCGCAGCCGAAGCGCGCTGTAGTTTGATTAGCGGCGTATGGCCGATCGCTTCGACGATCCCGGTGCTGATTTGCATGGAAAAGGTCCGGATTGAGGCGCGGCGACCCTAAAGGACGGCTCCGGCTCCGACAAGTCTGCGGAAAGGGGCGGAAGAATTCAAATCCGGCCAAATGCCGCAAGCCTTTCGAAACCATGACGCGGACAGGCGCGATAGTATTCGATCGGATTCACCCATTCTTACCCCCGTGCGCGCTATCCCCGTGCATTGGGAGCGCGAACTCAAGGGATAAATTGAGCGGCGTCCGCGGGTGGCATTTCGATGAGTCTCGACGTCAGTACGCTTTTCATGGTCACCATTTACGTGGAGGCAATTCTTGGCCTCCTGCTGCTGTTTGCCTGGGTGCAGAATTCCAGCATTTATGCGGTCGCCTGGTGGGGCTTTTCCGACTTGATGCGGGCGTTGTCGATCGTGCTGTTCGGGTTGCACGGTTCAATTCCGGACGTGATCTCGATCGATCTCGCCAACGCCATTTTGCTCAGCTCCTTTGCCATGACCTGGACCGGCGCGCGCCTGTTCGACGGGCGCAGCGCGCGGCCGCTCGGTCTGCTTGCCGGCGCTGCGATCTGGCTCGTATTCTGCCGCATCCCAGGCATGATGGAGCTGACGGAAGTCCGCGTGCTGCTGTCGTCCAGCATCGTCGCGACCTATACCTGGCTGACTGCTTATGAATTCTGGCGCGGCCGCAGCGAACCGCTGCTGTCGCGTTGGCCCGCGATTTTCGTGCTGTTCGCGCACGGCTCGTTGTTCCTCTTGCGCACGCCGCTGTCGCGCATGCTGCCCTGGTCGCCGGCGGACGAAGTTTTCGGCAGCGTCTGGTTGACGGTGATGAGCTTCGAAGCGCTGCTCTTCACGATCGCGATTGCCTTCATCTTCCTGGCCATGGCGAAGGAGCGCACCGAATTCCGCCACAAGACCGCGGCCATGGTCGATCCGCTCACCGGTATCGCCAACCGCCGCGCCTTCCTGACCGAAGGCACGCAGATCATGAAGCGGCAGAGCATGAACCAGCGTCCAGGAGCGGTCCTGCTGATCGATCTCGATCATTTCAAATCGATCAATGACCGCTTCGGCCATGCCATCGGCGACCGGGTGCTGCAGGTGTTTGCCGAAAGCGCCAGTGCCAACGTCAAGAAAACCGATCTGGTCGGCCGCCTCGGAGGCGAGGAGTTTGCCGCAGTGCTCTATGACGTGGATCGTGAGCGCGCTTTGATCACGGCGGAGCGCATCCGCTCGGCTTTCGCCGCTGCCGCGGTGGAAGTGGACGGCCGCCCGGTGATGGCGACCGTCAGCGTCGGCATGGTGTTCAACGAGGACTCGACCTTCGACGTGTCGGCGCTGCTCGCGCAGGCCGATCAGGCGCTCTATCACGCCAAAGAACGCGGACGTAACCGCGTCGAGATCGCTTCGCTCGAGCTGGTGCGCCTGCGCAAGCAGGAAGCGGACGCCCGTGAGGCGCCCGCCATGGCCGCGATGACCGCGGCGTAATACGCAGAATCCGGATCTACGATCAGCGTCGGCGGAAGTTCTGCTGCCGCCGGGGCGGAGCGGCGGTCGTGGCGCGTTCCGATTTGTGCCGGAAGCTGATACGCCCCCGCGCCAGGTCGTAAGGCGACATTTCCACGATCACACGATCACCCACACCGGTGCGGATGCGGAACTTCCGCATCTTCCCGGCGGTGTAGGCCAGCACTTCATGCTCGTTGTCGAGCTTCACGCGAAAGTTGCCGTCCGGCAAAACTTCGGTGACAACGCCGTCGAACTCGAGAAGTTCTTCCTTCGCCATAGCCGCTCCTTCGATCCCAGTTTAGCGCGTCGCACCACCGGCGTCAGCCGGCGATTTCGAGCGCTCGCGGCCCGGTGAGCGCATGAAACCCACGCTTGCGATCTGGTCGGGGTTCGATTGCGGGCGGCCCTCCCCATGTCCGTTGCCCGGGTGCTGCCGGTTCTGTCCATGGCCGGGATAAGGCGGACGCTGCCTGCGGCCGCGACCCTTTCCCGACCGTTGCCCATTGGCGTCCGCATGCCGCGGATTCTGCCGCGGCGGCTGTGTCGGCGGAGACCGCCGGTCGGTGCGCCGGTCGCTGGAAGGGATGGTGATCCGGATCAGCCGCTCGATGTCGCGCAGGAACGGCGCTTCGTCGCGCGAGCAGAAGGAGATGGCGATGCCCTCGGCTCCGGCGCGCGCAGTGCGGCCGATACGGTGCACGTAGCTCTCCGGGACGTTCGGCAGGTCGTAGTTGATGACGTGGCTGATGCCGTCGACATCGATGCCGCGGGCGGCGATATCGGTCGCCACCAGGGTACGGACACGGCCGTCGCGGAAAGAGGCGAGCACGCGCTCGCGCTGGTTCTGCGACTTGTTGCCGTGGATCGCTTCGGCTGCGATGCCGCTCTTGTTGAGCGCGCGAACGACCTTGTCGGCGCCGTGCTTGGTGCGGGTGAAGACCAGCGCGCGATTGACCTTTTCGGCGCGCAGGATTTCCGACAACACCTCCGACTTGGCGCCGTGATCGAGATGGATGACCCGCTGGTCGATACGCTCGACCGTGGTGGCCTCCGGCGTCACTGCGACCTTCTGCGGATTCTTCAGCATCTGGGAGGCAAGCTCGGCGATCTCCTTCGGCATCGTGGCTGAGAACATCAGCGTCTGCCGCTGGGCAGGCGTCTTCGCCACGATTTTCCGGATGTCATTGATGAAGCCCATGTCGAGCATGCGGTCGGCTTCGTCCAGCACCAGCACTTCCACGCCGCTGAGGCGCAAGGCATTCTGCTGCACGAGATCGAGCAGGCGGCCTGGCGTGGCAACCAGGATATGAAGGCCGTTCATCAGGTCGCGCACCTGGCGTCCCATGGGGACGCCGCCGATCGCAAGCGCGGTCTGCAGGCGCAGATGGCGCCCATAGGCGCGGAAGCTGTCGAGAATCTGGCCGGACAATTCGCGTGTCGGGCTCAGCACCAGCACACGGCAAGTCTTTCGTTCCGGGCGAGCCGGATTGGTTGCGAGACGGTTGAGGATCGGGAGCGCGAAAGCAGCGGTCTTGCCGGTGCCGGTCTGCGCGATGCCGATGATGTCTCCGCCGGTCATGGCGAGCGGGACGGTCTGGGTCTGGATGGGGGTGGGGGTGACGTACTTCTCTTCGGTGAGGGCACGGGTAATCGCTTCGGCAAGGCCGAATTCAGCAAAAGTGGTCAATGAACAATCTCTCTATCGATCGGGCGAATCGCGCCCGGCGTTCTGCGAACGCCAAGAGCCGCGGATCGCGGGGGTTAAGACATCCCCGCGTGGCTGGGCTGTCGGGCTTTAGGAGAAGCCGGATAATGGGGCCGAAAACCGCTTATTGATTTTCGTTCACGCGGCCCGGGACTGACCTCATTGGAGGCCGATAGTCCGGCAACGCACTGCATATGGCATGCCACTGCGGTCTTTTCAAGGCCGCCTCCGTGTCAGGAGATGGCCATGGTTAGCGATTTACGGGATGCCGCAGCCGTCGA
>DASSPI010000035.1:0-14215 GCA_035699705.1 Xanthobacteraceae bacterium
ATCCTGTTCCTGCGCAACCAGATCAAGCCGATCCTGCGGCTGGCCGACGCCGCCGAAAGTTTCGGCAAGGGCCGCGAAGTGCCGGACTTCCGCCCGCGCGGCGCGCGCGAGGTGCGCCGTGCGGCGCAGGCCTTTGTCGAAATGAAGCAGCGCGTCGAGCGCACCATGGAGCAGCGCACCACCATGCTGGCCGGCGTGTCGCACGACCTGCGCACAATCCTGACTCGCTTCAAGTTGGAAATGGCCTTGCTTGGCGACAGCCCCGAAGTCGATGCGATGAAGAAGGACATCGACGAGATGGCGCTGATGCTGGAGGCCTATCTCGCCTTCGCCCGCGGCGATTCCGCCGAACCGTCCGCGCCCACCGACATGGCGGCGTTCCTGGAGGAATTGAAGCTCGACGCCGAGCGGCAGGGCGACAAGGCCACCGTGGTATTCCATGGCGAGCCGGTCGTCACCGTCCGCCCGGCCGCCTTCAAGCGCTGCCTTGCCAATCTCGTGTCGAATGCGGCGCGCTACGCCTCGTCGATTTCGATCACTGGCCACCGCGACCATCGCTGGCTGACGGTGACCGTCGACGACGACGGCCCGGGCATCCCGCCCGGCATGCGCGAGGAAGTATTCAAGCCGTTCCTGCGGCTGGACCACGCGCGCAACCAGGATGAAGGCGGCACCGGCCTCGGGCTCGCCATCGCCCGCGACATCGCGCGCTCGCATGGCGGCGACATCACCCTCGGCAACAGCCCGCTCGGCGGCTTGCGCGCGAGCGTGCGGATACCGGTGTAGAGCCGCAACGTACCGCGCTCAGCTCGGCTTGCTGTTCAACGCCGTCTTCACGCGCTCCGGCGTAAAGGGAACCGTGCGCAGCCGCACGCCGGCCGCGTCGTAAACGGCATTGGCCAGCGCCGCGCCGACCGCCGCACAGGCCGCCTCGCCGGCGCCGAGCGGCCGGTCTTTCGGCCGGTCGATCAGGTCGATGTCGATATTGGGCGCGTCGGAGAATCTCAGAATTGGATAGCCGGCCCAGTCGACGCTGGTCACATGCGAGCGGTCGAACATGACCTCTTCCATCAGCACCCGGCTCAAGGTCTGCAAGATGTTGCCCTCGATCTGCGCGCGCACGCCGTCGGGGTTGATGATCTGGCCGCAATCGTGCGCGCAGGCGACACGCTCGACCGCGATCCTGCCGGTGGCGCGCTCGACCGCGACCTCCATGCCCATCCCCACATAGGTTTCGTTGTGTTTGTAGTGGATGTAGGAGATGCCGCGTCCGCGCACGACGGCTGCACCGGCGTCGCCGCCGGGCGAGCGGCGAGGTTGCCACTTCATCAGGGCCGCCGTGCGGTTCACGACCTCGATGGCGCGCGGATCCTTCAGCCCGCGCAGCCGGAACTCCACGGGATCGATCCCGGCCGCAGCCGCGAGCTCGTCGATGAAGCTCTCGACCGCAAAGCAGTTCGCGGGCTTGCCGGGCGAGCGGATCGGAGCCGGGCGCAACGGCGCGTCCTTCAGCCAATGCGCGATGACTTGAATCCGGTCCGCCGCATAAGGCGGATCGCCATTCTGCGAAACCTGTCCGGCATTGATCCCATAGACCTGGGCGATGCCGGCCGCTTCAAGGCCGAGCAATGGAATATGCGGCAGCCCCTGCGTCGCCTTCGGAAGCCACATCTCGGTGCGCCAGTCGAGAATGCGGCCGTCCGCGCCGACTGCGCCGGAAATGTCGATCAGCTGCGGCGGCCCCTTGGGATCGAAACCGAGCTCGTCCTCGCGCGACCATTGCACCCGCACCGGGCGGCCGATGGCGCGCGATATGATCGCGGCGTCGGCAGCCGCGTCCTCGTGGCCATTCATGCCATAGCAGCCGGAGCCTTCGAGATAGATCAGCCGCACTTTCTCCGCCGGCAAGCCGAGAAATTTCGCGAAGGTCGCGCGATTGCCGTGAATGCCTTGCGAGGCCGTCCACACCGTCGCGGCGTCGGCGCGCACGTCGGCGACCGCGCAGGAGGGCCCGATGGAGCCGTGGCTCTGCATCGGCCAGTAATAGCTGGCGGCGAGTTGCTTGGCGTCTTCCGGCAGGGGCTCGGCGACGGTTCCTTTGCTGACCAGCGATTCATCGGTGATGCCTGGATCGGCGCGCATGGTTGCGGCAAGGGTTTCCTGCGCCGGCAAGCCCGACCCTTCGCTCCATTGCGCGCGCAGCGCGCGGGCGGCGCGCACCGACGTCCATTCATCCTCGGCCACGACGGCAAGGAAGTTCTTGATCCGCACCACCCTGACGCCGGGGAGGTCCTTGATCGAAGCCTCGTCGACCGAAAGAAGATTGGCGCCGATCGCCGGCGGGCGGATCACGCGGGCGTGCTGCATTCCCGGCATGGTGAAGTCATGGACATACGTCACGCCGCCGGTGCATTTGCGCGCCACGTCAGGCCGCGGCAGCGGCTTGCCCACGAGCGTGTAGCTCGCGGGATCCTTGAGCGGCGCCTTGGGATCGAGCTTGAGATCGAATTTCCGCCCTGCGATCAGGTCGGCAAAACTGATGCCGGCACCGCCGGCCTTCGGCCGCACCTCGCCGGCGATTGCGACGAGGTCACCGGGCTTGGCATTGAGACGCTGCGCCGCGAGCGCGATCAAGCCCTCGCGCGCGGTCGCCGCGGCTTGCCGGATCTGCACGCCGCTGCGCTGGATGCCGTTCGAGCCGGAAGTGCGTCCCTGGTCGGGCGTGGTGGCGGTGTCGCCTTCGACGTATTTGATCTTCTCGATGCCGATGCCGAGCTCCTCCGCCGCCATCTGGGGGATCGCGATGCGCAGGCCTTGGCCGAGATCGACCTTGCCGCAATACAAAGTGACGGTGCCGTCGGCATTCACGGCCAGAAAGGCGTCGACCTCCTTGACGTCGAGCACGCGCGCCGCGCTCGCCGCCCCTTGCGCGGAAGCATCGGTCCGCAGCCCCGTCAGGGCAAAGCCGACGGTGAGCGCGCCGCCCTTAAGCACCGCGCGGCGAGAAAAACGAGAGGTTTTGACTGGCGCGTTCATGTCAGCCTCGCTGTCCGGATGCCGCCATTAGCGCGCGCACCACCCGCACGTGCGTTCCGCAGCGGCAGAGGTTTCCGTCAAGTGCCGAGCGGATATCGCCTTCGGTCGGTTTCTGCTTTTCCGACAGCAGCGCGGCCGCGCTCATGATCATGCCGCTGGTGCAGTAGCCGCATTGCGGCACCTGCTCTTTGATAAATGCGGCCTGGACCGGATGCGGCGTCGACGCCGACCCTAGCCCTTCAAGCGTGGTGACTGTCTTGCCCTGCGCATTGGCGATGGTCAGCTGGCAGGATCGTGTCGCCTTGCCGTCAACCAGCACGGTGCAGGCGCCGCATTGCCCAAGCCCGCAGCCGAATTTTGTCGCCGTCAGGCCGAGGCCGCGCAGGACATAGAGCAGGGGTTTTTCCGGGTCGGATGAATCGACGCTTCGGGCGAATCCGTTGATGCGGAGATCGTAATCGGGCATTGGCCGCTCCCGTTGTCCACCAGCGCTTGGCTAGTTTAGCCGAAATTCGCCGGCGAAGGGATATGCCTGCGCGGTCTCGGCTGACGACGGGTGCAGACCGCAACCAGATCAACTCTGGGGTGGTGTATCGGCCTTGTCACCGAGCCGCGCAGGCGCGTTCAGCTTCTCCAAATAGAGGAGGAAAGCGCTGTGGTCCCAGCGTTCGCGACCCTGGTCGTAAAGCTCCTTGAACACATCGCGTACCGCCTTGACGATCGGCAACTGCGGCAGCCCGATCTCGCCCGCGGTGGCCAGCACGGTGTCGAGGTCCTTGACGAAATTGCGGATTGGGGCGCCCGGGCGGAAGTCACGTTTGAGCATGCGCCGGCCGTGCTCCTGCAGCACGCGACTGTCGGCATGGCCTCCGGCCAGCGCCAGCGGAATCTGCGCCGGATCGGCGCCGCCGGCGTGCGCGAAGAGAAGGCCTTGCGCCACGCTGGCGATATTGCAGGCAACCATGATCTGATTGGCAAGCTTGGCGATCTGGCCGCTGCCGGCAGGACCGATGTAGCTCGCCCGGCCCATCGGCTTCCACACACCGTCGCGTTCGGCGCGGTCGAAATCGGCCTTTTCGCCGCCGGCCATGATCGCGAGCGAGCCCTCGGCGGCGCCAAGGCTGCCGCCCGAAACCGGAGCATCGAGATGGCCCACGCCGCGCTGTTTGAGCCAGGCCGCGTGCTCCTGCGCCATCTTCGGCGGGATCGAGGCCATATCGATGAAGATGGCACCGCGTTTCATCGCATCCGCCGCCTTGCTGTCGAAGAACACCTCTCGTACCACCGGCCCGCTATCGAGGATGGAAAGAATGTAGTCGGCATCCTGGACGCAGTCGGCAGGGGAACTGGCGACCCGCGCGCCTTGCGCCGCAAGCGGGTCGGTCTTGGAATGCGTGCGATTCCAGACGGTGACCGTGAAGCCGGCCTTGAGCAGGTTGGCCGCCATCGGCGCGCCCATGATACCGGTGCCGAGAAAAGCGATATGGTGAGCCACTGCAAATCCCCGTTGGCTGGCGGCTTCGGTTGCGCTTCCTACTCTGAAGCGGAATCGGTGGGCTTCACCTGCCGTTAGCGCTTTATAAGTTCACCGCCCAATCTGTGCGCCATTCACGCTGCGGCGGCTTCGTCAGCCTCATCGTCGCGTGCACGACGGCGCCGGCGCCGCGGACGCAGCGTCGGAATGACGGCGCAAAGATCGTCGAGCAGGCGCGACCAGCTCTGGCCGCGCGCGAGCCCGCGGTCCAGTTCGGCCATGCTGCGCGCCAGGCCCGGATCATCGTCATCCACCCAGACCCGCAGCGTCCGCGCAAAGATCAGCGTCAGGCCCTGCGCGCGGAAACCACCCTTGCCGCCGGACGTGCTTATGCCGGCAGCGGTAAGCATCCAGCGCATCGAGCGCACGCCGAGCGCGTTCAGCGCGAGCGCCAGCCCGGGATTGCACCTCGCCGAGCGCAGCAGCGAGCGCACGGAGGCCTTGTGGGGCGCGAGCGCTTCCAGCCGCCGCATTAATACGTCGAACAGCCGGTCGCGCGGCGGCTCCTTCGCCATGTCGGCGTCGCCGCCCTCGAGCACCTCCCGGTCGGTCTCCTTCATCTGCGCGGCGAGGATGGCAAGCGTGGTGTCGAATTCTTCACGCAGGCGCGCCAATGAAACGCTCGCGCGCCTGGCGACTTCGCTCAGATCGATGCGCTCGATCGGTTTTTCCGCCAGCAGCTGCATGAAGGTGCGGACAATGCGCTGGCGGTCGCCGCCGGTCGGCGGCGGCAGGGCAGGCCGAGCTTTGGATGGTTTGCGACGCGACGGCTTACGGGCCATGACGGATACTCCTGGTCGCGATGTCGAAGCTTAAATGTAGGCTTGGGAAGGCGACAGTTCCAGGGCGTTCCCCGCCTTCGAGGGGACGACGGCGGATTATCCGGCCAGCTCCCGGGAGCGCCTGGCCGCAGCGGCAATGGCTTTGGCCAACAACGGATCAAGCCCGTCGGCGGCCGCCATCAGGATCTCCAGCGCCGCCGCCGTGGTACCGCCGGGCGAGGTCACATTCTGCCGCAAGGTGGCCGGATCGAGCGCCGAGCGATGCAGCAGCTCACCCGAGCCGGCGATCGTCTCGCGCGCCAGCCTGGCGGCGAGGTCGGGCGGCAGGCCTGCGGCAACGCCGGCTCGCGCCAGGCTTTCCGCCAGCAGAAACACATACGCCGGGCCGGAGCCGGACACCGCCGTCACCGCGTCCATCAGCTTTTCATCACCGATCCATTCCACCGCGCCGGTCGCGCCGAGCAGGCCGTCCGCCAGATCGCGCTGTGCGCTGCTGACGCGCGCATTGCCTACCGCGACGGTGATGCCGCGCCCGATCGCCGCCGGCGTATTGGGCATGGCGCGCACGATGGCCTTGCCGGGTAGGGCGCGTTCGAGGAAATCCAGTGTCTTGCCGGCCATGATCGAGACAACGATGGTCGATCCGCCGGCCATCGGCGCGAGCGGCGGGACCACGCTGTCGGCGACCTGCGGCTTGACTGCGATGACGATCGCGCCGCTTTCGGTCGGCCTGCTCGCCGGATTGAATTGCACGCCGCGCGCGCTCAGCGGCTTGATGTCTTCCGCCGGCTGCGGATCCAGCACGACCAGTTTCGAAGGATCGATGCCGCGCGACACCCAGCCATGCAGCATGGCGGCGCCCATCTTGCCGGCGCCCACCAGCACGATGCTTTGGGAAATGTCCTTGAGATCGCGCGTCGGGGTCATGGCGTCATTGTGCCACCGCCCGCGTCAGCGCGCGACCAGCAAAAATGGGCACCGGTTTTGCGTCCGGTCGCGCGCCAGCCGAAGAAAGTAGCGCATGATCTGATCTGAAAACCGGTTCCCACTTTTCGGGATCATGCGCGCCGGTCACGCCTCGCCCGAGGTCTCGAACATGGCGGCGTCAAGCGCCTCGCGCGCGCCCTTGCCGGCCCAGACCACGAACTGGAAGGCGGGGAAATAGCGCTCGCAGGTCTCCAGCGCGGTTCCCAGCAGCGCCTCGCATTGCTGGCCGGAAGGCGGAATGCCGCCGCTGAGCACGAGCGCATGGCGGTACATCACGATGCCGTCCTGCACCCAGAGATCGAAATGCCCGACCCAGAGCTGTTCGTTCACCAGCGAAATGAGCTGCTGCACCTCGGCGCGCCGGCGTTCCGGCACCTTCAGGTCGAATGCGCAGGCCAGGTGCAGCGCCTCGATGTCGGTCATCCAGGTGAAGGAGACCTGGTAATCGGTCCAGCGCCCGGCGACTACGATGTTGATTTCGTCTTCGCTGGCGCGCTCGAACGACCAGTCATGCGTGCCGGCCACGCGCTCGACCACGTCCAGCGGATTGATCCGTGGCGGTTGGGAATAATCGATCAGGGACATGCCGTCTCCACCAAATCCGAGTAATGGGGCGCGCAGAACCGCACGCGCACGGAGCACGCTTACGGCACGTTGCCCCGAAGGGCAGCAATTTGACGCAGGATGTACTAAGGCCGGCCGGTTGACCGAAGCCGCGAATCACTTAGCGACTCGAATATAAAGCCCGAGAGTCCGGCCGCCAAAGTCATTTCTTGATCGGGGATTCTCTGGCTGTGCGCAATGCATTCGCGCAGCCCGTCCACAAGCCCGAATGCGACAGTTTGACTCGGGCTTCGCGCAACCGCGCGAAGCGCCCGCTTATAAGCGGTGCGCTAGTCGAACAGGCTGGATACGGATTCTTCCGACGCCGTGCGTCCGATCGCTTCGCCGATCAGCGTGTCGATCGAGAGCACGCGGATGTTTTTCGCCTCCTGCACGGCCTTGGTCGGCTGGATCGAATCCGTGATCACCAGTTCCTTCAGCCGCGAGGCGTTGATGCGCGCCACCGCGCCACCCGACAGCACGCCGTGGCTGATATAGGCATAGACATCGGTCGCGCCCTGCTCGAGCAGAGCATCGGCGGCGTTCACCAGCGTGCCGCCGGAATCGACGATGTCGTCCACCAGCACGCAGGTATGTCCCGCGACCTCGCCGATCACGTTCATCACTTCGGATTCGCCCGCGCGCTCGCGCCGCTTGTCGATGATCGCGAGCGGGGCATTGATGCGCTTGGCGAGTCCGCGCGCGCGCACCACGCCGCCGACGTCGGGCGAGACCACCATGATCTTTGCGAGGTCGAAGCGCTCGCGGATGTCGCGCACCATCACCGGCGAGGCATAGAGATTGTCGGTCGGGATGTCGAAGAAGCCCTGGATCTGCCCGGCATGCAGGTCGAGCGTCATCACGCGGTCGGCGCCGGCATGGGTGATCAGGTTGGCGACCAATTTGGCCGAGATCGGGGTGCGGGCGCCCACCTTACGGTCCTGCCGGGCATAGCCGAAATAAGGCACCACCGCGGTGATGCGGCGCGCGGAGGCACGACGCAGCGCATCGATGATGATCAAGAGCTCCATCAGGTGGTCGTTGGCGGGGAAGGAGGTCGACTGGATGACGAAAACGTCCGCGCCGCGCACGTTTTCCTGGATCTCGACAAAGATCTCCATGTCGGCGAAGCGCCGCACCATGGCCTTGGTGAGGGGGATTTTCAGATGATCGCCGATCGCCTGGGCCAGGGCGGGATTCGAATTCCCGGCGACGAGCTTGAGCGCGCCATTCTTGCCCATCTCTATCCCCCGCCTTTCCTGTCCCCGATGGCCGCTGTCCTAACAAGGAGGCGGCGAGGCTGGCAATAAGCCATAATCCTTGTCCCGACAGTTTTTGGCGGCCGTTTCCGTTATCGCGCGCTAGGTCAGCGCGATGGCGTTGACGTGGCGCCCATAGTCCGGCTCGGCGCGGTGGGTGGTGCGGCGGAAACTGTAGAACAGGCGCGGATCGGCATAGGTGCAGACGCCCAGATCCTCGACCCGGCCGATGCCGGCACGGGCGAGGCGGGCGGCGATCAAGCCGGGCAGATCGAATTGCGCATGGCCCGGCCGGCCGGCGACGAAGAAGCGGGCATTACCCGCGTCCGCCCGGGTGAATTGCTCGACCAGTTCGTTGCCGACCTCGTAATTGCGCTGGCTGATCGTCGGGCCGATGGCGGCAACCAGGCGGCCGCGCTCGGCCCCCAGCCGCTCCATGGCGCCGATCGCCGCCTCCAGCACCCCGGCAAGGGCGCCGCGCCAGCCGGCATGGGCGGCGCCGACCACGCGCGCGTGCGGGTCGGCGAACAGCACCGGCCCACAGTCGGCGGTGGAGACGCCGACCGCCAGCCCCGGCACGCAAGTGACGATGGCGTCGGCGCGCGGACGGGCATCGGCGGGCCACGGCGCTTCCGCCACCACCACGTCGGGCGAATGGATCTGATAGGCGGTGACGAAGCGCTCGGGCGTCACGCCCACCGCCATGGCCATGCGCGCGCGATTTTCCGCCACCTTGGCCGGGTCGTCGTTCGAGCCGACGCCGGCGTTGAGACTCGCATAGAGACCTTCCGACACGCCGCCCTCGCGCGTGAAGAAAGCATGCCGGATGCCGCCGAGCGCCGAGAGGTTCTTCGCCTGCAACATCATGGCTCGAATCCCGGCAGCACGCCGAGTTTGGGATCGCCGATCCCCAGCGCCTTGAACAGCATGCCCATCCGGCGCGGGCCGGTGCCGGTCAACCGCTCCACCTGACCGTCGATCTCGCTCATCTTGCCGGGCGGCGCTTTGGCTTTCAGCGTGGCGGCGCGGGTTTCGATGCCGAGACGGCGGAGGAATTCACCCTGGTGCAGCGGACCGTGGATGCGGGCGCCGATGCTCTCGGCGGCCTGGGCGAGCGACTGGAAATCCACATGCGCGGTGAGATCGACCAGTCCCGGCGTCACCAGCGGATTGGCGTAGGCATGCTCGCCCACCGCCTGCACGGTGTCGCCGATCTCGCTTTCGATATGCCCGTAGTCGATCACCAGCGCCGCGCCGCCATGGCGCGCCACCCGGCGGCCGATTTCCAGCGCGACGGAATCCGTGCGCCATTCGAAGATGCTGCCGGTCGGGGCATCGCGCACGCGCGCCGGCAGCAGTTTCTCCAGATGCGGCAGCGGCGAGAGCAGGGCGCCGAGCATGAACTTGCCGTCGCGATCCACCATCACCACGCGTTCGTGCCAGCCGTCCTCCTGCTTGATCGCCTGGTGCACCGGCAACGCGTCGAAGAATTCATTGGCCAGGATGATTGCCGGACCCGGCGGCGCTTGTTCCAGCGTCTTGTGCCAGAACACGGAGACGCCGAACGGCTCGAGCGTCTGCTGCTGCAGCTGCTGCAAGGCGGGGCTGACCTCGACCAGATGCACGGCAATGGCAGAGCGAAAATCAGGCACCACCGCCGCCGCGCGCAGCGCGTCGGCCATCATCGTGCCGCGCCCGGGCCCAAGCTCGATCAGCCGGATGTGTTGCGGGGAGCCCATCTGCCGCCACACCGCCGCCGCCCAGAGCCCGATCAGCTCGCCGAACATCTGGCTGATCTCCGGCGCGGTGACGAAATCGCCCGCCGCGCCGAAAGGATCGCGCGTCATGTAATAGCCGTGGATCGGATGGCAGAGGCACGTCGCCATGTATTGGGCAATCGGCATCGGCCCGGCGATGGAGATCAGCCGCCGGATTTCCGCCTCCAGCGGGGGCGCCGCATTCGCCATCACGCCTGCTTCACGCCTCTTGGGTTTGCCGCCGCATCGCCTGTGCGATCAGGATGATGCCAGCAAGCGCCAGCGGAATCGAGAGCAGCATGCCCATGGTCATGCCGCCCCAGAGGAAACCGAGCTGTGCATCGGGCTCGCGGAAGAATTCGGAAAAGCCGCGCGCCAAGCTGTAGCCGAGCGCGAAGGCGCCGAGGATCAGGCCCGGCCGGCGCAACGCGCCGCTGCGGATCAGCATGTAAAGCACGACGAACAGCACGAGCCCTTCCAGCACCGCCTCATACAGCTGACTCGGATGCCGCGGCAGCGGGCCGGCGCCGGGGAACACCATGGCCCAGGGCACGTCGGTGGCGCGGCCCCATAATTCGGCATTGATGAAATTCGCCAGCCGCCCGAGGAAGAGTCCGATCGGCGCCACCGCGCAGGTGAGGTCGCCGAGCGACAGAATGCGGATGTTGCGCTTCCAGCCGAACAGCATCACCGCGGCGACGCAGCCGAGGAAGCCGCCGTGGAACGACATGCCGCCCTGCCACAATTGCACGATCTGGAGCGGATGCGCGGCGAAATGCGCCGGGTTGTAGAACAGCACATAGCCGAGCCGGCCGCCGAAAATAATGCCGAGCGTCACCCACAGAATGAAGTCGTCGATGTCGTAGAGCGTCAGCGGCGGCTTGCCGCCCCACAATTCCTCCGCGCGGATCAGCGCGCGGGCATAGAGCCAGCCGAGCAGGATGCCGCCGATATAGGCGAGCGCATACCAGCGGATGGCGATAGGCCCGATCGAGACCAGCACTGGATCGAAGGCGGGAAAGGGCAGCACGAGGAAGGGCATCAAATTTCCTAGCAGATAATTGAATCGACGCCATCATAGCATCCTTGGAGACGCCCTCGACGCGCCGATCCGGGTCTACCGGAGATCGGCCATTTGAGATGGCCAAGCCCGGGCGCCTCGAAGGATTGACCCTTGCGAGGGCGCGGGCGGATCGCCATTCTTCATGCTAAGTTCCTCTCCAACATGACAGGCCGGAGCCGACGATGACCCAGACCAGCAGCCGGATTTTCGACGAGATGGCGCGGCTGATGAACGACGCCGCCGGCGTCGCTTCGGGCGTGCGGCGCGAATTCGACACTTTGTTCAAGAGCCAGGCCGAGCGCATCCTGCGCGATCTCGACGTGGTCAAGCGCGAAGAGTTCGAGGCGGCGCGGGATATGGCGAAGATCGCGCGCGAGGAAAACGAGGCTTTGAAGGCGCGGGTTGCGGCGCTGGAGGCGCGGCTCAAAGCCGCGCCGACGCCGGATGCCGCGCCGCCGAGCGGCGAGCCGTCGGCGGTGCCGCCGGAAAAAGCCGCGCCCAATGTCGCGCCGAACGAGCCGTTCCAGGAATAGCGCCGCGGTGGATTTCTGCTCCAAAGGCCGGATGCCGATCAAGCGGCTGCTGCCGGCCGAGCGGAATTGATCGAATGTTAACCAAGCCTTAGCGCCGCCGGTGCATGCTCGCCCGGTGGTTCCGCTCGGGGGGAATTCCCATGCGCGCCCTATTGCTTGGAATGCTTATTGCGGCCTCGCCGACACTGGCGTTTGCCGGCCCGCAATGCACGACCGCGGCGAAGGCTACCTGGCTGCCCGAGGCGGCCATGAAAGCCAAGGTCAGCGCCCTCGGTTACACCTACAAAGTTTTCAAGGTCACGGCCGGGAATTGCTACGAGATCTATGGCCAGAACAAAGCCGGCCAACGGGTCGAAGTCTATTTCCATCCGGTGACCGGCGAGATCCATACCGAACATAAGACCTGATTCATGTCTGACTGAGCCGAGGCAATGCTGCACAAATTGCTACGCCTTGGCCTGCATCAGCGCATTCTGTGCCTGCTGATCGGCGGCGCCGTGGCGACGGCTGCGGTCGTCGGCTGGAGCGTGCAGGAGCTCTCGCTTCTGCGCGGCTATATCGAGCAGGAACGGCAGGCTGAACGGCGCAGCGAAGCCGTCCATGAGGCGATGACGCTCGCCTATCGCGCTGCGAGTCATTTTGCCGCGCTTGGTCTCGACCTCACCCCGGAAGAAAAGGTGGCGAATCTTGCCGAAGGCGAGGCGCTGCTGCTTCGGTTCCGGGTGATGCAGTCGGTCATTCGCCCGATCCTGCAAACCAGGCTGGATCCGGAAGAACAGGACGCGCTGAACGGCATTGTCAACTACATCAATCATTCATGGACGGAAGCCAAGCAGACGCTGGCGCCCGAGCAGCGCGACGAACTGCAATTTCATCTCATTGCGATCGTCAAGCAAACGGAACGCGTACACGAGCTGATTGCCAAGGCCAACGACATTGCCCGCAAGGAAGCGACCGACGCGAAGCTGGCTTCCGATGCGCGCGTCGCCACGGCGATCCCGAGGATTCTCGCCACGATGATCGCCGGATTGGCTCTCGTGCTGGTGGGAGGCTGGTTGTTGCTGCATCTGGCGGTGAAACGGCCGCTGAACGCCGTCATCGCCACGATAACGCGCATCGCGCGCGGCGATATCGAGAGCCCGGTACCGCGGTCTGCGCGCTCCGATGAGATCGGCGCGATCTTCTCCGCGCTCGCCGTTTTCCGCGAGAACTCCATCGCCCGCAAACGTCTGGAGCAAGATCTCACGGAAAGCATCGCCCAGGGCGAAGCGCGGCGCCAGGCGCTGGAAAGCAACATTGCCGAATTCCGCGCCGCCGTCCGCGCCGTGCTCGACGAAAGCGCCAAGGCGCTGGACGTCATGCAGGCCTCCGCGCGGGAGCTGAGCGCGGCGGCCGCCGAGACCGAAGCCGAGGCCAGCAAAACGACCGGCGCGTCGCAGGAAGTTTCCAGCAATGTCGGCGGCGTGGCGGCTGCGACCCGCCAATTGTCGGCCGGCACCGGCAGCATGGCGATCAGCCTCGGTCGGGCCGAAAGCGCCATCGAACAGGCGGCGAGCCGCGCCAGCGTCGCATCGGCCACCATCGACAGTCTCTCGGAAGTTGCACAGACCATCGAGGACGTGACGCAGTTCATCGATTCCATCGCGCAACAGACAAATCTGCTCGCGCTCAACGCCACCATCGAGGCCGCGCGCGCCGGCGAAAGCGGGCGCGGCTTCGCGGTGGTTGCCGCGGAGGTCAAGACTTTGGCGACGCAGACCGCCAAGGCGACGACCGACATCGCGCTTCGGATCGAGGAAATGCGCCGCTGCACGGCCGGCGTGGTGGAGGCAATGCGCGTCATCACCGAGACGACGAGCGAAGCCAACGCGCACGCAGCGAGCATCACGGCGGTGGTGACTCAACAGAATGAGGTCACCGCCTCGATCTCCAAAAGCATCCAGGATGCCGCCGGCTGGACCGCCGGGCTCTCGCAGGTGGTGGACGAGCTCGCTTGCGCCGTCGCGCGCACCCGCTCCGCGGCGCAGAAAGTGGAGATCGCCTCGCGCGAGACCAACTCGGCGGCGGGCAAGTTCAACCATCTGGTCGATGCCTTCTTGCACAAGGTGGCGGCGGGATAGCGCCGGGCTTTCTTCTCTCTCCTTCGAGACGGCGCATCGCAGCCAAGTGGACGCAGGCTGCGCCTGCTATGGCGCCTCCTTCAGGATGAGGTGGAAGTTTCTGCGCGCTCACGATGTCAAACAGCCACGCTTTCTTCCCTCCCCCTTGTGGGGAGGGAAGCTGCGAACGTCAGCGAGCAGCAGGGGTGGGGTCTTTTTGCGTCACCCCACCCGGCTCGCGACAAGAGTCGCTCGCCACCCTCCCCACAAGGGGGAGGGAAAGAGTTTCCGCGCCCTCACGTCTGATATCCGATTCAATCTTTAAACAGCCAAGCGTCATCGGCCCGTGTTTTGCTCAGGCGACGGGGGCGCCTGTCTCTTGTTCCCCGGCAGGGGCCGGGGGAGTCGTCCCCCGAAAAATATCCGGGGGAGCGGAGCGCCGACCGGCGCATCAACATAAATTCACGCCGCGCATGGGAGCCTGCCTGCATCGCAGGCCTCATGCGCTCCGGCGTGGACATCCCGGCCCGGGATGCCGCGCCGTCCGGCGCTCCACTTGCGG
>DASSPI010000036.1:0-63978 GCA_035699705.1 Xanthobacteraceae bacterium
GATCGGAATTCCCTTGCCGATCATCCTGATCATCTGGCTGCTGGGCGGACTGAGCTGATCATGCGCCTGCGCGAGCCGGACGCCCTGCCGGCGCCCCGGCAGGTCCTCGTGCGACGGCCGCACGGGAAATGGCTGATCAAATCGAACGGAACGGATTCGACGCCTTTCTCCGATCGTGCTGCCGCAATCCGGACGGCGGTTGCCGACGCCTACGTCCGCGATCCGGCGCCGGCGAATGCCTAAGCCGTGGCACTAGGCACTTTTTGCCGTTCAGGCAGACTATGCCTGGGCTTCCTAAGACCCGACATCCGAAATACTTGCTCATACAGGCGCTTGGCCATTGGCCCAGAGCTTGCCTTGCAAACGGCAGTCTTTGGAGGGCTGTTGCCATGATCACGTCTACGAGTCTTTTCACCACACTCGGTGCCCTGGCCCCGCGGAGCGGAACGCCAGCGTCGCCCCAAGTCGATGATTTCGTCGCCTTGCTGCAAGCTGAGCTCACGAAGTCCGGCAATCTCGCTCATGGCGTGCCAGGATCTATCAAGCCAATGCCGTTTGAGGCGCCGCCGCCGGGATCCATCAAGCCTATGCGGTTTGAGGCACCGGCGCCCGGATCTATCAAGCCGACCTCCTTCGGCGTGCCAATTGACCTCAAAGAGCCTGCCGATGAAGCAATCAAGCCGAAGCAGCACGGCGTGCCGACGGTCTTGAATCGCAAGCCGGTATCGTTCGGGGTTCCCCAGCAGATCAAGCCCTCGACGGAAGTCGACGAGCCGGATGTGGTGGCGGAGGAAGCTGCCGATCTCGACCTCGGAGCACCTACTGAAGAGATCACGGAAAAGGTGTAGAAATTCAGTGGCGTAGCGGCGGGCGTCTCCAAAGACGCCCGCAACCGCTTTGTGAATCCTGCTGTAACGTCCTGATTCGGTTTTACAGCTGCGATACGGCGGGCGCAGGAGCGAATTCTCATTACACTCCCGCCAATTACCGGAAGCGCAGTCGCCGGCACGGCCGCCCAGCGTCTCCCGCGTCCTTTATTAAATTAAAGGTCGCGCTAAACGGCTTTGATATTTTGCCCGTGCGGCGGCGTCGCGCCGTGTTATACTGACAATATTCAATAAGAATAAAAAAACACCGGGAGGCCAGCGGGGCGCGGTTGGTCTTCATCGTGGAGCCGGTCGGCGCCACCGGCTAGGGGCAAGTCATGCATATCTTGAACCTGAAGACGGCATCCGCTGTCGCAACGTTGAGTCTTGGCCTAATCGGAGCAGCAACTATCTCTGCCCATGCGGCCGTCCAGACACAAAAAGCCGAGCATGCCTCGGCCACATTGACGATGCCTGCGGGCGACTTCAGCTCGGCCGCGGATTCCGCGGCCGGCGCCGTATTTGAAGGCCCGCGTCTCAGTTCAATACCCGATGCCGAACTGGTGCGATTGAAGAATCTTGGCGGCGCCAGCAACGCTCGGGAAAGCGTCGACGATGCGCAAAACTCGTCAGCCTCATCCAGGGCGGTCTTCGTCAGCTGCCCAATGAACGTGGCAACTGGGTCCGCTCCGTCCGACGTTCACGGTGCGGCAAGCCCAACTGTCATCATCGAGGTGACCAACCGGGACATCATGATCAGGAACAAATCGAATTGCGCCCTGGTCAGTTCGATGTCGCTGGCGACCTTCTTCAGCCAAAATGGCGGCTTTACCCTCGCAGCCGGAGAGTCTCTGTTCGATCCCCGCGTCGTGTACGACCGGCTGTCCGGCCGCTGCATCGTCATCGTTGAATCGCGCAACAGCGGCAATACGGATCAGTTCCTCTATGTGGCCTCTTCACGTACCAGTTCCTGCACGACCTGGCGGCGAGTTCGGTGGACCTTGAGCAGCGGCACCACCCTTTTCTGCAAGGCTGCCGCCACCAATTTCTACGATTATCCAAATCTCGGCTATAACAGCACCAGAGCCGTCGTCACGGCGAACAACTTCACAAGTTCGACTGGCTCGTTCGCCTATACATCGGTGCTCTCGATCGACAAGCCGGCTCTGCATGGCACCGCGCCGGTATTCGCCAGGTGCTTCCGCAGCACGGCCTATCCCTTCTCCCTGGCGCCGGCAGTTGTCGGGGATACCGTCCTGTCCATGTATCTTCTCTCCACCGGGGCGGGCAGCGGAAATGTGATCCGCCGCTTCAGGCTCACGCCCTCCGGTTCGGGCGCGGGCATGACCGATACCTTGACCGCGCTATCTAACATCAATATTCCGTTCTGGACGGCCCCGCCGGACGCGGTCCAGCCGAATGGGCGGAAACTTGACTCGTTGGACGGCCGGTTCCAATCGGCATCGAAGCAGATCGGCTCCGTGCTCTGGAACGTTCATGCCGTCAACGTCGGCGGATTCTCGCGCTGGCGCATGTACAAGGTTTCGAACTTCGGAACCTCCGTGTTGTTCTCACGGACTCCGACGACAAGCACGTGCGCCAACCAGGACCATTTGTTCAACCCCTCGATTGATACCAACTCGACCTCAACGAGCGCACTTGCCTTCGTCACCGCGTCGCGGACCTGCCCATCGCAGGCCACGGCCGGCAGGGCGGCCCACCTGATCTTCAGAGGGGCGAACGCGTCAAACACCGGCTGGGTGTTCAGCTTGATTGCCACCTCGGTCAACCAGTTCACTATCCTTGGTGGCACCGCAGGGGGTGCCTCCTGCAACACCACCGGGGTCGGATTCCGCGGCTCATGCCGCTGGGGCGATTACTCATCGACCCAGATCGATCCGTCGACACCCACCACCGCGTGGGGGTTCAACCAGTTGATCACAACCGGCAGCCTCGGCGGTGCGCAATCGCAGTTCAACTGGACCACGCGTGGTGCACGCGTAGGACCGTAACAAGCGAATTGTGCGTGACCTCGCAGTTCAGCGAGGCCGCAGAAACCAGTTGAGGGGCGCCCACACAGGCGCCCCTTTCTATAACGTTCGAAGATCGAGCTAACGTCGAAGCGCCCGTGATCGCGATAACACCGGGAACTGCCCAGGCCCCTGCGAGTTCAGTGTTTGCCGAAAGGCCAGCTAAAGGAGTGGTCCGATGACACGACCTTGCTATCTGCAGACGGCGGCCCGGCAAAGCGCGAGGCTGGTATTTCTCGCCTTGTCCGGTTTGGCGCTGCTGACAATCTTTGCAGCCGAGCGCGCCTTTGCGCAGGCGGAAGGCGCGCCAGTGGTCACCGAAACCGGAAAGGCCCAAAGCGGGCGGCAAACGACAGGTCAGGAAGGGTCCAACAGGCCCGCGCAGGAACCGCAAAAAGTCGAGGAGGCTCCCTATCCGGGAGGTCCCGGCCGGCGAGTCGAAGAGGCTCCCTATCCCGGAACGCTTGGAGGCACAGGCGAGCTTCAGCGCCTCAAACGCTCGCCTGGCAGCTCGGATTCCGGCGGTACATCGATCGATCCACCTGCCCGGTGATCCCCGCTGCCGGCGTATGGCGGACGAGTTCTGCGCGAGCGGTCCTGCCCTCAGGATCGGCGCGATCGTCAATACGTGAATGTCGCCGAAGCGTCCCTGCGAAAAAAGGCAGCAAATCCCGCCGGGCGGTTGCGCGTTGCGACCGCGCCTCGTGCAAAAGACCCCGGGTTCTATCCGGAGCCTTTCCCGCTCCAATGACGCTGACAGGTTAGCGATAAGCGCCGACAGCGGCTCTCATCGTGTACAGCATGCGGCACGCGCGTAAACGCTCTCCCCGGAGCAATCAGCAGACCCCGGCAGGCGAGAGACAGCGGTGCTGAGGATCATCCCGCACATTCGGCTTGGGCAGCGAGCCGTCCTTGCCGATATGGCCGGGCATATCTTTCCTGGCCCTGGTGATGGTGCCTTGGCCGCGCGCCGCGGCGTCTCCCGAACCCGCGGTCCTGTCCGATTCAGGCAGTCCGGTATCAGCCCTATTCGGCCCGGCCGGACCCGCATTCCGATCAGCCGAATCCGCGGGAGGACCGATTGGCGTCGTTTCCTGCGCCTGCACCAGCGCAGCGCTGGCGCTGACAAAAGCAGCTACGACGAAAACCGCGGCGCGTCGCTTGCAAATCATGTGACATCCCTACGCCGGCAGGCACTCACTCTCGTTTACTTCGCGGCAATGTCAGCCCAGGGCCAATTGATACCCCTCAATTAATTCCCTAAAAACCATGTTTCCAGCCCTTCTCATACAGGAAAAGCCTGCGCGCGGAAATGTGAAGCAACCGAGCGGGAGGACTCCGCTTACAAATTGCGGACCGCCACAACGTGGCATTGCGGAGGGAGCAGGGAATGCATTTTAGAAATTGCTGGTTCGCGTGCGCGCTGGCCGGCGTGCTGTCATTGTCCGTGGGGGCTGGTGTTGCCCATGCTCAGGGCAATGGAACAATTCAGAAAGCGGATCCCGACATCCCGGGCGACGGCACGATGGGTCCGGCCGCACACGCGGCGATGACGCGCGGGCGCCTGCCGATCAGCGATGAAGAAGTTGCGATGAAAAGCGCGGCCAATCATGCCTTGCAAGAGGAGATGAATTCCCGGGCGCCGATACCACCTGCGGCGGAGCCAGAGGAATCCGACTCGCCCGCAGCTCCGGCTATCGTCGGAGGCCACAGCTTTGTCGGACAATCCGATCCCAATTCCTCTCCGCCAGATTCGACCGGCACGATCGGACCCGTCTCCTATATCCAAACCGTCAATAGACGAGTGAAGATCTATAACCGTCACAGCCATGCTTCGATGGCAACTGGAACGCTGAATGCGCTTGCCGGCAACGCGGCGAGCGTCAACAGCTTCGATCCACAGATCATGTGGGATCCGACGACGAGTCGTTTCTATTACGTCATGGATTCTGTTTTTTCCGCGGCCAACAACAAACTCGCATTCGGTTTCAGCCGAACGGCCAACCCGACGTCGCTGTCGACTGCCGATTGGTGCAAGTATCACTACACACCGGCGGACCCCGCCCGCTTCCCGGACTATCCCAAGCTTGGGGACAGTAGATTCTTCATCATCATCGGCGTGAATTCTTTCCGGCCGGGCTTCGTCGGATCCGATCTGATCGCGATCAGCAAGCCGCCGGCCGGTACCGCGTGTCCCGACGAGACCAGTTTCAAAATCGGTACGCAGCTTAATCTTCGCGACACGTCAAATCGCCGGGTCTTTACGCCCGTGCCGGCAAACCAGGTGGACGACAATGCCGTGGGCTATGTCATCGCGCGTCACGGGTCGCTGCCGGCCAACAGATTCTGGTTTTTCACCGTGAGCAGAAACAGCATCACCGGCGAGCCGGTATTCGGAACGGCTCGCGGCCTGGCCGTCCCCAGTTACACCATTCCGCCGTCGGCCCTGCAGCCAAGCTTTGCACAGGTTCTCGACACACTCGACACCCGTCACACCCAAGCGGTCCAAGCGATCAATCCCAACAGGGGCTCGGTGCATTCATTCTACGTGCAACACACCGTGCGGCACGCGAGCCAAAACCGTTCGATCGTGCGCTGGTATGAAATCAACCCGGCAGGAAGCCCCGTCCTGCTGCGACGAGGCGAAATCGGCGCCGGCAACGACAATTTTTACTTTAACGCGGCTATCTCGCCGGATCGCCGCAAAGATGGAGCGGCCGTGCGGTTCGGCGACAGCTTTGTGATCGAATACAACCAATCCAGCAGGGTCAACAATATCAATCCGCGCATCGTCGCGGCTTCCAGCTTCAACGGCGGCGCTTTGAGTACCAAGGTGATCAAGACCGGCCGCGGCTATCGCGACTTCACATGCCCAAATGCCGGTCAGACGTGTCGCTGGGGAGACTATTCGTCCGCCATGCCCGATCCCCGCCCTACTACGACGGGGCGCGGAGAGGTATGGATCACCAATCAATATTCCAGCGTGGCCAACCCTTCGACCACGCGAGCGAACTGGAGCACCTGGATCGCCGCCGTGCGGCCGTGAAGCGCGTCGATTGATTCGAGGCGACAAAGAAAGGATTGCCGATGCGGCAGCCCTTTCGCTGCGGCAAAAGCCGGCAGCATACGCGTGGCGAGTCTTTTTGTTGCTATGATCGCGGCATGAGCGACATCCCCGCCCCGATCCGCGTTTACGTCGACGCCGATGCCTGTCCGGTAAAGGATGAAGTCTATCGCGTCGCCGCCCGGCATCGGCTGCCGGTGTTCGTCGTCACCAACAGCTTCATGCGCGTGCCGCAGGACCCGCTGATCGAACGGGTGGCGGTGGCGGCAGGGCCGGATGCCGCCGACGACTGGATCGCCGAGCGGGCGGATGCGTCCGCCATCGTGATCACCGCCGATGTTCCGCTGGCGGACCGCTGCATCAAGGCCGGCGCCGCGGTGATCGCGCCAAACGGACGGGCATTCACCAAGGATTCCATCGGCATGGCGCTGGCTATGCGCGACCTGATGACCGATTTGCGTTCGGCGGGCGAGGCGACGAGCGGCCCCCGCCCCTTCTCGCCGCGCGACCGATCGGCGTTTCTCTCAGCGATCGACCAGGCGATCCGCCGACTCGCACGTCGGCCATAGCCGATCCGCGCCGAGATGCGGCCGGTCTGGGGCAGATCCGGCGCTGCCTGCGCGCCGGCAAGCTTAGATGACGTAGGGGATCCAGCGCTTCACGCGGCGCATATAATCGGTATATGGCGCGCCGAATCGTTGGGTCAGCCGTGCCTCGTCTTCCAGCACGCGCTGCTGGAACCAGTAAAGGTGGAAGGCAAGCAACAGCAGCGCCGCCCAGGACCAGAAAGTGATCGCCAGCCCGAGCATGAAGATCAGGTGGCCGAGATACATCGGGTTGCGCGTGTAAGCATAGATGCCCTGATCAACCATGCGCTCCGGCGGAATCTCGATGCCGGGCCCGCCGCCGCCGACGCGCTCGCGGTAATTGCCGGACAGCCGATACTGCCCATACCCCCAGATCAGGAGCGGAATGCCGAGAAGCAGGTTCCAGCCGATGAAATGGATGCGGCCGCCGTGCCAGAGATATTCAAATAAGAACACCAGCACCGGATAGAGCGCGAACGTGCGGTTCGAGGTGCTCTTGAGCCAGCGTTTGAGGGTTTTCGGGCGGACAGGCTTGACGGCGGTTTCTTGCATGCAGTCTTGTAGGGGCAAAAGCGGGCGGTTGTCATCAGTCCAGCCACGATAATACAGCGGCGATTTCACATGACGCCCTCATGGTGAGGAGCGTCCGCAGGACGCGTCTCGAACCATGGACAGAAAACGCGGCCACCCTTGAGCCGCCCATCCAAGTTGCCTATAGCCGACTTGGAGGCAGAACCAAGGGCGGTCCGCCGTGTGGAAAGCCTGTGGATTGGCTGTGAACTGCTGTGGAAAAGACCGGCTCTACTGCAGCGCGCGGGCCAGTTTCTCGAACACCGCCGCCAGCTTGGCTCCGATGTCGTTGACGCTGGGGATAATCACTAGCCCCGTGCCGGTGGCCAGCACCGCCTCGTCCAGGCCGCGGCCGGATTCATCGCGCAGGAACCGCACCAGCAATGCCGTCATGATCGCGCTGCCCCATTCCCTGCGAATGGGTTTAGCGCGGGGCCGCCGTTAACGGAATCGCTACCTTAATTAACCGTTAATCCGCCGCTATTGCACAACGCCGCAGGCGATGCGGCCGCCGGCCTCGCCGGTCGGATCGGATTTGTAGTCATCCTTGGCGGCATGGATGATCACCGCAGAGCCGTCGGCATCGAACAGCGAGTTCGGCTTGCCCTTCGCCAGCGTGATCAGCGGATTATGCACTTCCACGGCCAGCTCGCCGCTCGCGGGGATATGCAGGTTCGGCATGTCGCCCGCATGCGATCCTTCCGCCGCCAGCAAGCCGTGCTTCTTCTTGTCGGGATTGAAATGCCCGCCGGCAGACGTGAATGGCGCCTCGCATTTGCCGACCTCATGCACATGGAAAGCATGTTCGCCCGGCGGCAGGCCCTTCACCGTAAGCGCCAGCAAAACGCCCGACGGCGTTTGCGTCAGGGTCACGCTGCCGGCATCCTTGCCGTCGGCGGTCTGCAGTGCGGCCTTCGCGGTCTGCGCCTGCGATGGCAGGGTGGCCGCGGCCAGCATAACGGCGCTGATCCCGAAAAGCCGAAGTGCTATGCGCATCGAAGTCCTCCTGTGAGCCGTTAATGCATGCTTTGCCGGGAGCCTATTCCTGTTGATGGCCTGTGGATAGACGGTTGATCGCCTGTGAGCGGCGGTGGACAAGCGGTCTTGCCTGCTCTTCACCCACGCCTCGGGACCGGATCTGTCAGCCATGGTTGATAACGCACCTGCGACTGCCGGCCACAGCGCGCGGCTTGTCACAGACCGCGCGACCGCGCAGCGGCTGGCGGATTTCCTCATCGAAAGCCTGGACGAACAGGATGTGGTGGTCGCCGCCTTTGAATCCGATGGCGGGCAATGGACCATTGCGATCTATTTCTCCACGCCGCCGAACGAGACTGCCATACGGGCGCTGGTTGCCCTGGAAATGGGCGCGGAGCCGGCCAATGCACTGCTATTCGAGCGGATTGAGGCCAAGGACTGGGTAGCGGCAAGCCTGGAAGGCCTCGCCCCGGTCGCGGCCGGCCGCTTCCTGGTGCATGGGCGGCATGACCGGGCGCGGGTGCGCGCGAACCGCATCGGCCTCGAGATCGAAGCCGCGCTCGCCTTCGGCACCGGCCATCACGGCACCACGCGCGGCTGCCTGCTGGCGCTGGATCGCTTGGTGAAGCGGAAGCAACCAAAGACGACCCCCACCCCAACCCTCCCCCTTCCGGGGGGAAACAGAACGCGCCGCGCGTCTTTCCTCCCCCTGCAACGGGGAGGATCAGGGAGGGGGTCATTCCGTGTGCTGGACGTCGGCACCGGCAGCGGCGTGCTCGCCATCGCCGCCGCCAGGGCGCTGCGGACGCGCGTGCTGGCGAGCGACATCGATCCCCGCGCGCTTGCGGTGGCGCGCGACAATGCGCGGCTGAACGCGGCGGGGCCTGCGATCGAATTCATCCATGCCGCCGGACTCCACGCCGGTCGCTTTCGTGAGCGCGGACCCTTCGATCTCATCCTGGCCAATATCCTGCTTGCGCCGCTCCAGCGGCTGGCGCGCCCGCTGGCCCGGCTGCTGGCGCCCGGCGCCCATGTCGTGCTCTCCGGTCTGCTGAACCATCAGGCGCAGCCGGCGCTGGTGGCTTATCGCGCGCAGGGCCTGGTGCTGGAACGGCGGATCATTCTGGACGAATGGACGACGCTGGTGCTGCGGCGACCGATATGAAGCGCCGTTTATTTCTCTCCCCGCGCGCGACGCGAGGGAAAGCCACATTGCCGCGGTCAGCGGCGGCCCATAAAGTGCCGGCAATGTACGAGGCGAAATTCCAGACTTTCGACGATCCGGCAGGCAGTGCGGCCACCGCGCCGCGGGTGGCGGCGTTGCGCGCGGAGCTGAAGCGCCGCGGGCTCGACGGATTCCTGGTGCCGCATGCCGACCGCCACCAGAGCGAATATCTGCCGGCCTGCGAGGAACGGCTCGCCTGGCTCACCGGCTTCACCGGCTCCGCCGGCAATGCGCTGATTCTGACCGACCGCGCGGTGCTGTTCACCGACGGCCGCTATACCCTGCAGGCGCGCGAGCAGACCGACCCGGGCGTGTTCAGCATCGAGCACATGGTGGAGAGGCCGCTCGCCGAATGGCTGGAAGCCAATCTGCCGGCCGGCGCCAAGCTCGGCTATGACCCCTGGCTGCATACCGCGGAGAACGCCGAAAAGCTCGGCAAGGCCTGCAGCGCGGCCGGCGCGAGCTTGATGGCGCTTGAGCCGAATCCGATCGACGCGATCTGGAAAGATCGTCCCGACCCGCCGCTCGGCGCGGTGACGCTGCATGACGCGCGTTATGCCGGCGAAGATGCAAGCAGCAAGCTCATGCGCATCCGCGAGGAGCTCCGCAAGCTGCGCGCCGATGTCCTGGTGATTTCCGATCCTCCCGCGCTGGCCTGGGCCTTCAACATCCGCGGGGCGGACGTGGCGCATGTGCCGGTCGCACTCGGCTTTGCGATGGTGCCCGGCGAAGGCCGGCCCGCGCTCTATCTCGACGGGCGCAAGCTCACCAATGAGACGCGCCACGCGCTGGAGCAGATCGCGGACGTGCGCGAGCCCGCGGCTTTCGTGGGCGACCTCGGCGCGCACGCCGCCGGCAAGAATCGCGTGCGGCTGGATCAGGCGACGGCGGCGGATGCGCTCATCCGCATCGTGACGCAGAACGGCGGACTACCGCTGCGCGGCCCCGATCCGATCGCCGGCATGAAAGCGGTGAAGAATTCAGCGGAAATCGCCGGCGCGAAAGCGGCACATCTGCGCGACGGCGCGGCGCTGGCGAAATTCCTCGCCTGGTTCGACCGCGAAGCGCCCGCCGGCAAGCTGACCGAGATCGACGCGGTGCAGGCGCTGGAAAGCTTCCGCCGCGAAAGCGGGCTGCTCAAGGACGTGTCCTTCTCCACCATCGCCGGCAGCGGGCCGAACGGCGCGGTGGTGCATTACCGCGTCACGCGCAAGACCAATCGGAAAATTGCGCCCGGCGATCTCTTCCTGATCGATTCCGGCGGGCAATATCAGGACGGCACCACCGACGTGACGCGCACGGTGATCGTCGGGGAGCCGACGGCCGAAATGCGCGACCGCTTCACCCGCGTGCTGAAGGGGCATATCGCGATCGCGCGTGCCGTTTTTCCCGACGGCACGACCGGCGCGCAGCTCGACACCCTGGCGCGGCGCGATCTTTGGGCGGCCGGGCTCGATTTCGATCACGGCACAGGCCATGGCGTCGGCAGCTATCTCTCGGTGCATGAAGGTCCCGCGCGCATCTCCAAGGTCGGCACCGCGGCGCTGCAGCGCGGAATGATTCTCTCGAACGAACCGGGCTATTACAAAACCGCCGCCTATGGCATTCGCATCGAGAACCTGGTGCTGGTGGTGGCGGCGCCGGTGGTGGAAGGCGCGGAGAAAAAGCTCAATGCCTTCGAGACGCTCACGCTCGCGCCGATCGATCGCCGGCTGATCGAGCTGAAACTGCTGACGCGCGAAGAGACCGCCTGGGTCGACGGCTACCACGGCAGCGTGCGCGCGGCGCTCACGCCGCTGCTCGATCCGCCGGCCAAAGCCTGGCTCGACCGCGCCACCGCCTCGCTCACCGGGGCATAATCCGGGGCGCATAGCAGCCCCGCGTCACGGCCGGAACGCTTTCGCGTCTAGGCGTCTATCCTTTTGCCTTAAGGACTTTCGTTTCACATGCTGGCTCCCGAAGACCGCGAAATCCAGGATCAAATCGAGGAAACGCCGGCCGCCGCCGCCGCGCGGCGCAAGCTTATGGCGCTGCTGATCGCGATGACGGCGATCGCGCCGCTCACGCTGAACATCATCGTGCCGGCAGTGCCCAATCTGGCCGTGGTGCTCGATGCTTCGGTCGGTACCGTGCAGCTCACGGTGTCGCTCTATCTGCTGGTGCTGGCCTTTTCCCAGCTCGCGCTCGGCCCCTTGTCGGACAAGTTCGGCCGCCGGCCGGTGATCATCGGCGGGCTGGCGCTCACCGCGCTCATGAGCGCCGCCGCCCTGTTGGCGAGCAGCATGGAGGGGCTCATCGTCGCCCGCAGCCTGCAGGCGCTCGGCGCCTCCACCGGGCTTGTGGTCGGGCGCGCCATCATCCGCGACCGTTATCACCGCGACCGCGCCGCCTCGATGATCGCCTCGGTGACGATGGTGGTGATCGCCGCGCCGATGATCGCACCGCTGCTCGGCGGCTTCCTCGACACGCTGTTCGGCTGGCAATCGATCTTCGTCTTCGTCACCTGCGCCTGCCTGATCGTGGTTGCCTGGGCCGCGCTCGCGCTGCCGGAAACCCGCGTGGTGCATCCTGACGCCAAGCCGATCCGCTTCCTGCCGGAAATCCGCGCCTTGACCAGCGACCGGCGCTTCGCCGGCTATGTGCTCTGCGCCGCGCTCGGCACCGCGCCGTTCTTTCTCTTTCTGGGCGGCGGGCCGCATGTGGTGGTGAGCATCATGGGCCGCACATCGGCGGAATATGGCCTGTGGTTCGCCATCAACGCACTCGGCTATCTCGCCGGCAATTTCGGCGCCTGGCGCTATTCCGCCTGGTACGGCGTCGACCGCATGATCTGGTGGGGCTTGTCGGTGTCGCTCACCGGCGTTGCGCTGTCGGTGGGACTGACCGGCTGGCTGCCCGACGCCGGGCCGGCGACGCTGTTCCTGCCGCAGTTCGTCATCTCGCTCGGTAATGGATTGCTGCTGCCGAATTCCTTCGCCGGGGCGGTCAGCGTGCGGCCGCAGGCGGCCGGCGCCGCCTCCGGGATTGCCGGCTTCGGACAGATGGCGCTTGGCGCCGCCGCGGCGCAGTTCGCCACCACCGTCCTTGCCGGCGCGACCAGCGCGCTGCCGCTGGCCATCACGATGGCGCTGATCTTGCTGGCCGCGACCGCGGCTTATCTCGTGCTGGTGCGGCCCAGGATGCTAGCTTCGCCCGACTAGCTTGAACCAGTCGTCTTCCGTCAGCACCTTCACGCCGTGCTTCTGCGCGTCCTTCAGCTTGGAACCCGCGCCCGGACCGGCGACGAGGTAATCGGTCTTCTTCGACACCGATCCGGAGACTTTGGCGCCCAGCCGCTCGGCCATCGCCTTGGCCTCCTCGCGCGTCATCTTCTCCAGCGCCCCGGTGAAGACCACGGTCTTGCCGGCGACGGGGCTGTCGCGCTTTACCTGTTCCATCGGCGTGACCGTGATCTGCTTCAGCAGCCGATCGACCGCCTCGCGGTTTTTCCTCTCCTTGAAGAATTCGACGATGGCTTCGCCCACCACTTCGCCGATGCCGCCGATGGTGGTGAGTTCCTGGAATGCTTCGGTGGCTTCGTCCTCGTCTTCGCCCGCCGCGATGACGCCGGCGAGGAAAGCGTCGATCGTGCCATAATGCCGCGCCAGCAGCCGTGCATTGGTTTCGCCCACATGGCGGATGCCGAGCGAGTAGATCAGCCGGTTGAGCGGGATCGTGCGTCGCGCCTCGATGGCGGCGAACAGGTTGCGGGCGGAGGTCTCGCCATAGCCTTCGCGCTCCGCCAGCTTCCTGGCCGCGCGCTTGTCGCGCGCTTCCAGCGTGAAGATGTCGGCGGGCTCCATCACGATGCCTTCCTCATAGAAGGCCTGCACCTGCTTTTCGCCGAAGCCTTCGATGTCGAAGCCGTCGCGGCCGACGAAATGACGCAGCCGCTCCACCGCCTGCGCCGGGCAGATCAGTCCGCCGGTGCAGCGGCGCACGGAATCCTCCCGCCCGCTGCGCGGATTGAGCTCGCGCACCGCGTGGCTGCCGCAGGCGGGACAGAGCGTGGGAAAGAGATAGGGCCTGGCGCCCTTCGGCCGCTTGTCGAGCAGCACATCGACGATCTGCGGAATCACGTCCCCCGCCCGCTGCACGATCACGCTGTCGCCGATGCGGATGTCGACGCCGCCCCGGATCGGCTCGCCGTCATTGCCGATGCCTTTGATGTAATCCTCGTTGTGCAAAGTGACATTCTGCACGATGACCCCGCCGACGCCGACGGGCTCCAGCTTGCCGACTGGCGTGAGCGCGCCGGTGCGCCCGACCTGGATTTCAATGTCGTTGAGAACGGTAATAGCCCGTTCCGCGGGGAATTTATGCGCGACCGCCCAGCGCGGGGTGCGCGAGACGAAGCCGAGCCGCTCCTGCCAGTCGAGCCGGTCGATTTTATAGACGACGCCGTCGATGTCGTATTGCAGCTCCGCGCGATCGGTCTCGATGGCGCGGTGGAAGGCGATCATCTCCTCCAGCGAGGAAACCGTCTTCCACAGCGGATTGGTATCGAAGCCTACCTTGTCGAACCATTGCAGCATGCCGGATTGAGTTTCCGCCGGCCGCTCACTCAGCTCGCCCCAGGAATAGGCAAAGAAGCCGAGCGGACGCGAGGCGGTGATCGACGGATCTTTCTGCCGCAGCGAGCCGGCGGCGGAGTTGCGCGGATTGGCAAAGATCTGCCCGCCCGCTTCCGCCTGCCGCTTGTTGAGCGCGAGGAAATCCGCCTTGGTCATGTAGACCTCGCCGCGTATTTCGCACGCGCCGGGCAGGTTCCTGCCTTTGAGCTTGTGCGGGATGGCGCCCACTGTCTTCACATTGGCGGTCACATCCTCGCCCTCGGCCCCGTCGCCGCGCGTGGCGCCGCGCACAAGTTCGCCGTGCTCGTAGCGCAGCGAGAGCGAAAGCCCGTCGATCTTCGGCTCGGCGGTGAAGACGATCTTCTCTTTCGGATCGAGCCGCAGGAAGCGGCGGATGCGGTCGACGAAGTCGATGACATCCTGCTCCGCGAAGGCGTTGTCGAGCGAGAGCATCGGCACGCTGTGGCGCACCTTGGCAAAACCGCGCGCGGGCGCCGCCCCGACGCGCAGGCTGAGGCTTTCAGGCGTGCGCAGCTTTGGAAAGCGCGACTCGATCGCCTGGTAACGCAGGCGCAGCTTGTCATAGGCGGCGTCCGACACCGTCGGCGCGTCGTCCTGGTAATAGCGCTTGTCATGCGCGGCGATTTCCGCCGCCAGCCGCGCATGCTCAGCCTTGGCCTGCTTTTCGGTCAGGGCCTCGACGGGGAGTTTGTTTCGGTCGCGCGGGGGCATGGTTTCGGCTTTTCGTCATGGCCGGGCTCGTCCCGGCCATCTCGATCAGGGACGTAGAACGTGCCTACCCAAGCGGGATGCCCGGCACAAGGCCGGGCATGACGAAGAGTCCTACCCCACCGCCGCCTTGATCAGCCGTTCGGCGGCGGCGCGGGCTTCGCTGGTGATCTCGGCGCCCGCCAGCATGCGGGCGATTTCCTCGCGGCGGTGATCGGCATCCACCTCGGCCACGCGGGTGGCGACGCGCTTGCCCTTGTCGAGCGCGTCGTTGCTGATGACGAAATGCCGCCTGGCGCGCGCGGCCACCTGCGGCGCATGGGTGACGGTGACCACCTGCACGCGCCCGGCCAGGCGCGCCAGCCGCACGCCGATGGCGTCGGCCACCGCGCCTCCGACGCCGGTGTCGATCTCATCAAACACAAGCGTCGGCGCCGAGCCGCGATCGGCCAGCACCACCTTCAGCGCCAGCAGGAAGCGCGCCAGTTCGCCGCCGGATGCCACCTTCATCAGCGCGCCGGGCTTGGTGCCCGGATTGGTCTGCACCCAGAATTCGACGCGGTCGATGCCGTGCGGGCCGGCGCTGCCGGCGTCGCTGGTTACCTGGGTGGAGAATTGCGCGCGCTCGAGCTTGAGCGGCCTGAGCTCCTTGTTCACGGCCTTGTCGAGCGTATCGGCGGCCTTGCGCCGCGCCGTGGACAGCGCCTTGGCGGCTGCGCCATAGCGCTGCTCGGCGGCAAGCGCCGCGGCTTCCAGCTGCTTCAACCGTTCCGCGCCGGCGTCGATCAGCGCCAGGTCAGCCAGGAATTTCTCCGCCAATGCCGCGAGACCATCGACCGGCACAGTGTATTTGCGCGCCGCGGCCCGCAGCGCGAACAGCCGCTCCTCGATCCGCTCCAGCTCGCCGGGATCGTGGTCGGCCATGCGCAACGCCTGTTCCAGAAGCAGCCGCGCTTCCTCCAGCGCGGTGATGGCGCTGTCGACCGCCTTCACCACTGGCTCGACCAGGCCGGGCGCCTGCGCGTTGCGGCGCTCCAGCCGGCGGATGGCGGCGGCGAGCGCGGGCGTCGGCGACCCGCTGCCGGCGACGGTTTCGTGCACGGCGCGCAAGTCCTCGGATACCTTTTCCGCACCCATCATGGCGGAGCGGCGCTCGGCCAGCATGGTCTCTTCGCCTTCCCGCGGCGCGAGCTTCTGCAATTCGTCGGCGGCATGGCGCAGCCAGTCGGCCTCGCGCAGCGCGCGCTCCACCTCGGCGCGATGGGTGGCAACGGCTTCCTGCGCATGGCGCCGGTCGTCCCACAAAGCCTCGATGCCGGCGGCTTCGCTTTCCAGCCCGCCGAAAGCGTCGAGCAGCCGGCGGTGCGTCGCCATGTCCACCAGCGCGCGATCGTCGTGCTGGCCATGGATTTCCACCAAGAGCGCGCCGAGGCTTTTCAGCACCTGCACGCTTACCGGCTGGTCATTGACGAAGGCGCGGGTGCGTCCGTCGCTGAGCTGCGCGCGGCGCAGGATCAGCGTGTCCTCGGGGGGGATGTCATTGGCGGCCAGCAGCGCGCGCGCCGGATGATCCGGCGCGACGTCGAAGGCGGCGGTGACGTGGCCTTGCTCCGCGCCCTGCCGCACCAGGCCGGCATCGCCGCGCGCGCCGAGCGCGAGCGCAAAAGCGTCGAGCAGGATCGACTTGCCGGCGCCGGTCTCGCCGGTCAGCACCGACAGCCCGGACGCGAAGTCGATGTCCAAGCGGTCGATAAGCACGATATCGCGGATCGATAGCCGGGAGAGCATGCCACCCTCGTCATGGCCGGGCCTGTCCCGGTCATTCACGTTCTTGCTGATTCGCCATTATAAAAGACGTGGATGCAACGGAAATCGAGCCTGCTCGATTTCCGCAGTTTTGCGTCCACAAGCCGGGCAGACCCGACTTGCGGTGACAAGCGGCCGTGACGTCCACCGTGGATGATGTGGATGGGCTCTTAGCCCAGCCCGATCTTCTTGAAAGCCCTGCTGATCCAGGAGCCCTGGGTTTCGCTCGGCTCGAGACCGCCGCCTTTCACCAGGGCATAGGCGTCCTTGTACCAGGGACTGTCGGGGAAGTTGTGACCCAGCACGGCGGCGGCGGTCTGCGCCTCCTGCGTGATGCCGAGCGACATATAGGCCTCGGTCAGCCGCATCAGCGCTTCTTCGACATGGCGCGTGGTCTGATATTGCGTCACCACCACCTTGAAGCGGTTGATCGCGCCGGTGTAGTTGCGCTTGTTCATGTAATAGCGCCCGACCTCCATCTCGCGCCCGGCGAGCTGGTCGCGCGCGACTTCGATCTTCTTGCGCGCGCTGGCGGCGTATTCGGTATTGGGGAATTTGCGGGAGACTTCTTCCAGCTCGGCCAGCGCCTTTTCGGTGATCGCCTGGTCGCGCTGCACGGTGGGGATGCGGTCGAAATTGGCGGAGCCGATCAGGAATTGCGCATAGGCCGCATCGGGCGTGCCCGGATGCAGCGCGATGTAGCGCTTCGCCGCAGCGACGGTCTCGTCATATTCCTTCGCCTGATAGGAACTATAGGCGGCCATCAGCAGCGCCTTGCGCGCCCATTCCGAATAGGGATGCTGGCGATCGACTTCCTCGAAACGCTTGATGGCTCCCTTGTAATCGCGCTTCTCGTTCACGAGGAAGACGCCCTCGTTATAGAGCTTCTCGGCCGGCTCATCGGCCGGCAGATCCTTCTTGGCCCAGGGATTGAGCGAACTCATGCTGAACTGGTCGAGACCGAGGCTGCTGCAAGCGCCGAGCGGCGCGGCCAGCAAGACAAGGGCCAGCAGACGGGTAAGCCCCTGCCGCGGAACGCTCATGGACTTGGATACAAGGAAAGACATGCCGCCGCTAAATCCCGTTCCCCCGCCGAGCTTTGGCGTAAAGGCCTGGCGCACAGCCTGGCGCACAAGCAATTCCGCACCCTCAATACCCTATAGGGCGCATCGCGATAAAGGATTTATGCGCTCATTCAGCCCGGAATGTGGCGAAAGGTTAAGTCCGCACCCGAACGCGCGCTAGGACCGGTCCGGCCCATAAGCCGCGGCCGCCAGGCCGCCCGACACTTCGGCATAGCCCCGCACCACGCGCCGCGCCGGCTGTTCGCTGCCCTCGACGATGGTCCAGGCGTCCGGATCGGCCATCAGCGCCGAGAGCACGGCATGGTTGAGCTTATGGCCGCCACGGACGGTGCGATACACGCCCTGCAGCGGAGCACCCGCCAGCGCGAGATCGCCGATGGCATCGAGCGCCTTGTGGCGGACGAATTCGTCGGGGAAACGCAGGCCGTCCGGGTTCAGTACCCGGTTTTCAGTGACCACAAGCGTGTTCTCGAAGGAAGCGCCGAGCGCGAAACCCGAACTCCAGAGCTTGGCGACATCGCGCATGAAACCGAAAGTGCGCGCGCGGGAAAGCTCACGGCGGAAAGCCTGCGGCTCGATGTCGAGCGCGAGCGATTGCCGGCCGATCAGCGGATGCTCGAAATCGATCTCGGCCTCCAGGCGGAAACCCTTGGCATAGGGCCGCAACTCGCCATAGGAGCCGTCTTTCTGGGTGACGCGGACCGGCTTGAGAACCTGCAGATAACGCCGGGACGCCGACTGCATCACGGTGCCGACTTGATCGATGGCGGCGACGAAGGGAGCCGCACTGCCATCGCCGATCGGAGCCTCGGGACCGTCGAGCTCGACAATGACATTGTCGATGCCGAGGCCGCGGATGGCGGCGAGCACATGTTCGGAAGTGCAGACCAGTGGACCGGAAGCGTCGCCTAGCACGGTCTGGAATTCGGTAGCGGTGACGGCGCGCACATCGGCGCGGACTTCACGCTCGTAGCGGCCCTGCACGCCGGAGCGGACGAAGATGATACCGGAATTCGGATCGGCCGGGTGCAACGTGAGCGTGACAGGAAGGCCGGAATGTACGCCAATGCCGCTGATAGCGACTTGATCGCAAAGTGTGGTCTGCCTACCGGCTTTCATTCTTCTTTCCCGCGCTCGGCCCGCGTCTTGGGCCTGCCCCAACCCCGCGGCCATGATCTGGCCATCAAAGGAAGAACGAATTGTCTTGTTTGGTCCCCTTCGTCCCCCGGGACGAAAAGCCTCTGTAGATGAGGCACCTTAGTCAGCACCTGAGGTCAGGCCAACTCACGCTTGGTTACCGATTGTTACCTTGATCCTGCCCCAATCCTGCCAAGTCTGGGACAACCGTTAACGAGCTTTGCTTCGTTCTGAGCCTGCCGCCCGGCAACTGGCCGCATCCGCGGCCGCCTGAAGCCTATCGGCTGCTGATTAAAAATAGCTGAAGTATCAGCGAGTTGAGATTCCGCGCGGCGTTGCCCGCCCGGAAAGCAAACCGGGCCGCCAGCGCTAGGCTGACGGCCCGGATCGTTAACACCCTGCCGTTCAGTTCACTTGTCGGCGGAGGAAGGCCGGAATGTCGAGTTGATCGTCTTCCGGCGAATTATGCACAGCGGCCTGCCGCCCGAGCGGGTCGAGGCCCTGGGGCGCTCCCTTTTTTGCATATTCGGAGACCGGATCCTGCGCGCGCGAATCATGCGCGCGCGGAGCCGGGCGATTCGGCATGCCGCCGAGGGACGGCTGCTGCCGCACCAGCGGCCGCGCGTCAGCCGGCGGCTCGGCACTGTCTTCCTTGCGACCGAGCCCCACGGCGGCGAGCCGCTGCATGAGAGTCATGCGGCGCTTCTCCGGATGATCGGAGTCGGACACCACGCCGCGCTTGGCGCGCAGCTGATTTTGCGCCGGCATCGGCAATTCCTCGATGCGGGGCATGCGCGGGGCGCGCACGGCAGCGCGGTCCGGCTGCGGCGGGATGAAGGCGCGCGGGGCCGGCGCCGGGTCATGATGCCCGAGCTCGCGGATCGGCTCGGGGAAGAGCGACGGCTTCGGCGGGATCGGCCGAATCATCACGTCTTCACCCGCGCTTTGCGGCATCACCGCCGCCGCCACCGCAGCCTTGGCCGCGGATTCGATGGTGTCGGTGAAGGCTTGCGTCATCGCCTGCGGCGCAGGCGCTGCCTGCGGCGCACGCGCGGCCGGAGCTTCTGTGCGCTCGACCCGGTCGGCGAGCCGCTGGGTGTCGGCGCGCAGCTGCTTGGTGAGTTCCTGGATGCGATTGTCGGTAGAGCCCGCCTCGATGCGCGCCTTGTCGATGCCGGTGGCGACGACAGAGACGCGGATGATGCCTTCCAGGGTTTCGTCGAAAGTGGCGCCGACGATGATGTTGGCGTCCTGGTCGACTTCCTCACGGATGCGGGTGGCGGCTTCATCGACTTCATAAAGCGTGAGGTCCTTGCCGCCGGTGATCGACACCAACAGGCCGCGGGCGCCCTTCATGGAGGAGTCGTCGATCAGCGGATTGGAGATCGCCGCTTCCGCCGCGGTGAGCGCGCGCTTCTCGCCGGAAGCCTCGCCGGTGCCCATCATGGCCTTGCCCATCTCCCGCATCACCGCGCGGACGTCGGCGAAGTCGAGATTGATGAGCCCTTCCTTGACCATCAGGTCGGTGATGCAGGCGACGCCCGAATAGAGCACCTGGTCGGCCATGGCGAAGGCGTCGGCGAAGGTGGTCTTCTCGTTCGCCACCCGGAACAGGTTCTGGTTCGGGATGATGAGCAGCGTATCGACGACCTGGTGCAGTTCCTCGATGCCCTGCTCGGCAAAGCGCATGCGCCGCTGGCCCTCGAACTGGAACGGCTTGGTGACCACGCCGACAGTGAGGATGCCGAGTTCCTTCGCCACCCGCGAGATCACCGGCGAGGCGCCGGTGCCGGTGCCGCCGCCCATGCCGGCGGTGACGAACACCATATGCGCGCCGCTCAGGTGATCGCGGATCTCATCGATGACTTCTTCGGCCGCCGCGCGCCCGACGTCAGGCTGCGATCCGGCGCCAAGCCCCTCGGTGACCTGCACGCCCATCTGCACGATGCGCTCGGCCTTCGACATGGTGAGCGCCTGGGCGTCGGTATTGGCGACGACGAAGTCGACACCCGACAATCCCGCGGTGATCATGTTGTTGACGGCATTGCCGCCGGCGCCGCCTACGCCAAACACTGTGATGCGGGGCTTCAGTTCCCGAATGTCCGGGACCTTCAGATTGATCGTCATGGGTGCCTCTTCCATACGCGGGCTTGCGGGCGCCGCAGATTGCCGCCGGTCCGCCACCGGCTGCTGTGTGAAACTTGCGTGTTGGCCATCAGAAGCTTTCGCGTAGCCATTGGCCGACCTTGTTCATGTAGCCACCTGTACCTGTCATGAGCTGCCGCGTTCGCCGCGGTTCGAAATGTTCGAGATGTGCCGCCTGCGGGTAGACCAGAAGGCCGGCCGCGACGGCGAAAGCGGGGCCCTTGGCTTCGTCGGGAAGGCCGGCGATGCCGAGCGGACGTCCGATCCGCACCTGCCGTCCAAGAATGCGCGCGGCGAGTTCGGGCAGGCCGTTGAGCTGGCTGGCGCCGCCGGTGAGCACCACGCGGGCGCGCGGCTCGGCCGCGAACGGCGAAGCTGCGAGCCGGTCGCGTATCATTTCCAGAATTTCTTCCACCCGCGGCTTGATGATGCCGACGAGGCTCGCCTTCGAGACGAATTGCGTCGCCTCGCGCTCATCGTCGCCGACCGGCGGCACCGTGATCATGTCGCGCTCATCCGATCCACCGGTGAGCACACTGCCATAGAACGTCTTGATTCGCTCCGCGTCGGCAACGCGGGTGTTGAGGCCGCGCGCGATGTCCATGGTGACGTGATAACCGCCGACCGCGAAGCCGCTGGCATAGACGCAATGGCCGGCGGAGAAGACCGCGAGCGTGGTGGTGCCCGCGCCCATATCGATCACCGCCGAGCCGAGATCGGCTTCATCGTCCGCCAGTACCGCAAGCCCGGATACATAGGGGCTCGCCACCATCGCCTCGACATTGAGGTGGCAGCGCTCGATCGCCAGCATCAGGTTGCGGGCGGCGGCAATGTCGGCGGTCATCACATGCATGTCGACGCCGAAGTTGCGCGCCAGCATGTCGCGCGGGTCGCGCACGCCGGTGACGCCGTCGAGCGAATAGCTGATCGGAAGCGAATGCAGGAGCGCACGGCCGTCGCGCACCGAATGCCGGCTGCCGGCGGCGAGCACGCGGGCGATATCGCCTTCCGATACCGTTGGACCGCCGACATCCACCGAGGCGGCGAAGAGCTCGCTGCCGATGCGGCCGGCGGAAACCGAAACAACGACGGATTCGAACTGCACCCCCGCCATGCGCTCCGCGAGATCGACCGCGTGGCTGATGGCGTTCTCGGTTTCCGCGAGATCGACCACCGCGCCGGCCTTCATGCCGCGCGCGACGGTATGCGAAATGCCCTTGATCTCGACGGCATGGCTGCGGCGGCGCAGCACTTCCTGCGGCGCCTGCGGCTTCAGCTTCGCGACCAGGCAGGCGATCTTGCTGGTGCCGACGTCAAGCGCGGCCACCACGGCCGTGCGCTTGGCGGAGACCGGCTTCATCTTCGGGGTCACGCCATAATGCAGGGAGTTCATACCGCGCCTCCCTTGCGCTTGCTCTTCGGCTTCAGCGCGTCCTCGCGTGCCTGTGCGGCCTCGTCGGAGAGCCGCACCGTCACCCGGTCGGGCAGGCGCAGGTCGATCGCCGTGATGTCGCGCGACAGCAATTTCTTCTCGCGGTCGAGATCGACCAGCGTGGCGAGCGCGGTATCGACATCGGTTTCCGGCAGGCGGACATCGATGCCGTTCTTCAGGCGGAGATTCCAGCGCCGCTGCGCCACCAGCACAGTGGCGGCGACCGATGCGCCGATTTCGGGATGGCGGTCGATCAGCGCCAGAATATCCTTGGCGCGTTCGCGCGCACCCGCCCCCACGACCAGCGGCAGGCCGGTGAAGCGGCGGGCGACATAAGGCTCCAGCACGGTGCCGTCTTCGGCGATGACCGAGAGCTGGCCGCTTTTCTGCCAGAGCGCAAAAGCCTGCCGCTCGGTGATGCCGATCTGCAGCCGGTCGGGATAAAGCTTCAGCACGGTGGCTTCGGCGATCCAGGGGTTGGCTTTCAGCTTGCGGCGCGCGGACTCGGCGTCGAGGAAAAGCAGCGAAGTGCGGCCGGTAATGCCGGCGGCGGTCAGCAGGTCCTCCCTGCTGACCTGGTTCTGGCCGGTGAGCGCGATGGAGGCGATATTAAAGCCGGCGGCATTGGCGGCCGCGTCGCGCAAAGCCGCGATCTGCTCGTTGATGACCGGGACATGCCCGCCCGCGACCGTGCCGTAGACCAGGCTTCCGCCGATCAGAAGCGCGCTGGCAGCAGCGCCCGCGCCGCGTGGCAGGTAGAAATCCGCCAGCGGCGCCAGCGCACGATGCAACAGCCGGCCCATCGGTGCAGTGGTGAATTGCGCGGTGAATTCGGCAATGCGGCGCAGACGGTGGCGGCGCTGGCGGCCGGCACGCATGTGCCCCCGCGCTCCCGCCCCCGCGGACCCGTTACGGCCCGTTTGCCTCGCCCGCTTTAGCGGTTCAGCGAGGCGTCCTCCACCATCCATTGCACCAGCTCATCGAACGTTATGCCCGCATGCGCGGCGAGTTCAGGCACGAGCGATGTCTCGGTCATGCCTGGTTGCGTGTTGACTTCGAGGCAGAACAACCCACCCGTCCCCTCGACGCGGTCGTCGTAGCGAAAGTCGGCCCGGCTCACCCCACGGCAGCCGAGCGCGGAATGCGCCAGGACTGCTAGTCTTCGGACCTCTTGGTAAACAATTGGTAAAACCGGAGCCGGCAGAACGTGTTTGGAGCCGCCGGCGGCATATTTTGCTTCATAGTCGTAGAACCGTACCGTCGGGACGATCTCGATCACGTCCAGCGCCCTGTCGCCCATGACAGCGCAGGTGAGTTCCTTGCCGGCGATATAGCGCTCGCACAGCACCTCGTCGCCGAACGACCAGTCCTCGCGGTAAAGCTCCTGGGGCGGATGCTCCTGCCCTTCGGTGACAAGGAAGACGCCGACGCTGGAGCCTTCCGCCACCGGCTTGATCACATAGGGCGGCGGCAGGAGGTGGCGCTGGGCTGCCTCGAAGCGGGAGGCGACCACGCCTTCGGCCACCGGCACGCCCGCCGCGCGCAATTGGTTCTTCGCCATGTGCTTGTGCATCGCCACCGCGGAAGCGAGCACGCCGGAATGGCTATAGGGGATGCCGAGGATTTCCAGCACGCCCTGCAGCACGCCGTCCTCGCCCGGGCGGCCATGCAGCATGTTGAGCGCCACATCCGGCTTCAGCTGCGCAAGGACGGTGGCGATGTCGCGCGCGACGTCGACGCGGGTGACGCGATAGCCCCGCCGCTCAAGCGCGTCGGCGCAGGCTTTGCCCGACCGCAGCGATACCTCGCGCTCGGCCGACCAGCCCCCCAACAGAACGGCGACGTGCTTCCCCATGCCCCCCAGCCCGGCGACTGATTCGCTTAACTTCCAATAGAATCGAGATTTCGCGGCCCGTCGAGAGTCCTCGCGAAATTTCCATCAGCTGTGTCTGCGGATCACTGCGCGGGCTGCTGGAGCTGCTTGGCGGTGCGAAGTTCAGCCCATGACCTGCTCAGGATCTGCGCCGAGGAGGCAAGGAAAAGTCCGGCCATGCCGGCGGCTACGATCAGATCGGGCCATTTGGTCTGTGTCGCCCAGACCGCGAGCGCCGCGAGCATCACGGCGAGATTGCCGATGGCATCGTTGCGCGAGCAAAGCCACACCGAACGCACATTGGCGTCGCCTTCTTTGTAGGAAACGAGGATGAGAACGCTCGCGATATTGGCGCCGAGCGCCAATAAGCCGACGATGCCCATCACCTCCGCGCGCGGAATATCCAAAACCAGAACGTGGTAGGCGGTGCTGGCGAAAACCCACAGGCTCATGAGCATGAGACTGAGGCCCTTGGCGAAGGCCGCTCTGGCGCGCACCGCGAGCGGCGCGCCGATCACCGCCAGGCTGATGCCGTAGGTCGCCGCATCGCCGAAGAAGTCGAGCGCATCGGCCTGCAGGGCGTGCGAGCCCGCCAGCGCGCCGGCCGCGATCTCGACGACGAACATGCCGGCGTTAAGGGCGATGACGATCCAGAGCCGGCGCTTGTAGTCAGGCGAGAGTCCTTCGAAGGCCGGCCTAGGGCCGCAGCAGCTGGCGTTCATGCGATATCCTGTCTCGCCGCGGATATGGGCCCTGCCGCCGACGTTATACAATCACGCGGGCGGCAACGTTATACAATCACGTTGCGAGATAAAGCGGCCGCTTGCGGCTGGCGCCCTGCTTGGTTACGCAGGTGCGGCAGTCGAGGCGGACATTGGGCAGAAGGCGGAGTTTACAATGGCAAAAATCGTATTTGCAGCGGGCAGCTCACACGGTCCGACCATCCAGAGCACGCCTGACAAATGGCTTCAGCTCGTGGAGCGCGACAAACGCGACCCGCGCTACGATTTCCAGGAGGTTCTGCGCAACGCCCGGCCCGGTCTGGACCGCGAGATACGTCCCGAAGTTCTGCAGCAGCGGCACCAGACCATTCATGCCGACCTCGACAAGCTGACCGAGGTGATCGCGAGCGTGCCGGTCGACGTCATGATCGTCGTCAGCAACATCCATCGCGTGCGCGAGGAAGACAACCACCCGGTGTTCAGCGTCTTTCGCGCCGAGAGTTTCGGAACGGCGAAGATGTCGCAGCAGCTGTTCAACCCCAACGCAAAAACCTTCGAGGAGACCGGCCGCGCGGCGGAGGAAATCAAGGCGGTGCGTCCCGGTCATCCGGCCCTGGCCAATCACCTGATCGAGGCGCTGATCGAGGATGACTTCGACGTCGCCTGCACGGATTTTCCGCAAGGCGTTCCGATCGACGACGCCTTTGCCTTCCCCGACGAATGGATGCTCAGGCGCAACAACATTGCGATGGTGCCGTTCCAGATCAGCCGCGACCTGCCGAACCAGGCGAAGGCCTCGCGCTGCTACGAGCTGGGCACGGCGCTGCGCCGCGCGGTCGAAAAGTGGCCGGTAGATGCCCGCGTCGGGCTGATCGCCTCCGGCGGCCTCAGCCATCAGGTGGTGGACGAGGAACTGGACAAGCAGGTGATCGACGCCCTGGTGAGCGGCGACGACAAGACCCTGCGGGGATTGGAACGCAAGCGGCTGAACCGCGGACCCGGTACGCCGGAGATCCTGAATTGGGTCACCGTCGCGGCCGCGATGGCGCCGACCAAGATGAACCTGGTCGGTTACACCCCGTGCTATCGCTCAATCGCGGGAACCGGCCACGGGATCTGTTTCGGTTACTGGAAGCCCTGACGTCGGCCGCACCGCAACGTCACTTGGCTTCGACGCCGATGCGCTTGATCTCCCAGTCCAGCTCCACGCCGGATTTTTCCTTCACGCGCTGACGGACGGTTTCGCCCAGCGTCTCGATATCGGCCGCGCTGGCGCCGCCGAGATTGATCAGGAAATTGCAGTGCATTTCCGAGACCTGCGCCTTGCCCACTTTCAACCCGCGGCAGCCGGCGGCGTCGATCAGCTGCCAGGCCTTGTTGCCGGGTGGATTCTTGAAGGTCGATCCGCCGGTGCGGCTCTTGATCGGCTGCGTCGCCTCGCGCGACTCCGTGATCTTGTCCATTTCCGCCGCGATCGCGTCACGGTCGCCCGGCTCGCCCTGGAACAGCGCCTGGGTGAAAATGAAATCCTCCGGCGCGCCGCAATGCCGATAGGTATAATGCATGTCGGCGTTGCTCAGCACATGCAGGCGGCCCTGCCGGTCGAGCGCGCGGGCTTCCACCAGCGCATCCTTGGTCTCGCGCCCATAGGCGCCGCCGTTCATCCGCAGCGCACCGCCGATGCCCCCGGGAATGCCGCGCAAAAATGCCAGGCCGGCTAGCCCTGCTTCCTGCGCCGTGCGCGCCACTTTCACATCGGGCGCCGCGGTGCCGGTGCGGATGCGGTTGTCCTCCACCGTGATCTCGTTGAAGCCGCGGCCGAGCCGGATCACCACGCCCGGCACGCCGCCGTCGCGCACGATCAGATTGGAGCCGAGGCCGACCACCGTCACCGGAATTTCGGCGGGAAGATTTTTCAGGAAATAAGCGAGGTCGTCTTCGTCCTCCGGCATGAACAGAACTTGCGCCGGCCCGCCGACCCGAAACCACGTCATCTCCGCCAGCGACTGGTTCGCCATCAGGCGGCCGCGCAACTGCGGCATCCTGGATTTGAGATCGGGAATGATGTCGGGGAAACCCATGTCTATGTCTCGTCCGGCAACCGGTTTTGCCAACGCTTCGGGGCCCGCTTGCTATGAAAGCAGGCGATGATGATGACGTCGTCTCCCGCGACTTTGTAAATGAGGCTGTACGGAAATTTTCTAAAAGGGGCGCGCCTGACGTTTCCTCGCACAATTTGGTATTGCTGCGGATTACGAAGAATGGAATCGTACACTGCCTCATATGTACGCAAGAAATTGCTGCCGACGTCCGGATTTCTCGCGTCATACCAATCCGACGCTTCAGCCAGTTCAAGCCTCGCCTCAGGCTCAACCAATATGCGTCGCGTCATTTACGGCGTGACCACAGCCACGTCCGTACTTCCTCGCCGGGTATCGCCCTTGAGGGATTCTTTTCGTGCTCAGCCAGTCGCCGATCGATTTCTTGCATTTGCTCAGGCGTGAGCGGAGGCAGTCCGTCTGCACCCGGTCCAACACTGTCTAATAGCTCCTGCGCGAGTTCGATACGCTCCTCGAGGGGGAGCTGTAGAGCTTCTTGCAGCAAAGCCTTGTTCATCGCTCTAATTTCCAGATCCGGATATTCTTAGAATAAGCAACCGCCGTTCCCATCGCAACGTCTATCCCAGCGCCTTCAGCTCGTCCGGCAGCGCATAAGCCCATTGCGTTATATTGCCGGCGCCGAGGAACACCACGGTGTCGCCCGGCTTCGCCATGTCTTTCACCATCGGCGCGATCTGCTTGGCGTCGTCGAGCGGCAGCACCTGACGATGGCCGCGCGCGCGCAGGCCCTGCACCAGCGCATCGCGATCGACCCCGGGGATCGGCGCTTCGCCGGCGGGATAGACATTGGCCACGATCACCGCATTGGCGTCGTTGAAGCAGGTGGAGAAACCCTCGAACAGCGACTGCAGCCGCGTGTAGCGGTGCGGCTGCACGATCGCGATCACCTGGCCCTTGGTGGATTCGCGCGCCGCGCGCAGCACGGCCGCGATCTCCACCGGATGATGGCCGTAATCGTCGATCACCGCGACGCCGTTCCATTCGCCGGTGCGGGTGAAACGCCGCTTCACGCCGCCGAAGGCGGCCAGCGCCTTGCGGATCTGCTCGTCGCCAATGCCGAGCTCATGCGCGACGGCAATGGCGGAGGTGGCATTAAGCGCGTTGTGCCGCCCGGGCATCGGCAGCGCGAGGTCGCGGATCTCATGCACCAGGCCGCCGGCGCGATCGCGGAACAGCACGGAGAAATGCGACTGCCCGCCGGCGTGTTCGAGATCGACCAGCCGCACGTCGGCCTGCGGGTTTTCACCATAGGTGATGATGCGGCGGTCCTCGATCCGGCCGACGAGCTGATGCACGGTGGGATGATCGGTGCACATCACCGCGAAGCCGTAGAACGGGACATTCTCGACGAAATCGATGAAAGCGGTCTGCACCGCCTCGAAGGTCTTGAAATGATCGAGATGCTCGGCGTCGACATTGGTGACGATGGCGATGTCGGCGGGCAGCTTGAGGAAAGTGCCGTCGGATTCGTCCGCCTCCACCACCATCCAGTCGCCGGCGCCGAGCCGCGCATTGGTGCCATAGGCGTTGATGATGCCGCCATTGATCACGGTGGGATCGAGCTTGCCGGCGTCGAGCAGCGCTGCAACCATCGAGGTGGTCGTGGTCTTGCCGTGGGTGCCGGCGATGGCGACGCAGCTTTTCAGCCGCATCAGCTCGGCCAGCATCTCCGCGCGCAGCACCACCGGAAGCCGCTGGTCGCGCGCGGCAATCAGTTCCGGATTGTCGCGCTTGATGGCGGAAGAGACGACGATGACTTCGGCCCCGTCAATATTCTTGGCGTCGTGACCGATGGAAACCTTGATGCCCTGCTCGCGCAGCCGCTTGACGTTGGCGCCGTCGGCCACGTCGGAGCCCTGCACGGTATAGCCGAGGTTGCAGAGCACTTCGGCGATGCCGCTCATGCCGATGCCCCCGATGCCGACGAAATGGACCGGGCCGATGTCACGCGGCAGTTTCATGGAAAGCTATGTCCTTTGACGGCAATGGTTGATCCGCCCAAACAGGCGGGGACACCGTTTAGCCTTTCGCGACCCGCAGCACCAGATCGGCCAAACGGTCCGCAGCCTCCAGCGTTCCGGCCTTTTTGGCGGCGGCCGCCATGGCGGTCAGCCGCGACGGCTCGGCGGCGAAGGCGGAAATCTCCGAAGCCAGCCGGCTGGGGGTGAATTCCGCCTGCGGCAGGCGCAGCGCGCCGCCGGCGGTCTGCAGCATCCCGGCATTGACCATCTGGTCCTGATCGAGCGCATTCGGCAGCGGCACCAGGATCGCAGGCCGCCCGATCGCGGAAAGCTCGGCGATCGTGGAGGCGCCGGAGCGGGAGATCACGAGTTGCGACGCCGCCATGCGCGCCGGCAGGTCGGCGAAGAACGGCGCCACGTCGGCAGAGACCTTCAGGTCGGCATAGGCCTTTTTCACCTCGGCCAGGTCCTCTTCGCGTGCCTGCTGCACGATGTGCAGGCGCGACCACAACGCCGGCTCGAGTTGTTGAATCGCGGCCGGCACGATTTCCGCCATCACCCGCGCACCCTGGCTGCCGCCGAACACCAGCAGCCGCAGCGGCCCGCCCGGCTCGGGCGAGGCATAGGGCGTCGATGAGGCCAGGATCACCGCCGGACGCACCGGATTGCCGACCCAGGTAGTTTTGGCGGCGAGTTTTGCGTTGGGCAGCGACAAGTCGCGGAAACCGGTAGCGATGGCGGTCACGCGCCCTGCCAGGAAGCGGTTGGCGCGGCCCATCACCGCATTCTGCTCGTGGATAATGGTGGGGATGCCGCGCAGCGACGCCGCCAGCAGCGGCGGAACGGTGGGATAGCCGCCGAAGCCGATCACCGCGCCGGGTTTCAAGTCCCCGAGCAAGAGCCAGGCCTTGGCGACGCCGCCGCCGATGACGGCCGCCGTGGCCGCGAGCGAAAACGGATCGCGCCCGCGCACCGCCGAACTCGGAATAATATGCGTGGCGCGGGCGGGAAAACTGCCGCCGTAATGCGCCGCGCGTGAATCGGTGGCGAGATCAAGCCCGATGCCGCGCCGGGCCAGCGCCGCGCCCAAGGCTTCAGCCGGAAACAGATGCCCGCCGGTGCCGCCCGCCGCCACCAGCACATGCCGCGCGCGGGCAGTGTCCATCAGGCGCGGCTCCCGGCCGGTGCATAATGCAGGTGGCTGGCCAGCATTTCCGCACGCGGGCGCTCCCGCGTCAGCGCCAGCAGCATTCCCATGGCATAGGCGAGCGAGAGCATCGAAGAACCGCCGTAGGAGATAAAGGGCAGCGTCATGCCCTTGGCCGGCATCAGATGCAGATTGACCGACATGTTGATGGCCGATTGGAGGCCGAACAGGATAGCGAGGCCGGCGGCGGCGAAGCGGGCGAAGGGGTCTTCGTTCTGCATGGCATGGCGCAGAGCGCGGATCACCACGAAAGCAAAGAGGCAAAGCAGCATCAGGCAGAGTACGACGCCGAATTCCTCCCCCGCCACCGCGAAGACGAAGTCGGTATGGCTGTCGGGCAGGATGCGCTTGGCGGTGCCCTCCCCTGGCCCAAGCCCTAACCAGCCGCCGCGCAGGAAGGAGCCGACCGAGGTGGTGATCTGGAAGCTGTCGCCGCTGCCGGGATCGAGGAAGCGCTGGATACGCAGCGCGACATGCGGCACGGTGTAATAGGCTCCGAGCAGCCCCACCACCGAGACGCCGCCTAAGCCGATCATCCAGACCAGGCGCATCCCCGCCATGAAGAACAGCGCGCCCCAGACCAGCAGGATCAGCATGGTCTGGCCGAAATCCGGCTGCAGCACGAGCAGCACCACGACGAACAACAGCAGGCCGAGCGCAAAGGTATTGGCCGGCATCTCCGGCCGCCGCGCGGACTCCGCGAACAGCCAGGAGATCAGGATCACGAAGGCCGGCTTGAGGAATTCCGACGGCTGAATGGTCATCCCGAGCACGGTGAGCCAGCGGCGGGCGCCCTTGATCTCGGCGCCGAACAGGATGGTGCAAACCACCATGACCACGCTCAGCGCGAAGATGAACAGCGCCAGCCGGCGGATCTGATGCGAATTGAGGAACGAGGTCGCCACCATCACGGCGATGGCCGGCAAGAGGAACAGCACATGCTTGTTGACGAAATAGAACGGCTCGAGCCGCAGTCGGGCGGCGACCGGCGGACTGGCGGCGAGCGAGAGCACAATCCCGAACAGCATCAGGGCGGCGAGCGCCCCCAGCATCAGCTTGTCGACCGTCCACCACCACTCGCCGAACGGCGTGCGTGTCGCGCGCGAAACCATGCCGGTGTCCCCGTAAGAAGGTTTTCCCCGCCTAAGTCCTGACGCGTTATGGTTTAGGCGAGATTAACGGGCATGGAATTACCCGGCGCCGTTCATTTCACCTCTGCCGGCAAACGGGGGGAGAGGCAATCAAAGCAGCTCTTTCACCAGCTTCCTGAAGCGATCGCCGCGGATCTCGAAATTCCGGTACTGGTCGAAGGAGGCACAAGCGGGCGAGAGCAGCACGATCGGCTCCGCCGCCGCTGACGCTGCGGCGTCGGCCGCCGCCCTGGCGGTGGCGACATCGAGCGTGCCGCAGCGGACGTAAGGCACCTGCCCTTCCAGCACCCTGGCGAAATCCTCCGTCGCCTCCCCGATCAGATAGGCCTTGACGATCTTCGGAAAGAAGCGGGTCAGCGGCGTGATGCCGCCCTCCTTCGCCTTGCCGCCGAGAATCCAGAAAATCTCGCCGGGGAAGGACGACAGCGCCTTGTCGGCGGAATCGGCATTGGTCGCCTTGGAGTCGTTGACGAACAGCACCTTGCCCTTGCGCCCGACTTCCTCCAGCCGGTGCGGCAGCCCCGGGAATGTCGACAGTCCGCGCTGAATGGCGTCTACCGATATGCCGAGCGCGAGCGCCGCGGCCACCGCCGCCGCCGCGTTCTGCGCATTATGCTGTCCGCGCAGCGTCGCGATGCCGGCGAGATCGGCGATGCGCTCGCTGCCGCGCATGATCCGGCTTCCCTCCATGGAGAAGCCGCGATCGAGCCTGGTCTCCGCCGAAACCAGGCTGGTCGGAAGCCCGCTTTTTTCCCGCCGCTCGGCGGCGGCGCGGGTGTAGGTGTCGTCCACCGCGATCACCGCCACATCCGCATGCGCCACCGCGCGCTCCTTGATCTCGGCGTAATTCGCCATCGTGCCGTGGCGGTCGAGATGGTCGGGCGTCACGTTGAGCAGCATGCCGACGGTCGGCTTCAATGTCGGCGCGAGATCGATCTGGTAGGACGACACCTCGATCACATGCACGCGCTCGGGCGCGGGTGGCTGCAGCGACAGAATCGCCACGCCGATATTGCCGCCCATCTGCACGTCGCGCCCGGCGCTGCGCAGGATGTGCGCGGTAAGCGCGGTGGTGGTGGATTTTCCGTTGGTGCCGGTGATCGCGACGAAGGGCGCATCGGGCGCGCGCGCTGCGCGTTCGCGGCCGAATAATTCCACGTCGCCGATGATCTCGGCGCCGGCGGCTCGCGCCAGCGGCACCGTCCAGTGCGGCTCCGGATGCGTCAGCGACACCCCCGGCGCCAGCACCAGGGCGGCGATGCGCGACCAGTCGATGCTGCGCAGATCGGCGGTGGGAATCCCCGCCGCGCTGGCCTTCGCCACGCTCGCGGGATCGTCGTCGAAGCCGACGACATCGGCGCCGCCCGCGAGCAGCGCGCTGCAACTGACAAGGCCGGAGCCGCCGAGGCCGAAGACCGCGACCTTCCTGCCCGCAAAAGTGGTGATTGGGGTCACGTGGGCGCGCCGGTGGTCACCGCAGCTTCAGTGTCGCGAGGCCGGCGAGCGCCAGCACCACCGCGACGATCCAGAAGCGGATCACGATCTGCGGCTCGGTCCAGCCGAGCTGCTCGAAGTGATGATGGATCGGCGCCATCCTGAATACGCGCTTGCCGGTCAGCTTGAACGAGGCCACCTGCACGATCACCGAGACCGCTTCCAGCACGAACAGCCCGCCGATGACGGCCAGCACGATCTCGTGCTTGGTCGCCACCGCGATCGCACCGATCATTCCGCCCAAGGCCAATGAGCCGGTATCGCCCATGAAGACCGAGGCCGGCGGCGCGTTGTACCAAAGGAAGCCGAGGCCCGAGCCGATCACCGCGCCGCATAGCACCGCCAGCTCGCCGGTACCCGCGACGTAATGGATCTGCAGATAATCGGAGAACACCGCATTGCCGACCAGATAGGCGATCAGGCCGAAGCTGCCGGCGGCGATCATCACCGGCACAATGGCGAGCCCGTCGAGCCCATCGGTGAGGTTCACCGCATTGCCGGCGCCGACAATGATGAAGGCGCCGAAGACAACGAAAAACCAGCCGAGATTGAAGATCAGATCCTTGAATACCGGGAAAGCGAGCGAGGTCGCGAACGGGATCCTGCCGAGCTGAGAGAAGGCATAGCAGGCGCCGGCGGCGATCAGCGCTTCGGCAAGGATGCGCGTGCGCCCGGAAAATCCGGTGTGACTCTGGCGCGTCACCTTCAGATAATCGTCGTAGAAGCCGACCAGGCCGAAGCCGAGCGTGACGCCGAGCACGATCCAAACATAGGGATTGAGCGGATTGGCCCACAGCACGGTGGCGACCACGATCCCCGACAGGATCATCAGCCCGCCCATGGTGGGCGTGCCCTTCTTGGTGACGAGATGCGATTGCGGACCGTCGGCGCGGATCGGCTGGCCCTTGCCCTGCTTCAGCCGCAGCAGGTCGATGATCGAGGATCCGAACAGGAAGACAAAGAGCAAGGCGGTGACGGTCGCGCCGCCGGTGCGAAAGGTGATGTAACGGAAGACGTTGAAGAAGGAGATTTTATCGGAAAGATCGACAAGCCAATAAAGCATCTGATCAGCCTTGAGCGGACGCCGGCGCAGCGGCGCCACGATAGGGGTAACGGCGTTCCAGCGCCTTGACCAGAGGCCCCATGCGGGAACCGAGCGAGCCCTTTACCATCACGGCGTCTCCCGGCTGGACCGCGGCGAGCACGGACGATTCGAGCGCCGAGGATGTGTCCGCATAGCCTCCCCGGCGCTCGGAGGGAAGAGCCTCCCACAAATGCCGCATCAGCGGCCCGGAACAGAGCACCATGTCGACGTTGTTGGCGGTGACGGCTTCGGCCAGTTCGCGATGCAGCCGCTCGCCATTGGCGCCGAGCTCGAGCATGTCGCCGAGAATGGCGATGCGCCGTCCGCGCGGGCCCAGCGCCGCCTGGCCAAGCAGCGCCAGCGCCGCCCGCATGGAGGCGGGATTGGCATTATAGCTCTCGTCGATCAGCTCAGCCGTGCCGCCGGGCAGGCCGAGGGTGATGCGCGTGCCGCGGCCGGTGGCGGGCTTCCACTCCGCGAGCGCCAGCGCGGCGAGCGCAAGATCCGCGCCGCTCAGCGAAACAGCGGCCAGAACCGCGAGCGAATTCCAGATCAGATGCTGCCCGGGCGTGCCGAGTTTGTAGGTCACTTCCGTGCCGAGCACGGATGCATGCACGACCGAGCAATCCGGATGCAGCGAAAATTCCAGCACCCGCACGTCCGCTTCGGCATGCTGGCCAAATGAAACGATCCGGCCGACCTTCGCTTCCGCCGCCTTCTGCCGCAAACGTTCATAGTAAGGATTGTCGCGGTTGATCACGGCGGCGCCGCGCGGCTCCAGCCCGAGAAAGATTTCCGCCTTGGCATCGGCAATGGCTTCCATCGATGGGAAGAATTCCAGATGCACCGGCGCGATCGCGGTGACGATCGCCACATGCGGCCGCACCAGGCGCGTGAGCGGCTCGATCTCGCCCGCATGATTCATGCCCATTTCGAATATCGCAAAACGCGCGCTCTGCGGGCAGCGGGCGAGCGAGAGCGGCACGCCCCAATGATTATTGTAGGAGGCGACGGAGGCATGGGTTTCGCCTTCGCGCGACAGCGCGAGCCGCAGCGCTTCCTTGGTGCCGGTTTTGCCGACCGAGCCGGTGACGCCGATCACCTTGGCTTGCAGGCGCGCGCGCGCCGCGCGGGCGAGGTCGCGCAGGCCTTCGAGCACGTCGGACACCACCAGGAGCGGCGCGTCTTTGGGAAACCGGTCGCGCTTGTCGGCCGCCACCACCGCAAGCGCGGCGCCGCCCTGCAGCGCGTTGTTGACGAAATCATGCCCGTCGCGGTTGTCGCCCTTAATGGCGAAGAAGGCCTCGCTCGGGCCGAGGCTGCGGCTGTCGATGGAGATGCCACGCACGCTCTCCGGCAGCGGGCCCTCGCGCCGCGCGCCCATGGCGGAGGCCATCGCCTCGATGGTCCATAATGGCCGCTCGCTCATGCCGCTCCCTCCGGGACAAGAGCCTTTTCTGTAGCTACAAAAATCTTGCAGGCCGGCTTTTTTGTAGCTACATTATATCCGTGAGGATCACCTTCGACCCCGTGAAACGCGACACCACTCTGCGGGACCGGGGCTTGGACTTTGCTGATGCGAGCGAGGTGTTCGCCGGCCTGACGATCGACATCCCCGATCTGCGGCACGACTACGGCGAGCCGCGAACGATCAGCGTAGGACACCTGCATGCTCGAATGGTGATTGTCGTATGGACGCCACGCGGAAATGCGCGGCACGTTATTTCGATGAGGAAGGCCAATGACCGAGAAAAAGCGCGTTACGGGCAGCGACTTGCGCAAGAGTGACACCCACACCATCGGCCGACACGAATATCGGGAGATTCCCGAACTGACCGAGAAAGATTTTGCGCGTGGTGCCCTGTATAAGGCAGGCAAGCCAGTGCGCGGCCGGCCAAAATCCGAGAGTCCTAAGAAACTTGTTTCATTGCGGCTCGATCCAGATGTCATAGAGCACTTTCGGCGGCGTGGGCCCGGCTGGCAACGACGGATTAACGATCTCCTGCGCAAAGCCGCGCGGCTAAAACCAACGGCATAAGCGCTGCGCAGCATCATTATTCCCCCAAAGCCGCCGCGACCGCTTCGTGATCGCTGAACGGCAAGACCTTGTCGCCGATGATCTGTCCGGTTTCGTGGCCCTTGCCGGCGATCAATAGCACGTCGCCGCGCTTCAGTTCGCAGACCGCCGTGCGGATCGCCTCTCCGCGGTCGCCGATCTCGCGGGCGCCGCGCGCCGCAGCCAGAATTTCCGCCCGGATGGCGGCGGGCTTTTCGCTGCGCGGATTGTCATCGGTGACAATCACGGCGTCGGCCTTCTCCACCGCGATGGCGCCCATCATCGGCCGCTTGCCGGCGTCGCGGTCGCCGCCCGCGCCGAACACGACAACAAGGCGTCCGGTCACATAAGGCCGCAAGGCTTCCAGCGCCTTGGCGAGTGCGTCGGGCTTGTGCGCATAGTCGATAAACACCGGCGCGCCGGCTCGCTCGCCGGCCAGTTCGAGCCGGCCCTTCGCGCCCTGCAGTTTTTCCAGTGCGGCGAAAACCTTCTCGGCATCGCTGCCGGTCGCGATGGCGAGGCCGGCGGCGGTCAGCGCGTTCTCTACCTGGAAGCCGCCGACCAGCGGCAGCCGCAGACTGAATTGCCGGCCCGCGTGCGCGATGCGCAGTTTTTGCGCGAAACCATCGATGCCGGCTTCCAGCAGGCGAATGCCGTCGGCTTTTCGGCCGATGGTCAGCACCGTGAGCTGGCGTTTGCGCGCGGCGGCTATGACCTCGGCGGCTTGCTCGTGATCGGCGTTGACGACGGCGGTGCCGGACGGCTCGATCAACTGCTCGAACAGCCGCAGCTTGGCGGCGAAATAGGCCTCCAGCGTCGGGTGATAATCGAGGTGATCGCGGCTGAGATTGGTGAAGGCTGCGGCGGCGATGCGCAAGCCGTCGAGCCGGTGCTGGTCGAGACCGTGCGAGGAGGCTTCCAGCGCCAGATGGGTGATCCCCTCGCCTGCCAGCGCATCGAGCTGCCGGTGCAGCACGACCGGATCGGGCGTGGTGAGCGAGCCGTAGATTTCCTTCTCCGGCGTCACCACGCCGACGGTGCCGATGCTGGCGGCGCGATGGCCGAGCGCGGCCCAGATCTGCCGGGTGAAGGCGGCGACGGAAGTCTTGCCGCTGGTGCCGGTCACCGCCGCGATGGTGGCGGGCTGGCGCGGAAAAAATTTCGCCGCGCTGCGCGCCAGAAAACGCCGCGCATTGCTGGCCTGAATGAAAGCAACGCCGGCTGGCAGGGATTCCGGCCGCCGCTCCGCGGCGATGGCGACCGCGCCCGCCGCTACCGCCTGATCCACGAAACGCAGCCCGTCGGTCCTGGTGCCTGCCATGGCCACGAAGACGTGTCCCGGCTCCACGGCGCGGCTGTCCGCGGTGATGCCGGAGACGTCGAGCGTGGCGGCACCGGCATCGGCGCTGGCCTCCCCGCTGAGCAATTCCGCAAGCTTCATTCTTCGTCCGTCATTCCGGGGGGCAGCTTTCCGCCCGCGAACCCGGAATCCATAACCACCAAGCTTTCGGTCAAATCGCAAGGGCCGGGAGCACGGATTCCGGCTCTCGCTTCACTCGGGCGGAATGAAGGAATCAGCGGCCTTTGGCCAGGATCAACTGCTGCGAAGGCGGCAGGTCGAACCGCGGCTGGATCCCGAGCAAGGGCGCGACGCGGGAAATCACCGCTCCGGTCACCGGCGCCGCATTCCAGCCCGAGGTGGCATAGCCATGGGTCTCCGGCGTCGCCTTCGGCTCGTCCAGCATGATGAGCAGCAGATAGCGCGGGTTGTCGGCCGGCAGCACCGCGGTGAAGCTGTTGAGCAGCTTGTTCTTGGAATAGCGACCGCCGATCACCTTCTCGGACGTGCCGGTCTTGCCGCCGACATAATAACCGGCGACGTTGGCCTTGCTGGCAGTACCTTTCTCGGCGTTGAGGCGCATCAGGTAGCGCATCTTGTCGCTGGTTTCCGGCTTGATCACCCGGGTCGCGAGTTTGGCAGCCTCTTCCGGACTACGCTTGAGGAAGGTCGGGGGGATCAAAAACCCGCCATTCATCAGCGCATTGATACCCATCACCGCCTGCAGCGGCGCGACCGAAAGGCCGTGGCCGAAAGCGATGGTCACGGTGTTCAGCTCGCCCCAGCGCTTGGGCACCAGCGGCTCGGCGCTTTCCGGCAGTTCGGTGCGCAGCCGGTCGAGCTGGCCCATCTTCTTCAGGAACCACTTGTGGTGCTCGACGCCAACGGCAAGCGCCATGCGCGCGGTGCCGATATTGGAGGAATAAGTGAAGATTTCCGGCACCGTCAGCGTGCGGTTCTGCCCGTGGTAATCGCCGATCGAGAACTTGCCGTAACGCAGCGGCATGCGCGCGTCGAAGGACGATGACAGCGTCGCCTTTCCGGAATCGAGGGTCATTGCCAGCGTGAGCGCCTTGAAGGTCGAGCCCATCTCATAGACGCCGGTGGTGAGGCGGTTGATGCGGGTGGGATCGTTCGCTTCCTTCGGGCTGTTGGGGTCGTAGTCCGGCACCGAGACCATCGAGATGATCTCGCCGGTGCGCACGTCGGTGATCAGGCCGGCCGCCGCGACGGCTTTATATTTGTCGCGCGCCGTCATCAGTTCGTCGCGCAGCGCGTGCTGCACGCGCAGATCGACGGCGAGCTCGACCGGCTTGTCCATCCGGTCGACCGCGAGGCCGGCCATATGCAGGTCGGCCAGCCCGCGCCCGTCCAGCCATTTTTCGATCCCGGCGATGCCCTGGTTGTCGATATTCACATGGCCGATGAGATGCGAGACCTCGGCGCCATTCGGATAGACGCGCCTGTTCTCGGTGAGAAAACCGATACCGGGAATGCCGAGTCCGTGGATTTCCTGCTGCTGCTTCTTCGTGATCTCGCGCTTGAGCCAGACGAAGCCCTTGCGCGAGGACAGCCGCTCGCGCAGCTCGGTGGCATCCAGATCGGGCAGCACCGCGGTGAGCAGTTCCACCGCTTCGTCGACATCGATGATCTTGCGCGGCTCGCCGAACAGCGAGGCGGCCTTGATGTCGGTCGCAAGGATTTCGCCGTTGCGGTCGACAATGTCGGGGCGCGAAGTGGAGACGGCGTCGGCCGCGCGGCGCACCGTATGGTTATCCGGCGCGGCGGCGAGCTGGATGAGCCGGCCGGCGATCACCGCATAGCCCAGCGAGAAAACGAGGATCGCGAGGCCGACGCGGGCGCGCGACTTTGCGCCGCGGTCCACGTTCTGCCCGTAGAGCAGCCGCTGCACCAAACGCCGGCGCCAGCTCAGCGCGGCCGATGTTGCCCCCGCCGCCTTCATTGCTGCCGGTCCTCTTCGTCGGCGCCGGCGCCGAGCAGCGATTCAATGCTGCCGGTGGAAGCGGTCAGGTCCTCGCTGATGTCCTCAAGCATGGCGGCGATGGGATCTCCGGTTCCCGGCGGCACGATCTGCGGCGGCCGCATCGGCAGGTTGTCGAAGGTATCGATCTGATTGGTCTGGAACGGCTTCAACTGGAGATGCCGCTGCGCCAGGGTCTGGATGCGGCGCGGATTGCCGAGCCGCGCCCATTCGGCGCGCAGGCTGGCGATGGCGTCGCGCTCGCGCCGGAGATCGTGCCGCAGCTTGGCGACGCGTTCGGCGCGCAACGTCGACTGGTACTTGATGTCGTAGACATAAGCTGCGGCAAATACCAAAGCCGCGATCACGCAGATGTTGAGCAGACGCACGAACATCAGCGCCCCCGCACCAGGTCAGCGGGCGACGGCAGATCGAAGAGTTGCCCGGCGCCGCCGGCGCGCGGCGCCGCTTGCGTGCGCTCGCCGGCGCGCAGCTTGGCGGAACGGGCGCGCGGATTGGCCGCGATCTCCGCTTCGTCCGCCACGACCGGACGCTTGGTGATGGTGCTGAAGGTGGGCGGCGGCGCATCCACCGCCGGCAGATGGCGCGAGCCGGCAGCCGTGCCGCTGCGCTCGGCCAGAAAGGTCTTCACAATGCGGTCTTCGAGCGAATGGAAGGAGACGACGACCAGCCGCCCGCCCGGCTTGAGGATGCGCTCGGCCGCGGCCAGCCCCTCGGCCAGCTCATTGAGCTCCTCGTTGACGAAAATGCGCAGCGCCTGGAACGTTCTTGTCGCCGGATGAATCTCCCCCGGCTTGCCGCGCACCACGCGCGCGACGATGTCGGCCAGCGCGCCGGTGGTTTCGATCGGCTTTTCCTTGCGCGCGGCGACGATGGCGCGGGCGACCGCGCGGGAATGCCGCTCTTCACCCAGGAGGAAAATAATATTGGCGAGATCGCGCTCGGACGCCGCCGCCACCACATCGGCCGCGGTCGGTCCCGATTTGCCCATGCGCATGTCGAGCGGCCCTTCCAGCCGGAAGGAGAAGCCGCGTCCGGCTTCGTCGAGCTGCATCGACGACACGCCGATATCGAGCACGACGCCGTCCACGGCCTCGAAGCCGGATTCGCGCGCGACGGTATCCAGCGCCGAGAAGCGGTCCTCCACCAGCGTCAGCCGGCCGCCGGAGGCTTCTACCAGGCCGAAGCCACGCGCCACCGCAGTCTGGTCGCGGTCGATCCCGATCACTTTCGCGTTGGCGGCTTCGAGGATCAGGCGCGTATAGCCGCCGGCGCCGAAGGTGCCGTCGATGTAAACGCCGCCGTCGCGGATGTTGAGATATTCGAGCGCCGGGCGGGCGAGCACGGGAATGTGACGGGCAGGTCCGCCAGCGACAGCCGGTTTCCCGCCGTCGCCGCCCATCGTCATTCCCGTGCTCCTTGCGCTTTCGGCGCCGCTCCCTGGATTCCCAACTGCTTCTTGAGCGCGCGCACCTGTTCGGTGGCCTCCGCGAGCTCGGAACGAAAGCGATTGGGCTCCCAGATCTGAAACTTGTTGCCCAGACCAACGAAGGCCACGGCATCCTTGATCCCGGCATGCGTCTTCAACGCTTCCGGCAATACCACCCGGCCCTCGGCATCCATCCGCAACACGTCGCTGGTGCCATAGAGCGCCGTGGCAAAGCGTTCGCGTTCGTTCGAAAAGGGATGAAAGCGCGCGATCAAGGCCTCGATCTCCGCCAGCAGCGCGTGACCGCCTGCATCCAGCGCCGGACGGTCCAACGTCGGGTAGCAATAGAGGCCTTCGAAGCCGTCGCGCGTCAGTACGCTGCGGAATGGCGCCGGTATCGATACGCGGCCCTTGGAATCCAGACGCAACGCAAAATTGGACACAAAGCGGTCCATCAAGCGGCCCTTGGCAGCCCTGGTTACGCGGAACCCGCCGTACCGCTCCCGAATGTGGGATAATATGGGCTATCATGGGCTGCTTTGGGCGTCAATTACGGGACGCTGCGCGCTCCGGCCCGGCTAAGTACTGGCGCGGCGCAGTGTTTTTCAGCCGCTATTAACCCCGGTTAATCTTAAGGAACGGTTGCTGCAACTACAGGTTGATAAACCCGCCTGCGCGCGTTGCCGGGCCGTGGAACTCCTTGAGCCTCGCGATTTTTCGGCGAGTCTGTCGGCAATGCACGAAATCTGTCTGCGTTATCGCGGCAGTTTGGCGCGGAACACCGGCCTGCATTCAAACGTTGCTAAAAAGAGGGCCGGTGTTTTTCAGGCCGCGAACGAAAAACCGTGCCCGATGCCGTTCATCACCCAACACCCACATGCATGGAGGTTTCCCTATGTTGAAGAACCTATTGATTACGACCGCGCTGAGCGGATTGATGTTGTCGTCCGCCGTGGCGCAAGCGCCGTCGAGCTCGAGTCCCGGTTCGAGCAGCCCGCCTGCGGCTTCCAGCCCGCCGGCTTCTTCCTCCGACACGATGAAGTCCGACGCTCCGAAGCCCAGCGCGTCCGATGCGATGAAGGCGGATACGCCGAAACCCGCCGCCAGCGCGAGCACCAGCGGCGCCAGCGGTTCGGCTGCGACCATTTCGTCGCAGAAGCCTGATCAGCTGCTGGCTTCCAAGGTCAAAGGCGCTGACGTTCTCGGCAGCGACGACAAGAAGATCGGCGATGTCAGCGACATCCTGTTCTCCAAGGATGGCAAGATCGAAGCCTATATCCTCAGCGTAGGCGGCTTCCTCGGCGTTGGTGCCAAGGAAGTGGCGCTGGCTCCGTCCTCCATCCAGATGACCCAGGACAAGGACACCTGGAAGCTGAAGGTCAGCATGACCAAGGACCAGCTGGCGCAGGCCCCGAACTTCGAGCGTTATCAGGACCGCAGCACCACGACGGGCGCAGGCTCGGGTGCCTCGTCCTCTGGTTCGGGTTCGGCCACCACTCCGCGTAGCGCTCCAGGCGGCGCGATGGCCCCGAGCGGCAGCGGAAGCAGCGCCAAGTAAGTCAGTAGCGTCTGTAGTGTAAGAGCGCCAAGTAAGTCACTAGCGTCTGTAGCGTAAGAATCGTCAGTCTGAGTAAAGCGCCGGTCCAGCCTCGCTGGGCCGGCGTTTTCTTTGCCGCCATCTTTGCGACAAGAAACATTCCTCCGATACGAGCCGGTTTCTCGATCCATCTTCTGTTGCGGAACAAAGGCATGTATATGCCGGCCATGTCGGTCTTTCAGCCTGATTCCTCTCTCGTCACCGACGTTGTGCCCTCGCCGACACATGATGAGCGCAAGGATGGCCGCGCCCCGGACATCATCCTGTTGCATTACACCGGGATGCAGACTGCGCAGGAGGCGCTGGACCGGCTGTGCTCGCCGGAGAGCAAGGTCTCGTCGCATTATTTCGTTTTCGAAGACGGCCGCATCGTGCAGTCGGTGCAGGAAAGCCGCCGCGCCTGGCACGCCGGCGAGTCGCATTGGGCAGGTGAAACCGACATCAATTCCTCATCGATCGGTATCGAGATCGCCAATCCGGGCCACGATTTCGGTTATCCGGATTTTCCCTCCCGGCAGATCGCCGCGGTGATCGCGCTCTGCCGCGGCATCATCGCGCGGCGCGGCATCAAGCCTGATCGCGTGCTGGCGCATTCCGACGTGGCGCCTTCGCGCAAGCGCGATCCGGGCGAAAAATTTCCCTGGCGGCTGCTGGCCGATTCCGGCATCGGCGAATGGGTGACGCCTTCGCGCATCAGCGACAAGGGGCCGAGTCTTGCTCTCGGCCATGCAAGCGACGAGGTGCGCGGCCTGCAAATCGCCCTGGCCGATTTTGGCTATGGCATTCCGGTGACCGGCACCTTTGGTGAAACAACACGCGATGTGGTCACCGCCTTCCAGCGGCATTTCCGCCCGGAGAAAGTCGACGGCATCGCCGACGGCTCGACGCAGCGCACGCTGCACAAGCTGCTGGAACGCCGCCGCTGGTAATTCAGGCGGTTAATCAGCCGGCCTTGCGCACCGCCATGCCGTCGAGATGCGCCGCCACTTCATCGATCCGCATCACGTCGCAATATTTGTGATGCATGTCGAACAGGTTGATCTTGTGGGAAATATCGCTGCGGTCGAAGCAGCATTCCTCCACCAGGGTGACGTGATAGCCGTGAGAGAAGGCATCGACCGCCGAGGCGCGCACGCAGCCTGAGGTGCTCTCGCCGCACATGATCACGCTGCGGACGCCAAGCTGGTTGAGATGCGCGGTCAGCGGCGTGCCAAAGAATGCGCTGGCGCGCTGCTTGAAGATCACCACGTCGCCGTGCTGCGGCTTGAACTCGGGGCGGATGGCATACATCGCCGGATCGCGCATGGCCTTGGAGCGGCGCTTGGTCGCGCTGACATTCACCTGGCCTGGATGACTCTCCGGCCGGGTGTCGCCGGTGGAATAGAAGATCGGAATGCCGGCCGCGCGCGCGGCGGCGAACAGCCGCTTGGTCGGCTCGATCGCCTTCCAGGCATTTTCGCCGCAGGAGCCCGGGTAGGTTTTGGCCAGTTCGGACATCGGCCGGTTGCCGCCCTGATAGGCCGATTCATAGAGATCGACGGCGACCAGCGCGGGCGACGGCCCGACGAACAGCTTGCGCGCGTAGCCGGAGTAGATCTCCAGCACGTGCGGCGGGATCACGTCTTTCCAGCAATGGTCTTCGAAGTCGCCCGTCATGATTTTTCTCCCGGTAGGATCAGCCCAGTGGACCCCGGATCGCCTTATGATTCAAGGCTCTGCCTTGACGCCGCCCATATTAATAACCACTTCTAACACTGTCAGTCGGCCGGACGGCCGCTGCGGCAAGGGCCGAAAGGCTGCCGTGGAGGAAAGTCCGGGCTCCATGGATGTACGGTGCCGGATAACATCCGGCGGGAATTGTCCCCGTGAAGACGGGGCGGATCTCAGGGAAAGTGCCACAGAGAGCAGACCGCCGCGGGCGTTGCGTATGCCGCGGTAAGGGTGAAAGGGTGCGGTAAGAGCGCACCGCGTTTCCGGCAACGGAAGCGGCACGGCAAACCCCACCGGGAGCAAAACCGAATAGGGGCGGCGCGGGGGAGCAATCTCCCAGATCTGTATCCGGATTGCCGCCCGGGTAGGTCGCTTGAGGCGCCGGGCAACCGGCGTCCCAGAGGAATGGCCGTCACGTGTCCTGCCTTCGGGCAAGACGCCATACAGAACCCGGCTTACAGGCTGGCTGATGCTTGTTAAGGGGCGCCCGACGGAGAACCCGTCGGGCGCCCCGCCATTTTTGGCTTTCGCTTCGGCGCGCGGCGCTCATATGCGCGCGAAGTCTTTGCCCTTATTGGCGGCCGCGAAGCCCGTGAAAACCTCGTTGATCTGGTCCCACGACTCCAGTTTCTTCATGTTGTCGAGCCAACGCTTGATGTTGGGATAGGCGCTGAAATCGCAGCCGATCAGTTCCCCGATCGATACCAGGGCAGAGCCGAAATAGTCTGCGATCGTGAGTTCGTTGCCGCAGAGATACAAGTTTTTTGGTCCGATCCAGTGGTCGTTGAGAATCTGCAGCCAGTTCTTGGCGCCTTGCTGTCCCCAGGCGATGACGCCGGCGTGCGCCTCGTCGCTGCGGCGCTTGTGGTGCGGAAAGAGCTGAGGATAGATCAGCCCGTAACCGAGGTCGCGATAGAGTTGGGTATTGAGCCAGTCCATCGCTTCGTTGACCTTGGCGCGCTTCTTGAGGTCCTTCGGATAGGACGGCAGGTCGTATTTGTCGGCGAGATATTTCAGGATCGCCGAGCTTTCCGTCAGGCGGAAATCGCCGTCCTCGAGCATCGGCACCAGCCGGCTCGGATTGAGCGATGCGTATGGCTCCTGGTAATGGGCGCCTTGCAGGATATCGACGACTTCCTCATCGCATTTGATGCCGTTTTCGGCAATGAACAGCCGGACCGGCCGGCTGGCGGTCGAAACCGGGTGCATGTAAAGCTTCACAACCTTCCTCCCTCAGTCGAGCGCCGAAACGCAATCCGCTCAGAACATACCCGCCTGTGGCCACCTGGGGTAGAGTGCGTTCTTGTTGGAGCGGGGCCGCGCCGACGGACAGCGGGATCAATCAGGACCATTCAGGTTACAAGATGCGAATGACCGTGAGGACTGGCTTTCGCATTCGCGCGCGGCATGTTCCTGAATAAGCGCATGAAGCAAACGCGACGGACGCCGGATCAGCAACAAGGGCGCTGGGATTTCTGGATCGACCGGGGCGGCACCTTCACCGATCTGGTGGGGCGCCGGCCGGATGGCGCGCTCGTCGCGCACAAGCTGTTGTCGGAAAATCCCGAAGCCTATGCCGATGCCGCGGTGCAGGGCATCCGCGATCTTTTCGGATTGCAGTCCGCGGAGCCGATCCCCGCCGCGCGCATCGGCGCCGTCAAGATGGGAACCACGGTAGCGACCAATGCGCTGCTCGAGCGCAAGGGCGCGCGCACGCTTCTCCTCATCACCAAGGGTTTCGGCGATGCGCTGAAGATCGGCTATCAGGCGCGGCCAAAGATTTTCGCCAAGCACATCATCAAGCCGGACGTGCTCTACGAGCGCGTGATCGAAGTGGACGAGCGCGTGCGCGCGGACGGCACGGTAGAGCGCGCGCCGGATCTCGATGTCCTGCGGCCCGCGCTTGAAGCCGCGCGGGCGGACGGCATTGCAGCCGTCGCTATCGTCTTCATGCATGGCTATCGCTACCCCGCGCATGAGCAGCGCGTGGCGGCGCTGGCGCGCGAGATCGGCTTTCCGCAGGTCTCGGTGGGCCACGAAGTCTCGCCGCTGATCAAGCTTATCGGCCGCGGCGACACCACGGTGGTGGACGCTTATCTCTCGCCGATTTTGCGCCGGTATGTGGAGCGGGTTTCCGATGAGATGAGCACCGGCGGTTCCTTATCGTCCCCTCTCCCTGACCGGGGGAGGGAGGAGGAAGACGCGGAGCGAGGGGGAGGTAAAACAAAACTCATGTTCATGACATCCGCGGGCGGGCTCACCGCCGCGGAGCTGTTCCAGGGCAAGGACGCCATCCTCTCCGGCCCGGCCGGCGGCGTGGTCGGGCTGGCGGAAACCGGACGCGCCGCCGGATTCGCAAAACTGATCGGCTTCGACATGGGCGGCACCTCGACCGACGTGTCGCATTTCGACGGCGACTACGAGCGCAGTTTTGAGACCGAAGTGGCGGGCGTGCGCATGCGCGCACCGATGATGCTGATCCACACCGTGGCGGCGGGTGGCGGCTCGGTCCTGCATTTTGACGGCGCGCGCTTTCGCGTCGGCCCGGACTCGGCCGGCGCCAATCCCGGACCGAAGAGCTATCGTCGCGGCGGCCCGCTCACGGTCACCGACGCCAATCTCATGGTCGGCAAGCTGATGCCGGATTTGTTTCCGAAGATTTTCGGTCCGCAACAGAACCAGGCGCTCGATGCCGAGGCCGTGCGCGTCGCTTTCGCGGCGCTGGCGCGCGAGGTCGGCCGCGGGCCGGAGGAAGTGGCCGACGGATTTCTCCGCATCGCGGTCGAGAACATGGCCAATGCCATCAAGAAGATTTCCGTGCAGCGCGGCTATGACGTGACGCGCTATGCGCTCAACTGCTTCGGCGGCGCAGGCGGGCAGCATGCCTGCTTGGTCGCCGACGCGCTCGGCATGACCACGGTGCTGATCCATCCTTTCTCCTCGCTGCTCTCCGCCTATGGCATGGGCCTGGCCGACATCCGCGCCACGCGCCAGCAGGCGATCGAGCTGCCGCTGAATGCCGCGGCGGTGGCGGTGCTGAACAAGACCGCGGCGCGCCTCGGCAGGGAGGCGGCCAAGGAAGTCGCGCGCCAGGGCGTACCGCCCGGCAAGATCAAGGTGCTGGTACGCGCGCATATTCGCTACGCGGGAACCGATACGGCGCTGGAGATTGCGGCCTTCGTCATTCCGGGGCGCGCCGAACGCGCGAGCCCGGAATCCATATCCACTCGCCGGGGTTATCGATTCCGGGCCTCGCCGCTTCGCGGCTCACCCGGAATGACAAAGAGAATCCAGTCCGCCTTCGAGAAGGCGCACAAGTCCCGCTTCGGCTTCATCGACCGGACCAAGGAGCTGGTGATCGAGGCGGTGTCGGTGGAAGCGGTCGGCGGCGGCGCCAAATTCCGCGAGCCGTTGCGGCGCAAAAGCGGCGCCAAACTCCCCTCGCCGGCCCGCCGCACGAAATTTTTCTCCGGCGGCAAATTTCACCCGGCCAGGGTCTTCACCCGCGATCAGCTCAAACCCGGAGCCAAAATCCCCGGTCCGGCCATCGTCATCGAGCCGCACCAGACCGTGGTGATCGAGAAAGGCTGGCGCGCGGAACTGACAGGGAAAAACCATCTTGTGCTGACGCGCGCCACCAGGCTCAAGCGCCAGAGCGCGATCGGCACCAAAGCCGACCCGGTGATGCTGGAAGTGTTCAACAACCTGTTCATGGCGATCGCCGAACAGATGGGCGTCGCGCTGCAGAACACGGCTTACTCGGTCAACATCAAGGAGCGGCTGGATTTCTCCTGCGCGGTGTTTTCCGCCGACGGCACGCTGGTGGCCAACGCCCCGCATATGCCGGTGCACCTCGGCTCCATGGACCGCGCGGTGGAAACCGTGATCCGGCAGAATCCGGCGATCCGCCCGGGCGACGTGTTTGCGATCAACGCGCCCTATAACGGCGGCACGCATCTGCCCGACATCACCGTCTGCACCCCGGTGTTCGGAACCTTGCCCCGTGACTCCGAGGCGCGAGCGAAGCGAGCCTCGAAGGGCGACGGCCCGGGGCGCAATCCGCGCATCCTGTTCTGGGTGGCCTCGCGCGGGCATCACGCCGACATCGGCGGCATCGCCCCGGGATCGATGTCGCCCGAGGCCGTCACCATCGGCGAGGAAGGCGTCTATATCGACAACTTCAAGCTGGTGGACCGCGGCCGCTTCCGCGAGCAGGAGTTGCAGGCGCTGCTGAATGGCGCCGCCTATCCGGCGCGCAACCCGGCGCAGAATATCGCCGACCTGAAGGCGCAGATCGCCGCCAACGAAAAAGGCGCGCAGGAACTGCGCAAGATGGTGGCGCAGTTCGGGCTTGCCACCGTGCAGGCCTACATGGGCCACGTACAGGACAACGCGGCCGAGAGCGTGCGGCGCGTGATCGACAGGCTGCACGACAGCGCATTCATCTACGAGATGGATCAGGGCACGCGCATCCAGGTGAAGATCAGCGTCGACCGGAAGCAGCGGGAGGCGACGGTGGATTTCACCGGCACCTCGCCGCAGCAGGGCGACAATTTCAACGCGCCCGAGCCGGTGACACGCGCGGCGGTGCTTTATGTGTTCCGCGTGATGGTGGACGACGACATCCCGATGAATGCCGGCTGCCTGCGGCCGATCAACATCGTGATTCCCAAACGCTCGATGCTGTCGCCGGAATATCCCGCCGCCGTGGTGGCCGGCAACGTCGAGACCTCGCAGGCGGTGACCAATTGCCTGTTCGGCGCGCTCGGCGCGATGGCGGCGGCGCAAGGCACCATGAACAATCTCAATTTCGGCAATGCGCGCTATCAATATTACGAGACGATCTGCTCCGGCTCACCTGCCGGTCCCGGCTTTCCCGGCACCGACGCAATGCACACGCATATGACCAACACGCGGCTGACCGATCCGGAAGTGCTGGAGCTGCGCTATCCGGTGCTGCTGGAGGATTTCCACATCCGCAAAAACTCCGGCGGACGGGGCCAATGGAAGGCGGGCGACGGCGTCTCCCGCACCATCCGCTTCCTGGAGAAGATGCAATGCACGATCCTGTCCGGCCACCGCCGGGTGCGGCCGTTCGGGCTGGCGGGCGGTGAAGCGGGTCAGGTCGGAGAGAACAGGGTGCGCCGCAACGACGGCCGCATCGAAAAGCTGAAAGGCTGCGACTCCACCGTGCTGGATGCGGGCGAAGCCGTCACGATCAGGACGCCGACGGCGGGGGGCTACGGGAGGGCGTAAGGAACAGTCGCGATTGCTCATCGTCACGCCCGGCCTTGGGGCCGGGCATCCACGTTCTCAAAACATGGCCGAAATAAAATACCTGGATGGCCGGGACCATGATGAGGAAAAACCGGCCAGCCCCAGTCCGAAAAGAAAAAGGCCGGGCTTTTGGCCCGGCCTTTGTCCAATCGATGTCGTCGCGTCAGCCCTGCTGGATACCGGCGAGCACCCAGGAGCCGCCGCGCGCGCGGCGGAAGGTCCACAGCTCGGTGGCTTCCATCGGGCTGGTTGAGCCTTCCACCAGTTGTCCGGTGGTGCGGTCGAGCATCTGATCGACGATGCCGAAGCGCATGGCGACAGTCGCATAGTCGGTGTCGTCTTCGCGCCAGGCTTCCGCCAGGTCGCCCTGCAGCAGCTTCACGTCGGAGACCTTGTTGTGCACACCGCGGCTGGCGTTGTCCGCCAGATCGTCGGCGAAGTAGGACAGCATCTCCGGCGTCGCAAGACGGCGCAGCGCGTTCAGATCCTCCTCGCTATAGGCCTGCTGGACTTCCCCAAGCAGTTGCTCGAAGGCGTCGAAATCCTTCGGCTCGATTTCCAGCGGCGCGCCGGTATCCGCCGCCGCAGCGCCGGCGCCGGCGCCCATGCCGAGGAAGCTGCCCAAGCCGCTGCCATTGCCCGTCGGATTGTCGCGCATGGACGGACCGGAGGCCAAAGCCGGCTGCTGCTGGCGGCGCTGCCACCAGGCCCAGGCCAGGCGGGCGACGATGATCACCAACCCGATCTGCAACAGCAGGCCGAGGAAGGAAGCAAAGCCGCCGAGACCGCCCAGGAAGCCGTGGCCGAAGAGCAGGCCGAACAGGCCGGCGCCGATGAAGCCGGCGGCCAGGCCGCCGAGCAATCCGCCGCCGAACAATCCGCCGGGACGGCCGGCAAGGCCGGGCGACGGCGATGTCGCCGGCGTCGTGGGCCGCGTCGCGTTCGGCTGCGTGATCGAGCGCTGCATCGGAGCGGCGGTCGACGGCGCGGTGGCGGTCGGAGGCGGCGCCGAATAGGTGCGCGCGCCACGGCTGCCGAGGCTGCCGCCGCGGCCAACGCGGGCGTCGGCCTCGCTGATGACGAAGCCCGTCACCGCCAGAGCGGCGAGCAGCGCGAAAAGATGACGAAAACGAAAGCGGGCCATTGCGATCCTCCAGGAAGCGGCACGGACCGGCCGCTTTGACAGCCAATATAGGGTGTCGGGAGCGCGGGGGTAAGGCCTTTAAACCGCGACGCCGGCCTTCAGGCCGCCGGGCGCGGGCTGCGGGACGTGGTCTCTTGGACCGTCGACGCATCGGCCCGCTGCGTTGCGCGCACCGGACGGTCCGCCTCGGCGTAATCTTTCAGCGCCAGCGCGGCATCGGTGGTGACCACCCGGTTGCGTCCCGCCGCCTTGGCGGAATAAAGCGCCATGTCGGCGCGGCGCAAGGTTTCATCCACGCTCTCGCCTGCAAGCCATTCGCTCACGCCGAAGCTGGAGGTAAGCGTCACGACGTTGCCATCCGCCGGCAGGCGCAGAGCCATAGTCTCCTGCCGCAGGCGCTCGGCGATTTCCCGGCCGCCGGCCAGGTCGCGGCCCGGGAGCAGCATGGCGAATTCCTCGCCGCCCAGCCGCCCGACGATCTCGCCGGTGCCCGAAATCAGGCTGGCGACTTCACGGATCGCACGGTCGCCCACGGCATGGCCATAGACGTCGTTGACGCGCTTGAAATAATCGATGTCGAGCATGATCGCGGCCAGTGTGTCGTTCTCCGCACGCTGTGCCAGCGCCGCCTGCGCCCGCTCGAAGAAGACGCGGCGGTTGAAAATGCCGGTGAGCGGATCGAGTGAGGCGAGCTGCACGAGGTCGCGGTGCATGGTGGCGAGCCGTTCGGCGGCGCGCAGACGCGCATAGAGTTCCTCGGCAGCGGGCGGCTTGCCGATAAAATCGTCGGCGCCGGAATCGAGCGCTTCAATCAGATTGCGCCGCTCCTGGTTGGACGACATCAGAATAACGTAGATCGAGCGCCGGTCGCCGGCGACCAGGCGCGTTTCCCAACACAGTTCGAGGCCGGAGATCGACATCGGCTCGGCACTGGTGATGAGCGCATCCACCAGAGGGTCTTGCGCGACATAGGCCAGCGCGGCGCGCCCGTCGGTGAAGGGTCGCACCTCATCGCCGCGCGCTTCCAGAAGACGCGAGACAAATTTCAGAACGGTCCGGCTCGGATCGACCAACACGACGCGCATTTGCGACGTCCTAAACGCAAACCGGTACTTTCGTATTAATGCCGCCGCGTAATTTGGAGCTTTCGGCGGTGCCGGTCACCAGGCGTTAACCATGGGCGCGGCGGTCACCAGTCGCGAAAGCGCTCGCGCGGGCGGCTCTCGGACTGCCGCGCCGGCGCATCGGGATCGACCCATCGATGGTCGTCGTCCTCGCCGGGGAGATCGGCCAGCTTGCGTTTGCCGTCGATCGAGCCGGTGATCCCGGAGGGATCGCCGCGGCGCGCATAGCCCTTTTGCTGCGCGGCGCGGGCGGCTGCCACTTCGCCGGACATCGCGGCGGGATTGCAGATCTGGTGTCCGCCCGGGCGCCGCATCAGATCGACATGGATGTGATCGTAATGGAAGCGGTTGGAGCCCGGCGCCAGCACCGTGGTGAACTGCTGGCAGGCCGCGCCCTGGATGTCGCGCAGAAATCCCTGCTCCTCCGGCGCGCCGTTCCAGGCCGAACGCACCACCACCTTGCGGCCGTCGGCCAGCGTGAAGGCCGCGATGTCGAGCGCGTTGCCGAAAGCATGTTCGGAAATTCTCGCGCCGGGCTGGCCGTTCATGCCGCGGCAGGAATAAGCCGAGATCTGCTTGATCTCGGCCACCGGCTGGCCGAACCAGCGCATCGCGGCGGGCTGCACCGATTGCGCGATCCATTGATCGAGCGCAGAGACGATGGGGCAGGCGAGCGTGGCATTCGGCGTGACTTCGACCGGCCGCACCGAGCCGGTCACCTGTGTGCCGCGTACCGGACCGAGCGCCGGCACCGTCTGCGGCGCGGAAGCCGCGGGCCGGTCGGGCGGATAAGCCGCCGGCGCGCGGTAGGAAGGCCGGTCCGCCGGATAGGACTTCGGCACAGGATAAGCGGAGCGGTCGGGCGGATAGGAACGCACCACGCTGCCGCCGGAACGATCCGGCGGATAGCTGCGTATGGCGTCGGCTTCAATCAGATCGGCAATGCCGGGCGCGCGCAGCGAGATCGGCTCGCCCGGGGCGACGTTCGGCACGTAATTCGGGGCGTAATTCGGCGCAGCCTGCCGCGGCACCGGGGCGCGCAGGTAATTCTCCGAGCCGGGCGGCGGAACGTAAGCGTCGGAGGCGGGTGGCGCGTAAGGCGGGTTGGCGCGCGCCGCGGGATAAGCCTGCGGCATGGGCTCGTGATAGATCGGCGCCGGCGCATAGGTCTCCGCGGGCGGCGGCGATACCGGCCAGCGCGGCTGCGACGCTCCCGTTTTCGGAATGGCTCCGGGCGGGCGCAGCTCGCCGCCGAAGGCCAAGACCGGACTCTCGCCCAACGCGGCGACCTTCAACGGAAAATCCGCGCCACAAATTCCCGGGCCATCGATCGGGCTGACCCGCACCAGCGCCGGACCTTCCTTCACCGCGCCGGACTTCAGGCATTTGACTTCCGCCTCGTGGCGCCAGGCTTCGCGCTCCTCAAAACTCAGGAAGCTGCGGCCGCAGCCCGCGAGCGCGCCGAGAAAGGCCACACCGACAAGAGAAAAGCACAGTCCCCGCCTCATCTTTCGACAATGCGAGGCTTTGTTTTAATGACTTATCAATCCTGAAAGCGCCCTCGGCATTAAGGATAAGAAATCGTTGCTTGAACGGCCGTCTCGTTTCGGGTCAAGTCGCGCGCAGGAGAATGCTCACGATGCTTTTGGCACTGGAGCTTGAACGGCGGATCGAGGACGGCACCCTGACGCCGGCCAAGGTCGTCGATCTTTGCGCCGAAGCCATCGCCGCGCGGGACGCGGAGATCGGCGCCTTCGTCGCGCTCGACATCGAGCGCGCGCGGCGGGAAGCGGAAGCGCAGGCGCAGGCACACGGGCCGGCGCTGCTGCGCGGCTTGCCGGTCGGGGTGAAGGATATTTTCGACACCGCCGATTTTCCCACCGAATACGGCTCGAAGATCTATTCCGGCCACCGGCCGCCCGCCGATTGCTCCGCGGTGTCGATGCTCAAGCGCGCCGGCGGCGTGGTGCTGGGCAAGACCGTCACCACCGAATTCGCGCATCTGCAGCCGGCGAAGACCAAAAATCCGCGCAGCCTTGCGCATTCGCCCGGCGGCTCCTCGTCCGGTTCGGCCGCGGCAGTCGCCGCCGGCATGGTGCCGATTGCCACCGGCACGCAGACCGGCGGCTCGGTGATCCGTCCGGCGGCCTTCTGCGGCATCGCCGGATTCAAGCCGTCCTATCGCCTGCTGCCGACCGTCGGCATCAAATGCTTTTCCTGGTCGCTCGACACCGTCGGCCTGTTCGCCGCGCGCGTGGTGGACGTGGCCTACGCCGCCGCCGCCATCAGCGGGCGCGACCTGCGCGTCGACCGCACGCCGCCCGAGGTGCCGACGCTGCTGGTCGCGCGCACCCGCGTGTGGAATGAAGCAAGCGCGGATATGCAGCGCGCGATCGAAGATACCGCCCGTGCCGCGCAGGCCGCCGGTGCAAAAGTGGAAGAGATCGATCTGCCTGACGTCGTTGAGGAGGCCTGGCGCCTGCAGCCGGTCATCATGGACTACGAGGCCTTCCGCGCATTGGCCTATGAATATGACAATCACCGCAACGCCATCGGGCCGGTGCTCGGCCTGCTGCTGGACAAGGCCGCCACCATCACCTCGGAAGAATACGACTCGGCACGGCGCCTGACGCGGCGCGCGCGGCATGCGGTGAATGAGCTGCTGGAAGGCAAGTTTATCCTGACGCCGTCGGCGCCCGGCGCAGCGCCGCTCGGTTTCAAGACCACCGGCAAGGCGACCTTCAACCGGCTATGGACCTCGATGGGGACGCCTTGCGTCAACGTGCCGGGAATTGCCGATGGCGCCGGATTACCGCTCGGCGTGCAGATCGTCGGACGCTTCGGCCGCGACCGCGCCACGCTGGAGGCGGCGGCCTTTGTGGAAAACGTCATCGCCAGGCGGCGATAACACGGCGATAACAAAAGATTGTAGCGCCACATTTCTGAATAAAATCAAAGGTCCGCTTTTGCCCTCACACGGAATTATCCCCTGTGGCGCCGGCGCCTCTTGGCCCCGCCGGCATTATGGCTAAGCTTGAAGCATTGTCACAAGCGGGAGGCATGCAGGTGGGCGTCACCTTGAGACTCAATGCGCTTGCGGTTTGCGCCGTTTTTCTCTTCCTCGGCGCGATCATTCTCGGAGCATTCTGATTTAAGGCGAGCGGCAACTGCCGTCATCTGTTACAACAATCCATCAATCCAACACCGGAGAGCACCCCTCTCCGGTGTTTGCTTATGGGCCGTGTTGGAGCGCGCGCATAAGCTTCGCGGCTTGCCGGCGCCCGCCGCAAAAGGTAAGATTTGCATCAATTGGCTGGTTCGCTTCGAAGACCGGGGGCTTCGCCGTCCGCCAACCACAAAACGCTTTGACGGGACGGCCCGAACGTGGGGGGACATCATGAACTGTAAACGAAAGATCCTGACCTGTTCGCTATCGGCGACTTTGGCGCTGTTGGCGACGTCTGGCGGCGCCAATGCGGCATGCGCGCTCGCAGGAACTTGGCACTTCTATGCGATGTTGGGCACGACGCCGGATATCAAGTCGACTCTCGTGAACGTCGGAAATTCCACTAACAACGGCGCGACAACCATTAGAGTTTTCCCGAGTGCAGGCGTGCCCTACAAGAATGACACATCGCGGGCGCTCAAATGCGTCCTGACCGTGCAGGCGAACGGCAACTTTGCCGGCCCATGTACATCTTATGGCGTGGCAGGTAGTCCCCAGAACGTAAACGTGAGCGGAAACCTGGCGCTGTCCGCTTGCAATTTGACCGGGACGGTAAACGTTCCAGGCAACCCGCCGGTTACGATCCAGGGCGGCCATATCAACGGCGTCAGCGGCGCGGGTATTGCGACGCAGGGCAGCAAACAGGTTCTCCATTTCAGCCTGGTGAAAAACTAGTCCACCGCCACAACGCCATTATGGCGACCAAGCAATACTAAACGGTCGCGAAGTCGACCACGCCGGAGAGGAAACTCTCCGGCGTTTTTATTTGAGCAAGATGCAAGCGGCAGAAATCGTTGGCCTTATTTAATTGATGAACCGCGGTGCCACGGCTTGCTGCGGCACCGCGCCCGCGCTAAACCTTTCCGTGAAATGGGGCAGTGGGATTTGCACCTCGCAGGCAAGACCGCAGCGCGCCGTCCGGCCAGCAACAAAAACATTGCGTGGACGGCCCGGAAAAACACGGGGGGGATCTCATGAAGATGGCGACAGGCTTGCTGGCGGGTATCGCCATCCTTGCGACGGCATCCGCGGCGCAGGCGGCGCCTAAGGTGTCCGGCAGATATGCCATTAACTCTACCGCTTTCTGCCAGACGCTGATTACGGTCTCAAAAGACGCTGAGCAGGATGTCAGTGGAATCAACAGTCCCAATAACGGCACCATCTCCAGCGAAGTGGGTTACATCCAGTTTCCCAATACAGCGGCATCAAGCGGCGACGTATCGATCGCCAGCAAAGGCTTCGAAGCCAGCGCTGTCCGGATCAATGGCGCCGGATTTGGCGTGAAGCCGATCACCAATGCTCTGGGCGGCAGCTTTTCGCTGACGAATACGACATTCACTCTGACCGTCGGCAGCCAGAATATGGTTTTCACCCTGGCGTATGGCGATGTGGTCGGCGGTGTGGCGCGGACGCTCTATCTGGTGCAGAGAGAAAGCGCCACCTGCCTCAACACAGTCATTGCGACGAAGCAGTCGGGCTAACGAACGCGGCAACACTTTAGGCACAGCGCGCGGCGGAACTGACCTCCGAAGGCCGCCCATCCCGGCGCTGTTTTGGCGGTTCGGCTCACGCAGCCGTGAGCGGTCTGGGGTAACGGTTTAACGATCCGTTAACCATAAAACGGCCTGCTAATGTTGGGGCGAGTTTGAAGTCGGAGGTCCGCGATGGGACCGACCTTGGCCGATGTGGAGCGCAAGCACATCCTGAAAATACTGGACAATTGCGGCGGCAACCGAACGCGGGCCGCAGGCATGCTGGACATTTCGGTCCGCTGCCTGCGCAACAAATTGCGCGAATACCGAAACGCCGGACTAAAGGTTCCAGTCAGCTCGAGCGGCGGTCAGCACTTGTACGGCGGCTGACGACCAGCAGGCCGGCCTTCATACCACCACGGCTTTGGGCCGTGTTGGTATGATCTTATTCTACGCTCAGCACTGGAAGCGGCTGCCCAAGCCAGCTTTCTTGGCCTGACCCGGAGGGCAAAAGCCGCTTTTGTTGGCGCCGCGCGTGCGGGCGACGTTGCGGCCTTTCAAACCATGAGGGCCCGCCACTGCATCGGCACGGGCCAGGGCTCTGGCACCGTGGGCATTCCCTTTTGCAGAAGCATTGCCTTTCCCCTTCGCCAAAAGGTCGGTGGGCGACAAGGTAGCCGCCAGAACAAGCATTCCGGCGAGCATAACAATTTTCTTCATTTTCGAATCTCCGATGATTGTCAGACGGGATGTGAACGCAGGGACCCCGGCGTTTGATCCTGCGGATATTTACACAATTGAACCGCAAACCAGCGGCATCTGGCTGCCGCCTGGACAAACATACCGCTGCTGCGGTTGCCGCGACGCGCGAGGTCCCTGTTGCTATGGTGCCGGGGTACGCAGGAAGAGAAACCCGACTCAAGCACCACGTTCGATTCTCATCCTGACGAGCCGCGCAACGCTCCTCACCATGAAGACCGAGATCAAGCCACCGCCTCGACCGGCTTCGGATCGTAGTTGAGGATCGGCGCCAGCCAGCGCTCGGCTTCCGGCACGCTCCAGCCTTTGCGGCGGGCATAGTCCTCGACCTGATCGCGCTCGATCTTGCCGACGCCGAAATAATGGCTCTGCGGATGGCTGAAATAGAGCCCGCTCACGGCCGCGCCCGGCCACATCGCAAAGCTTTCCGTCAGATGCAGGCCGATCTTGTCCGCCGGCAGCAGCTTGAAGATGGTCGCCTTCTCGGTGTGATCGGGCTGCGCCGGATAGCCGGGCGCCGGCCGGATGCCGGAATATTTTTCGGCGATCAGCTCCTCGTTGCTGAGCTTCTCGTCGGGCGCATGGCCCCAGAATTCCGTGCGCACGCGCTGATGCAGCCGCTCGGCGAAGGCCTCCGCCAGCCGGTCGGCCAGCGCCTTCACCAGGATGGCGGAATAGTCGTCGTTCTTCAGCTTGAAGCGGTCGGCGATTTCATCTTCCCCGACGCCGGCGGTGACCGCGAAGGCACCGACATAATCCGGCACGCCAGATGAGGCCGGTGCGATGAAATCAGACAACGCTTCGTTGTAGCGGCCTTCGCGCTTGGTGAGCTGCTGGCGCAGCGTGTGCAGCGTGGCGATCGGCGTTTTGCGCGCCTCATCGGCATAGAGCAAAATATCGTCGCCTTCGGCATTGGCCGGCCAGAAGCCGATCACGCCGCCGGCGCGGAACCATTTTTCCGCGATGATCTGGTCCAGCATCCTGCGCGCGTCTTCGTAGAGCGGGCGCGCGGCCGGGCCGAATTTCGAGTCTTCCAGGATAGCGGGGAATTTTCCGCTCAGTTCCCAGGTCTGGAAGAACGGCGTCCAGTCGATATAGGGGACCAGTTCGTCCAGCGGATAATTCTCCAGCACCTTGCTGCCGATGAAGCTCGGGCGCGCCGGCTTGTGTGCCTGCCAGTCGAGCTTGAGCGCATTGGCGCGCGCGGCGGCCAGCGACAGCCGCTGCTTGTCGGCCTGCGCTCTCGCATGCGCGGCGGCGATCTTGGCGTATTGGGCGCGGATATCGGTGATGTAATCGTTCTTCGCTTCCTTCGAGAGCAGTGCCTGCGCCACGCCGACCGCGCGGCTGGCGTCGTTCACATAGACCGTCTGCCCGCGCGTGTAATGCGGATGGATCTTTACCGCGGTATGCACGCGGCTGGTGGTGGCGCCGCCGATCAGCAGCGGCAGCTCAAAGCCCTGCCGCTCCATCTCGGAAGCGACATGCACCATCTCGTCGAGCGAGGGCGTGATCAGGCCGGAAAGGCCGATGATGTCGGCCTTCTCCGCGATCGCGGTCTCCAGGATCTTCGCCGCCGGCACCATCACGCCGAGGTCGACCACCTCGTAATTGTTGCACTGGAGCACGACGCCGACGATGTTCTTGCCGATGTCGTGCACGTCGCCCTTCACCGTGGCCATCACGATCTTGCCGGCGGAATTGGACTGCGTCGCGCCGCTGAGCCGCTTCTCCTCCTCCATGAAGGGAAGCAGGTAAGCCACCGCCTGTTTCATCACCCGCGCGGACTTCACCACCTGCGGCAAGAACATCTTGCCGGAACCGAACAGGTCGCCGACGACGTTCATGCCGTCCATCAGCGGGCCTTCGATCACATGCAGCGGGCGCTCGGCCTTCTGCCGCGCCTCTTCGGTATCGGCTTCGATGAACTCGGTGATGCCGTGCACCAGCGCATGCGACAGCCGCTGCTCCACCGGCCAGCCGCGCCAGGCGAGATCGGCTTCCTTCTGCTCGCGGGTCTGGCCGCGGTAACGCTCGGCCAGCGCCAGCAGCCGCTCGGATGCGTCGGGGCGGCGGTTGAGCACCACGTCTTCCACCGCCTCGCGCAATTCCGGCTCGATGTCGTCATAGACGATCATCTGCCCGGCATTGACGATGCCCATGTCCATCCCGGCCTTGATGGCGTGATAGAGGAAGACCGAATGCATCGCCTCGCGCACCGGCTCATTGCCGCGGAAGGAGAAGGAGAGGTTCGACACGCCGCCGGACACATGCGCGCCGGGACGGTTTTGCCGGATCCAGCGCGCGGCCTCGATAAAATCGACGCCGTAGCTGTTGTGCTCTTCGAGGCCGGTGGCGACCGGGAAGATGTTGGGATCGAAGATGATGTCTTCCGGCGGGAAGCCGACCTGATTGACCAAAATGTCGTAGGCGCGCTGGCAGATGCCGGTGCGGCGCGGCAGGGTGTCGGCCTGGCCCTGCTCGTCGAAGGCCATGACCACCACCGCGGCGCCGTGCCGGCGCACGATCTTGGCGTGATCGATGAAAGCCGCCTCGCCTTCCTTCAGCGAGATCGAATTCACCACCGGCTTGCCCTGGATGCATTTCAACCCGGCCTCGATGATGTGGAACTTCGAGGAGTCCACCATCACCGGCACCTTCGTGATGTCCGGCTCGGAGGCGACGAGATGCAGGAAGCTGACCATCGCCTCCTGCGAATCCAGCAAACCCTCGTCCATGTTGACGTCGATGATCTGCGCGCCATTCTCCACCTGCTCGCGCGCCACATCGAGCGCGGCGGGGAAATCGCCGCTCGTGATCAGCTTGCGGAAGCGCGCGGAGCCGGTGACGTTGGTGCGCTCGCCGACGTTGACGAAGGGGATTTCCGGCGTGAGCGTGAAGGGCTCGAGGCCGGAGAGCCGCAGCATGCGCGGGATTTCCGGAATCGGCCGCGGCGCCTTGCCGGCGACCGACTCGGCCAGCGCGCGGATATGCGCGGGCGTCGTGCCGCAACAGCCGCCGACGATATTGACCAGGCCCGATGAGGCGAATTCGCCCATCAGGCTCGCCATGTGTTCCGGCGTCTCGTCATATTGGCCGAATTCGTTCGGCAGTCCGGCATTCGGGTAGGCGCAGACCAGCGTGTCGGCGACGCGGCCGAGTTCGTCGATATGCGCGCGCATCTCCTTGGCGCCGAGCGCGCAATTGAGTCCGATCGACAGCGGCGCGGCGTGGCGCACGGAATTCCAGAAGGCTTCCGGCGTCTGGCCGGAGAGCAGGCGGCCGGAAAGGTCGGTGATGGTGCCGGAAATCATCAGCGGCACGTCGATGCCGCGCTCTTCGGCAATCTCGGCGATGGCGTAGATCGCCGCCTTGGCGTTGAGGGTATCGAAAATGGTTTCGATCAGCAGGATGTCGACGCCGCCGTCGAGCAGTCCCCTCACCTGCTCGCCATAAGCCGCGCGCAGGTCGTCGAAGGTGATGGCGCGGAAACCGGGATTGCCGACGTCGGGCGAAATCGAGGCGGTGCGGTTGGTCGGGCCGAGCGCGCCGGCGACGAAGCGCGGCTTGCGGTCTTTCTCCTCGGCCAGGCGCGCGGCGTCCTTGGCGAGTTTCGCGCCTTCCACGTTCAGCTCATAGGCCAGCGCCTCCATGCCGTAATCGGCCTGGGCGATGCTGGTGGAGGAAAAGGTGTTGGTCTCGACGATGTCGGCGCCGGCCAGGAAGTAAGCCAGGTGGATGTCGCGGATCGCGGTCGGCTGGCTGAGGATCAGCAGGTCGTTGTTGCCGCGCACGTCGCGGTTCCAATCCGCAAAGCGGGCGCCGCGATAGCCGGCCTCGTCGAGCCGCAGCGCCTGAATCATGGTGCCCATGGCGCCGTCGAGCACCAGGATGCGTTCTTTCGCTGCCTGGCGGATGGCGGCTGCGACGGGGGAATTTTTACGACTACTCATGACGGTGCTTTCTTCGTCATGCCCGGCCTTGTGCCGGGCATCCACGTTCTAGGTTTCAAGAAGACGTGGATGGCCGGGACAAGCCCGGCCATGACGCCTCATTAAATCGCCCGCGCCTCACGTTCCCGAGAAGAAGCGGCCACCGGCCGCAAGCCCAAGAGGTGGCACACCGCATACACCAGGTCGGCGCGGTTCATGGTGTAGAAATGGAAATTGGTGACGCCGCGATCGACCAGATCCACCACCTGCTCGGCGGCGACCGCGGCGGCGATCAGTTTTCTGGTGGCGGGATCGTCATCGAGACCTTCGAACCGCTCGGCCAGCCAGGCCGGCACCGACGCGCCCGTGCGCTCGGCAAAGCTCCTGGCCTGCTTGAAATTCTGCACCGGCAGGATGCCGGGCACGACCGGCACATCGATGCCGTGCGCGCGCACGCGATCGAGATAGCGGAAGTAAAGATCGTTATCGAAGAAGAATTGCGTGATGGCGCGGGTGGCGCCGGCCTCCACCTTGGCCTTCAGCATGTCGATGTCGGCTTCCACCGTCGGGCTGTCGGGATGTTTCTCCGGATAGGCGGCGACCGAGACCTCCACATCGCAGATGCGCTTGATGCCGGAGGTGAGATCGGCCGCGTTGATATAGCCGCCGGGATGCGGCGTGTAACGCGCCCCGACCCCGCCGGTGGGATCGCCGCGCAGCGCCACGATATGGCGCACGCCGATCGCGCAGTAATTACTGATCACCTGATCCACTTCCGCGCGGGTGGCGGCGACGCAGGTCAGGTGCGCGGCGGGCGTGAGGTCGGTTTCCTCCAGGATGCGCTTGACGGTGGCGTGCGTGCGCTCACGGGTGGAGCCGCCGGCGCCATAAGTCACGGAGACGAAATCGGGCGCGAGCGGCGCCAGCCGCGTGATCGCCTCCCACAAATTCTTTTCCATCTCTTCCGTCTTGGGCGGAAAGAATTCGAACGAGACGCCGATGCGGCGCCCGCCCGGGGTCTCGATACGGCTGGCGCGATCTTGCGGCATCACGCCACCTCGCGCGCGGAAGCGAGCACGATGCGCGGGTCGCGCGCGAGCCAGAGCGAAACGGCGATCTTGCCGTCGCTGCCGGGCTCCGGCGACAGCGTGCGATGCAGAACGGGATCAAGCCCGGCGGCTTGCAGCCACTGCGTCACCGTTTCGGGCGCGAAGCCGAGCCGGCGATGGGCATGCTGGTCGCGCAGAAACTCAAGGTCATGCGGCGCGAAGTCCACCACCAGCAGCCGGCCGCCCGGGCGCAGGACCCGCGCCGCCTCGCGGATGGCGCGCGCGCCGTCATCGAGGAAATGCAGCACCTGATGCACGATCACCAGATCGAAGGAATTCTTCGGCAGCTCGAGATCGTAGATGTCGCCCTGCCGCACGGTGCAATGGCGCAGGCCGGCGCGGTCGAGCCGCGCGCGTGCCAGCGCCAGCATGTCGAGCGAAAGATCGAGCCCGAGCCCGCGCGCGATGTCGGGGCCGAACAATTCCAGCATGCGGCCGGTGCCGGTGCCGAGATCGAGCAGCGCTTCCACCGGCCGGTCGGCGACCGCGGCCTTGATCGCTTCCTCAACCGCGGCATCGGCGACATGCAGCTTGCGGATGCGGTCCCACTCCGCGGCATGGCGGCGGAAATAGGCCTGCGCGGCGGCCGCGCGCGCGGCGCGCACCATCGCCAGGCGTTCGCGGTCGCGCGCCACCGTCGGATCGTCCGGCGCGAGCCGCGCCAGCAACAGGCGCATGACTTCCGCGCCGGCGCCGTGCTCGGCGATCCGGAAGAAGGCCCAGGAGCCCTCGCGGAAGCGCTCGACCAGCCCGGCTTCGCTCAGCAGTTTCAGATGGCGGGAGATGCGCGGCTGCGACTGGCGCAAAATCTCGGTAAGGTCGGAAACCGTCAGCTCGGCCTCGGCCAACAGCGCGAGAATGCGCAGCCGGGTACCCTCGCCGGCGGCCTTGAGGACGCCGTTCAACGTGGTGAAAGCCAGATCGGAGCGTTGCGACATCACAAACCCATCAAGCGGGCCCCTGCCGTGGCCCGAGAACATATAAAGATATCTTTATACGTTTAAACCACTGACTTCAAGGCCCAAAACCCGACCCAGCCGAGCCCAGCCAGGGCCAGCCAAGGACCAGCCAAGGACCAGCCATGGCCGACGATCCCTTCGGAATCCGCCCGGGCGAACAGGCGGTCGAATTGCCGGCGAAAGCCGACGCCGAGGTCTATTTCATCGGCCGCATCCGCACGCCCTGGACCCGGCGGGAGGACTGCCCGAAGAACGCGCGCGAATCCGAGGCGGTCTGCCGCATCGACGTCGATCCGCGCTGGGCGCCGGCGCTCAAAGACGTCGAAACCTGCTCGCATCTCGTGGTGCTTTATTGGATGGACAAGGCGCGGCGGGATCTGGCGCTGCAGGTGCCGCGGCATTACGGCGAGCAGCGCGGCACATTCGCCTTGCGGTCGCCCGCGCGGCCGAACCCGATCGCCATGAGCGTCGTGCGTTTGCTGAAAGTCGACGGCACGCAGCTCTCGGTGCAGGGACTGGACTGCCTCGACAATACGCCGCTGATCGACATCAAGCCGTATTTCGCCTCCACCGACGCGGTGCCGGACGCGGTGACCGGCTGGCACGCGGAACGGAAGGAGTGACTGTCATCCCGGACGGCGAGTGAGACGAACCGGTGCGCGGGCCCGGTGTTACGCGACATCTTTATGGGTCCGGCTCTGGCGCCGCACGGCCGGGATGACGAAACGGGAATTGCGGCCAAAGAGGCGGCGGCTAGTCTTTGTTACCATGCGAGGGCTCAAGCACCTCGACAGCCGGCATTTGCAGATCGCCGGACGGCACGGCTCCGGTTCTGTAGGGGTCGGCTTGGCCTGCGGCTGCAAAAATGCGCCCGACGCATTTCTCAAACCGCATGGCATTGCCGGCGCGGTCGACAAAGGTGATGCGCGGCTCGCCGCTTCGATCGAGCGGGCAAGTGGCTCTG
>DASSPI010000037.1:0-12779 GCA_035699705.1 Xanthobacteraceae bacterium
GATCGCGGTGTTGATGACGCCATCGCCGCAATAGATCGTAAAGGATGGCTGCACGTCCTCGTAGAACCATTCGTGCTGGTCGTCGCCGACCACCACGATGACATCCGGATTGACCTCGGCGACCTTGTCGACCAGCTTGTCCATGGCGCGGTTGTTGCGCTGGTAGCGCTCGGTCCGCACCTCCAGGCTGGATTCCTTCTCGAAATCCTTCTCGCCCTTCCGCGCCTCGACCAGGTCAGGAAAGTTGTAGATGCGTCCCCGGAACGGGTGCTCGGGATTCTTGCGATCGTCGGCGGCTCGCAGGTCCCAGCGCTCAGGCGGCGTCGCCAGCAGCGGCCCATGCGATGAGCCGAATCCAAAAACGATCTTGGCCATTGATTGCTCCCTAAGGCGCGCCTTTGGTGGCGCCGCCGCCACCCCAGTAACTGTCCCACAACTCGCCCATTCTCTTGTTGGTGTCGCTGACGAGCAATGCGTCGTCACGGACTTTGGCGCGCTTGCCGACGATGGTTTCGGCAAACGGGACTAATTGCGGCAATTGCAGCGCCTGATGGATCGGCACGGCAAAGGTGGTGGCGTATTGCAGGATCTGCCCCTCGCGGCTCACCATCCAATTGATGAACAGGCGGGCGGCGTTCTTGTGCGGCGCCTTATCCAGCATCGCGATCTGCGACACGGTGATCGGCACCGGTTCCGGGCAATGATAGCCGATGGGCGCGCCTTTCACGCTGTATCGCTTGGCGACCCATTCCGGCGACGGAAGGCTCGCATGGAATTCGCCGGCGACCGTGAGGCCGGTCAATGCGGTCAGGCCTTCCTTGCGGCGCTGCGGCTGCAGCTGCTCGAACAGGGCGCGCGTGAAGTCCGCGCCCCATTTCTCGCCGAAATCGCCCCAGAGGCCGAGCAGCCAGCTGCTGGGATTGTTGGTGAGCGCGAGGTTGCCGCCGCCCCAGCGCGGGCCTTTCACCAGGTCGTCCCAGGTTTTCGGCAGGTCTTCCTTTTTCACCTTGTCGGTATTGTAGGCCATGCAGCGGAACGACAGCTTGTGGCTGATCCAGGTGCCGTCGGCGGCGACGTAGTCCGGCGACATGTTCTTGAAGCCGGGCAGCTCGCGCAGATCCGCCAGCGCCTTCATGTCGATGAAATAGAAGATGGCATCGGCGATGGCGGTCATCACGTCGGCGGTTACCCGGCCCTCGCCGAGCGCGACCAGCACCTGCATGCCGCGCCCGCTGGTGCCGGCGCGCTCATAGCGCAGGTTGATGAAGGGGTAACGCTCCCGGAAGGCGGCCGTCATGTCGCGGAATTCGCGCGCCTCCCAGGTGCCGGTGATGATGACCTCCTTCTCCTGTTTGGCGGCCTCGATCCAGTCCTTCGGCACATTGAGCTCGGCATCGAGGCCTTCAAGGATGGAGGCATCGAGGCCGAGATCGGCAATCGCCTTCAGCGTCGCTTTCGGCGTTTCCGCCGCGCCCGCAACCGCGCCCTGCGCCAGAATCAAGCTCAACGCCGTAGCGGCGGCGAAAACCCGCCTTTGCATCGCATCCTCCCCGTTTTATTTTTTCGAGCGCGCCGCCGTCACGCGGATGAAGGCTCGGACTTGAGCACCCGGCGCACCTTGTCGCCGCCGTAGAGTCCCAAATCCTCGCGGCGGTTGGCCTTGCCCCGCTCCATGACTTCGGCCGCTTGCGCTGCGGTCGGGTAGCGCGCCTCAATCTCGACCCGGTAATTATCCGGATCGAGGAAGAACCAGTTCAGGATGCCCTCTTCGCGCTTGTGGCCGACCGGCCCTTCAATCTCGATGCCGCAGGACCTGATGTATTCGACCGTTTCCTCGGCCTTCTCCGGATCGACGCGGTAGGCCCAGTGGATGGCGTGCGGGATGTCGAACTTCGGTATGTCCGGCGGCCATTTGATGATCGAGAGGCCGAAGTCGCCGATATAGATCTTCATCAGCGGATTGGCCGATTTATCGTTCCGCCACGCCAGCTTCGCGCCCAAAAGCCTGGTGTAGAACTCGAGCGTGCGGTCGAGATCCTGCACGTAGAAGCCGCTGTGGCTGATGCCGGTGATGGCCTGGGGAAGTGTCGCCTGATCCATGAGTCTCTCCTTGTGCAGGATTAGGATGCCTGGTGGAGGCGTGTGATTGCGATAACGTTCAACATCCGCGCTATTCCGCCGCAGCTCGACCGGCGAGGACGCGGCGGCAGAAGGCCGGTCCGTCCTCACCTTCCTGGAGATAGCCGGAAGCGCAGACGAAATCCGCAAAAGCATTCTCATTGGGATTGCGGTGCACCCACGGCGCCTCGCCGCCTTCCTGCATGTGCTTGATCGCCTTCAGGAGCGCCTTACGCACCTCGATGATGACGATGTCGGTTGAGCCGAGATGTTCCTTGGCCCGGTCCTGGATCGCGCCCTGCGTCTCAATCGCGAAGGCGTCCTGCGAGGGGAAATGCAATCCCATGCCGCCGTAGCTCTCGCCGCGTTTCAGTTCTTCGCGGTCCTGCAGGTAGCGATTCTCTTGCCGACGGATATGGCGCAGGTCGGCAGCCACATTCGCCTCACGATTCTTCCGCAACCGTTCTTTGTTTAGCGGCTCGGGATAGCTGTAGAAGAATTCAAACCGGCAATGGCTGTAGTCATCAATCGGGACATACCAGCGCCCCTGGTAACCCCCCTCGCCGGCGGAAGTCGAGGGCGTGGCACTGGCCGGATAGACGTAGTTGTTGACGCGGAGATACTTGCGGCCGTTCGGCGCATTGTGCAGAGCGAAAATGCGCGTTCCGTAGGCCGTATGTTCGATCGATATCTCCGGCGGTTCGGTACCGCGCAGAGCGCTGATGTCGGCGCCCGAACGCTCGCTCGCCTTTCCGGGAGGCCTGCGGTGCAGATACGTTGTGTGCGCGGGGTCGGTCGAGCTTTCCAGGCCCTGCAGCCAATTGCACATCTGGATGACGCGGAAGGTCAGCCGGTTGGGCTCCGGGCCGGTGAGGAACTCGAAATCCGGGATGAGCGGCGGCTCGCCCTTGCCCATGTAGCACCAGATCGCGCCGCCCTTTTCCTGCACCGGATAGGCGAGGTGCCGCACCTTGTGGCAGAACTTCTTGTCCTTGGGCTCCGCGGGCTGGTCGAGGCACTTGCCGTGCTTGTCGAACAGCCAGCCGTGATAAAGGCAACGCAGGCCGCCGTCCTCAACCCGTCCGTAGGACAGGTCGGTGCCGCGATGCGGGCAGAATTGGCCAATGAGTCCAAGCTCACCTTCGTCGGACCGGAACAGGACGAGATCTTCGCCCATAATCCGGATCGGCAGCGGCGCGCCGCCGGACGGCATTTCCTCCGCCGTCGCAATCGGCTGCCAATAGCTGCGCAGGAATTCCCCGCACGGAGTTCCAGGCCCCGTCTGGGTGAGCAGGTCATTGTTGGCCTTGGACAGCATTGCAGACCAGTCCTCCCTGTCTCTTTTTTTCTTGTAGCCGCAGATTGCGATACTGCATTCAAAATTTGAGCGGCACAATATCCAATTTTAATCGCGCTGCGGCGGTAAAAGCTTGCGGCAATTCGCGTATTGCCTTCAAATGCAGCGCTCGGGCCTAGCGCTGCCGAAGAGGAATGATGACCGTCACGACCGTGAATCGGCAGTCGCCGGCCGTCTGGCCGCCGAGAATAACCGCGTCATCGCTTTGGGAACTTGCCGTCTTCGTCGCCGTCTTGCTGGCGGTGGTGACGCCGCTGCTGTTTCTCGTCCTCGGCAGCTTCAGCCAGGCGCGCCTGCCCGCGGAATTTTCCTTCGCCCGCCTCGGCCTGTCCAACTACATCAAGGTATGGGGCGATCCCGCAACCTATGCCGTGATGTCGAACACGCTCTGGTTTGCGCTGGGCAGCACGGCTTACGGCATTCTCGTCGCCGCGGCTCTCGCCTGGCTGGTGGAGCGCACCAATATCCCGGGCAAAATCTGGATTTACGCTGGCGTGCCAATGACCCTGGCTATGCCGGGGATGTTGCAGGCGATGGCATGGGTGCTGCTGGCGAGCCCGCGCATCGGCTTCATCAACAAGGGACTCATGGACGCGTTTGGCCTGTCGTCGCCGCCGTTCAATATCTACACCCTGCCGGGCATGATTTTCATCGAAGGTCTTCGCATGGTGCCAACCGCCTTCCTGATGCTCGTGCCGCTCCTGCGCAGCATGGACCCGTCGCTGGAGGAAGCGGCGGCGATGTCGGGAGCGCGGCCCGCGTCAGCGCTGCGCAAGGTGACCCTCGGCCTGATGCTGCCGGGATTGCTCGCGGTCGGCATCTACCAGTTCACGACCGCGCTGGAGCAATTCGAAGTGCCGGGCATTCTCGGGCTTCCGGCCAACATCTACGTCTTCAGCACGAAGATTTATGCCGTGCTGAACGCCACCTCTTCACTGCCCGCCTATGGCGAAGCCAATGCGCTGGCCATGCTCTATCTGCTGGTGGCGGCCTTGAGCATCTACGCCTACAGCCGGGTGATCTCCAAATCGGAACGCTTCACCGTCATCACCGGCAAAGGCTATCGGCCGCGCCTGCTGTCGCTTGGCCGCTGGCGCTGGCCGGCGTTCGGTCTCGTCCTGCTTTATCTGGCGCTGTCGACGATCATTCCCTTCCTCGTGCTCGCCTATGCGTCGTTCCTGCCTTACCTGCAGGCGCCTTCGGCACGCGCCTTTACCGCCATGAGCTGGGACAATTACCTCTCCGTCTTCCAGACCGAACGCATCGGCCGCACGCTCTGGAACACCGCCGTGATGACGCTGGCGGTCGCGACCAGCGTGGTGATCATTTCCTTCCTGGTCTCGGTCGTCGTGGTGCGCTCGAAATTCTGGGGGCGCAAGATTCTTGACCAACTCGCCTTTCTGCCGCACGCCATTCCCGGCATGGTCATGGGCCTCGCGCTGCTGTGGGTGTTTCTCCAGATCGACAAGCTCGGCGCCGGCCTGTTCGGCTCGCTGACGTCGCTCATCATCGCCTTCACCATCGGCTACATATCGTATGGCACGCGGGTGATGAACGCCGCCGTGTTGCAGGTGCACAAAGACCTCGAGGAAGCCGCCAAAGTGAGCGGCGCCCCGCAGTGGCGCGTGTTCTGGCGGGTGTTCTTCCCGCTGTTGCAGCCGGCCTTTGTCGGCGTCTGGATCTGGACCGTCCTGCATGTGGTGCGCTCGGCCGGCAAGCCGCTGATCCTCACCAGCGGCGCGGAGAACGAGGTGCTGGCGGCGCTGATCTGGAATATGTGGGATCAGGGCTCGATCGAAGCCGCCGCCGCCATCGGCACGCTGCTGATGCTGGGGCTTCTCGCCGTCAGCCTGCTCATGCGGCAATTCGGATTCGGCCGCGGCGCGCATATCCAGGAGGCGAGATGATCCAGATAGCGGGCCTGCATGTTCGTTATCAGGGCGACACCGGGGAGGTTCACGCCGTCCGCGGGATCGACTTGCAGATCAAGGAAGGCCAGTTCTACACGCTGCTCGGGCCTTCCGGCTGCGGCAAGACCAGCACGCTGCGCTGCCTCGCCGGGCTGGAGGCCGCGAGCGAAGGCGAAATCTCCATTGCCGGCAACCTCGTCTATTCCTCCTCCCGCAGGGTTCTGGTGCCGCCGCACAAGCGCGACATCGGCATGGTGTTTCAATCTTACGCCATCTGGCCGCACATGACCGCCTTCGAGAACGTGGCCTTTCCGCTGCGGGAAATGCGCCGCGTCTCAAGGAGCGAAGTGAAGGACCGGGTCAGCGAGGCATTGCGGCTGGTGCGGCTTTCCGGTTTGGAAGACCGGCCGGCGCCCTTCCTGTCAGGCGGTCAGCAGCAGCGCCTGGCGCTGGCACGCGCGCTGGTACGGCAGCCCAAGGTGCTTCTGCTCGATGAGCCGCTGTCCAACCTGGACGCGAAACTGCGGGAGGACACGCGCGTCGAACTGCGCGAGCTGGTGAAGAAAATCGGGATCACCACGGTGTATGTCACGCACGACCAGCTTGAGGCTCTCACCATGTCCGACGTGGTCGCAGTCATGAATGAAGGACGCATCGTGCAGGAGGCTTCCCCGGTCGAGATCTACCGGGCGCCGAAAGAGCGGTTTGTCGCCAACTTCATCGGGCTCACCAATTTTCTCGAAGGACAGGTCAGCCGCGTCGCGAACGGAAGCGGTCTCGGCGTCGTAGACACCCCGAACGGGGCGCTGCATTGCATCCTGCCGCCGACCGCGAAGATCAGGGATACCGTAACCATCGTCATCCGGCCCGAAGACATCGCGCTCGGCGGCCCGGTCGCGAGCGCGCCGGAGCAAAACCTGCTCGAAGGCAAAGTGGTGGCGGCTTTGTTCGTCGGCGAAGCGATGGAATATCAACTCGAGCTGCGCGGCGGGACCCTGCTGCGGCTCAAGCTGCATGCCTCGGCGGGGATTACGACAGGCGATAACATCCGTGTCGAGATGCCGGCAAAGCACTGCCGCGCGCTGACGGCATGACAACGCGGGGCCGGAAACTCAAGCCTGCCGTTCCGGCGTGGTGACCGTCAGACCGTCGAGTTCCTCGGTCACCTTGATCTGGCACGACAGCCGCGAATTCGGCCGCACGTCGAAGGCGAAATCCAGCATGTCCTCCTCCATCGGCGAAGGCTCGCCGGTGGCTTGCCGCCAGGCCTCGTCGACATAGACATGGCAGGTGGAGCAGGAGCACGCGCCGCCGCATTCGGCCTCGATCCCCGGGACGCTGTTCTTGATCGCGGTTTCCATCACCGTGGCGCCGACCTCGCCCTCGACGCTGCGCGCGGTTCCGCTGGAATCGATGTAAGTGATTTTCGGCATCGGATGGGACAGGTTTTATGTTCTGGCGCGAATGCCGCAAGTGGCACGCGCGCTGGGCGGGCGCGGTCCGTATATAGCCTCGCGCGCGCCGGCGCCAGCTTTCACGGCCAGCATACGACCCGTCCCGAAGCGGAAATTCAGTGGGCGCGCAGGAGCTCGGCGATCACGGCGCGGGCCTCGCCGACCGTGGTGCCGAGATGGCGGATCGCGGCCGCGACATCAGCCTCGGCATTTCTGTTGGCGGCGAATTCGACGGCTTCCGCGGCGCGGGCTACTTTCCAGGCGCCGATGCCGCTGGAGGATCCCTTCAGCGTATGCGCATAAGCGGCGGCCGCGGCCGGGGGTGCCTGCTGCATGCGGGCGAGCAGCATGCCGGCCTGGCGGTCATAGAGCTGCAGGACCTCGCGCTCGAGGCTGGGATCGCCCAGCGTCATGCGGGCGAGATGCGCCACGTCAATCGGCGTTTCGACGGACGCCAGCGAGGACGCGGCAGCCGGGTCGACGCTAGCCGTCGAGAGCTCGATCATTGATGCCTCCCAGGGGCTCTTTGTCCCCTTAGAAGTCCACTGTGACTGAGGAACGACCAAAACCAGGTAAATGTCTGGCCGCCGCGGCAGCGGCGAAGGCGACGAAACCACGGCTATGGTTAATGAAGCTTGAGCGGGCGCACGGAAGCTCGGCCGATCTGCCGATTTCCCCGGGGTCCGAGCGAAGACCTGTGGGAGTGCCCAGCTTTGGTCGCAGGACGGCCTCATTGTTGCGGCCAACTTGCGGCGCAAGGGCCGAAACTCGATGGTTAACGATGATTAAAGACAGCTTAACCCGCCAGGTTTCCATTGGTCGGCCAAGTCGATACGATGTCTGCGGGGCGGACTTTCTCAATTCACGCCGCTTCGCCGCGGTCTGGCCTGCGCCGGCCGCGGAGATGCGATCACGCGCTCGTGGCGCGCGGCCCGGCACACCGCCGGCCCGCTGCCTGGTAACGAGTAACGAACGGGGCGACGACGGAAATGGCCAATAATCCCAAGAAAATTCAGGACCCGACCGAAGCGGCGCTGTCCGCCATCCAGCAAGCGCTGGAGGTACGGGTGCAGGAAGCCGCGGCCGACGCAAATCTCGCGCCGGCAATCGCGGAGCCGGAGATCGCGCCGGATGTTCGCCGCAACGCGCCGCGCAGCGAACCGATCGGCGAAAGATCGCGCAACGCGCTCGCCGAAGGGCCGCATGATGGCGCGCCGACCGAAGGCGACGAAGAGATTTTTGCCGAGCCGCCCTTTCGCGCGCTCCCGCGCGGCGAAGAGCCGCCGGTTTCCCGCCGCCCCGCCGCCAATGACGATCGCCAATCGATCGGCCAGATCCTGCAGGCCGTGCAGCGCCGCCCCTCGCGCATGTCCTTCACCGTCGCCAGCGTTTTCTCCGCCGCCTGGCTGGTTGCCGGCGTCGGCCTTGCCTGGCTTTACATGCCGCAGCTGGAGGCGATCCTCGCCGACGGCCGCGGCGCCGCCCCTCTGCTCATCGGCTTGGGCGCGCTCTATTTCCTGCCGGTCTTTTTCTTTTACGCCCTCGCTCACATGGTCTCGCGTTCGCAGGAATTGCGGCTGATCGCGCAATCCATGGCGGAAGTCGCGATCCGGCTCGCCGAACCGGAAACCGTTGCGCGCGAGTCGATCGTCTCGGTCGGCCAGGCCATTCGCCGCGAAGTCGCCGCCATGGGCGATGGCGTGGAGCGTGCGCTGGCGCGCGCCGCCGAGCTGGAAACGCTCGTGCATAACGAGGTTTCCGCGCTGGAGCGCGCCTATAACGACAACGAGGTCCGCATCCGCGGCCTGCTGCACGACCTCGCCAGTCAGCGCGATACGCTGGTCAGCCAGGCCGAGCAGGTGCGCAACGCCATCACCAGCGTGCATCTCGACCTCAGCCACGACATCTCCTCCGTCAGCGACCTCGTCGCCGAGCGCGTGAGCGAAACCGCGCAACGCATCACGCATAAGCTGGCGGACAAGGGCGAGCACATCACGCTGGCGCTTGGCCGCGCCGGCGACAGCATGATCAACGCGCTCACCGAACGCGGCGGCGACCTGCTGGAGCGGCTGGAACACACCAGCGACCAGACCACCCACGCCATCTCCACCGCCACCGAGCGGATGACGGCGAGCCTGAATTTCAAGACCGACCATATCCAGCAGGAATTCGCCGGCCTGGCGAACGGCCTGACGCAGTCCGTCAACTCGCAGCTGACCGGCGTGGCGCGGGAATTCGAGCAGCGCTCGCAAGCCGTGGTCGACATGATGGGCAGCCGCGCCGAGCAGATGGCGGCCTCGATTATCGACAGCAGCGCGCATATTGCGGAAACCATCGCCAGCCGCGTGGAGGAAGTGAACTCCACGATAAAGGCGACCGGGGATTCGCTCGTGCTCGACCTCAGCTTGCGCGGCGGCGACGTTGTCTCCAATCTGGAACAGACCGGCGCGCGCATCACCGAGGCGCTGGTCGCCAGCAGCGACAAGGTCAGCGAGAGCTTCCGCGATAACGGCGAGAATTTGGCGCGCGTGGTCGATTCCAAGGGCGAGGCGGTCAAGAACATGCTGGCCGCACGTCTGCTCGCCTTCGAGGAAATGTTCACCCATGGCGGAGCCGAGCTGGGCGAGAAAATCACCCGCGAAAGCACCACGCTGGGCAACCTGATCACCCGCCATCTGTCGGAATTCGACCGCACGGTGAAGACCTATGGCGGCGAGCTGGTGGAACGGCTCGGCCAGCGCACCGAGGAAGTCGCCGAAGCCATGCGCAGTTATGTCGACGGTTTCGACAGCCGCGTCAGCGGGCGCACCGAGGAGATCGCGAATGCTCTCGACCGCCGCCTTACCGGTTTCGAGGAAGCGCTCGACCGCAGCAAGCACGCGCTCGAGGAAGCGGTCGAAACCCGCAAGCACGCGCTCGATCTGACGCTCGGAACCCGCATCTCCGAAATTGCCGAGGTGATCGACAAACACGGTCTCGGCGTCGCCAAAACACTGGTCGCCAAGATCGAGGACATCGACCGCACGCTCGGCAGCCGCGCGCTTGAAGTCGCCGGCAATCTCGACAGCCGGATCCAGCGTATCGAAGAGCTCAACGTCTCGGTGCAGAACAGCAGCGGCGTCGCCGAGCGTACGCTCACCGAGCTTTCAGCCAATATCAGCAATACGCTGAAGCAGAATGCCGCGGACGTCGAACGCACCTTGCTGGGCGTCAGCGCCGAAGTGGCGCGCACCTTCATCGGCAAGGCCGACGAGATTGCCGCCGCGGTGAGCGCACGCGCCGCCGAAATGACCGGCGTGCTCGACCAGAGCGGCACCGGGCTGCTTGCGGCGCTGACCAGCAGGAGCGAGGAATTCGCGTCTCAGGTCGGCCGCGCCACCGAGCACGCGCTGAGCGAGATCGACACCAAGGGCTATGGCTTCACCAAAGCTCTGACCGAGCAGACCTCCGGCATCACGCGCGGCATCAACGAGGCCGGCGTCAACGCCACCATCGCGGTGACCCGCACCCTGAAGGAATTGCAGGAAGCGACGCACTCGGCGATCGAACAGTCGAAGCAGACCGCTTCGGCCACGGTCTCGGAGATGCTGGAGACCCACAACATGCTGCGCAGCGATACGACGACGCTGTTCGAGCGGCTGCGTGAGGCCAATATCCTGCTGCAGGAAGTGCTCAGCGGGGCGCATGAGAATATGAGCTCGCTGGAGAACACGCTGGTCACGCGCGTCTCGGATTTCGTGGCTGCCATGAACGAAGTGACCGAGCGCAGCGGCGCCGCCAGCAACAAGGTCGACGAGCAGATCGGCAAATTCAGCGCGGTGACCTCGCGCGTGCTGGGCGACCTCGCCCAGTTCGCGGCGCAATTCGAGGGCCATGGCCGCGGCCTCGCCGAGGCGGTCGAACTGATCGACCACAGCAACCGGCGCACCGATGACGCGCTGGCCGAGCGCAAGGTCAGCCTCGACTCGCTGGTCTCCACCCTCGACATCCGCACCGAAGACCTGGAGGAGCGGCTCAAGCGCTTCACCGGTCTGCTAGACGAAACCCTCGACACCGCGGCCGGCCGCGCGCGCGAAATCGCCCGCATCGTCTCCGACAGCAGCAGCAGCGGGGCGCAGGCGATCACCGAGCAATTCGACCGCGTGCGCTCGACCGTCGAGGAAGAGCGCCAACGCACCGCCGAGACCCTGCGCGGCATCTATGAGGATGCGCGCAACGACACCAGCGCCATTTTCCGCCAGTCGACCGAGCGATTCACCGAGGTGATCCACGGCATGAAGCACATGGCGGCGGAAATGCAGCGCGAGTTGGAGACCACCCGCGCCGAGCTGCGCCGCGGCATTCTGGAACTGCCGCAGGAGACCGCCGAGAGCGCCGCGCAGATGCGCCGCGTGATCGTCGATCAGATCGAGGCGCTGGCCGAGCTCAACCGCATCGTCGCCCGGCATGGCCGCGGCCTCGACGTGGTCGAGCCTGCCCGCCGCACGGCTGTCGGCAATGGCCGCGATCGCGATGAGGGCCCGCCGGCCGGCGCCGGCGAGCGGATGGAGGCCCCGCGCCCTGCCCCGCGCCGCGAACTTCCCAGCGTCAGCCTGACAAGCAGCAGCACCCCGGCGCGCCGCGCCGAGACGCCGGCGGCGCCCAGCCCGGCTCCCGGCGGCAATGGCCGCGCCGGCGGCTGGCTCAGCGACCTGTTGCAGCGCGCTTCGCGTGACGACGAGCCGACCCTCGATGCACCGCGCGAGACCGTGCCGAGGGAGGCAGCCAGGGACGAGCGCACCGCGGCGCACAGCATCGAATCGCTGGACTCGCTGTCGGTCGATATCGCGCGCATGATCGACCACAATGCCGCGATCGAATTGTGGGACAGGTATAAGCGCGGCGAGCGCAATGTCTTCACCCGCCGGCTCTACACGCTGCAGGGTCAGAAGGCATTCGACGACATCAGCAAGAAATATCGCGGCGACCGCGAATTCCGCCAGACGGTGGATCGCTACATCACCGAATTCGAGCGGCTGCTCGACGAGGTGTCGCGCGACGACCGCGGCCAAGTGGTGGCGCGCACTTACCTGACTTCGGAAACCGGCAAGGTCTACACCATGCTGGCGCACGCGGCCGGACGGTTCGAATAGGCTGGTTCACATCGCTAATAAAAAGGGCGCAGGCAAAACCTGCGCCCTTTTTGTTTGCTTCACCGCCCTCATCCTGCCGCCGCTCCCGCGTGGCGATCTGCTCCGGGGCTGACGTCATGAACAGGCGGTTCCCCGCGAAGTCACTGTTGTTGCTGGATGATTCGGAGTTCCTCGCCGCTATCGACAGCGCGCGATCCAGCGCTGCGGTTTTGCTCGACGGATTCGATAAATACAGATAAGCTGAATTCACCTTGCTCATCCGGGGGCGTCATCATGAGGCGTCTTGATGGTGGAGCAACCTGACGGGGCCGGAATCGGGTAAAGCCGACGCCGGCTGGTGCGGCGCCTGCGCGATGCCTCGCAAGCATCGTCCGGGAGGCAAGGGTCACCGTCCGCTCCAACTAGGTGGGGCTGCCTTCAATGGCTGGACGCGGCACGGCGAAGGGCGGCGAAAGCCGTCCGGGCAAGTGGGGCGGAGCGGCTCGGTATCGAGAGAACGCCCCATCCGTGCCCGGAAGTACGGGCCCGAGGCCCAAAATCGCCGCAGTGGAGCGCCGGACGGCGCGGCCTCCCTGGCCGGGATGTCCACGCCGGAGCGCATGAGGCCTGCGATGCAGGCAGGCTCCCATGCGCGGCGTGAATTTTTGTTGATGCGCCGGTCGGCGCTCCGCTCCCCCGGATATTTTTCGGGGGGCGACTCCCCCGGCCCCTGCCGGGGAAGAAAAAGAGACAGGCGCCCCCGTCGCCTGACAAAACACGGGCCGCTGAGGCGTGGCTTTCTTCCCTCTCCCATAGGGAGAGGGTGGTG
>DASSPI010000038.1:0-25782 GCA_035699705.1 Xanthobacteraceae bacterium
CAAGCGCACGATGGTCCCGGGCTTCGGCGGCGTGGCGGTGTCGATGGCCGCGCTTGCCGTCTGCGCCTTCATTCCGCTCTCCTATGCCTGGTACGTCGTGCTGTTCTTTTTCGCCGTCACGGCGCAAGCCCTGACCGGCAGCTCGATCCAGACGGTCGGCGCCGACGTCGCGCCGGCGGAAGCGCGCGGCCTGTTCCTCGGCATCTGGCGCCTGACCGGCCAGGGCGGCGTGACGCTGAGCCCGATCCTGTTCGCCGTGATCGCCGAGACTTTGGGCTACGGCTCGTCGTTCGTGTTCGTGGCGGCGGCGGGCGCGGTGGTGACGTTCCTGCTCATCTTCTACGTGCCGGAGACGCGGACGAGGGGGTGAAGCTGCGGCGAAAGCCTTAGAGCACCCTTCGCTTCACACCTGAGTTGCGCGGCCAAGTCACGCTGACGCACACTCACCGCCCGTTGACCCCACTGCCGCTTTCGTGTTCCTACAGGGCCGCCGGTAACCGCCTGAAACGCCTACGATTCAATGACCATTGACCGCTACAACGCCCGCGAGGCCGAGCCGCGCTGGCAGCGCATCTGGGACGAGCGGGGCATCTTCGCCACCCGCAACGATCCGCCTTCGCCTGCGGCTTCGGCGGACAAGCCCGCGCCGGCGGGCCGAAGCATTGGCGAAGGCCGCAAATACTACGTGCTGGAGATGTTCCCCTATCCGTCCGGGCGCATCCACATGGGCCATGTGCGCAATTACACCATGGGCGACGTGGTGGCGCGGGCGAAGCGCGCGATGGGCTTTTCCGTGCTGCATCCGATGGGCTGGGACGCCTTCGGCATGCCGGCGGAAAACGCCGCGATGGCGAGCAAGAGCCACCCCAAGACCTGGACCTACGACAACATCGCCGCGATGAAGAAGCAGCTCCAGTCGATGGGGCTGTCGCTCGACTGGGCGCGCGAGATCGCGACCTGCGACCCGGGCTACTACAAGCATCAGCAGAAGATGTTTCTCGATTTCCTGAAGGCGGGACTGGTCGAGCGCAAGCAATCGAAGGTGAACTGGGATCCGGTCGACCAGACCGTGCTCGCCAATGAGCAGGTGATCGACGGCCGCGGCTGGCGTTCCGGCGCGCCGGTGGAGCAGCGCGAGCTCACCCAGTGGTTCTTCAAGATCAGCGACTATGCGGAAGAGCTGCTCGAGGCGCTCGATACGCTCGAGCGCTGGCCGGAAAAAGTCCGCGTCATGCAGAAGAACTGGATCGGCCGCTCGGAAGGCCTGCTGGTCCGCTTCATGCTCGATCCGAAAACCACGCCGGGCAAAGAAAGCGAAGTGGAAATTTTCACCACGCGGCCGGACACCTTGTTCGGCGCGCGCTTTCTCGCCATCTCGCCCGATCATCCGCTGGCGCAGGCGGCCGCGGCGAGGGATTCTTCGCTCGCCGCCTTCATCGCCGAATGCAAGCGCATGGGCACCTCGCAGGCGGAGATCGATACCGCGGAGAAGCTCGGCTACGACACCGGCATGAAAGCGGTCCATCCCTTCGACGAGGGATGGAAGCTGCCGGTTTATGTCGCCAACTTCATCCTGATGGAATACGGCACCGGCGCCATCTTCGGCTGCCCGGCGCACGACCAGCGCGACCTCGACTTCGTCAACAAATACAACCTCGGCAATACGCCGGTGGTCTGCCCGCCCGGGCAGGACCCGAAAACCTTCACCATCACCGACATCGCCTATGACGGCGACGGCAGGATGATCAATTCGCGCTTCCTCGACGGCATGAGCATCGAGCAGGCAAAGGAAGAAGTCGCGCGCCGGCTGGAGAAAGAGACGCGCGGCAACCGTCCGGTGGCGCAGCGCCAGGTGAACTACCGCCTGCGCGACTGGGGCATTTCGCGCCAGCGCTACTGGGGCTGCCCGATCCCGATCATCCATTGCGAGAAATGCGGCGTGGTGCCGGTGCCGGCCGAGGATTTGCCGGTGACCTTGCCGGAAGACGTCGAGTTCGACCGGCCGGGCAATCCGCTCGACCGCCATCCGACCTGGAAACACGTTGCCTGCCCGCAATGCAGCGGCGCGGCGCGGCGCGAGACCGACACCATGGACACCTTCGTGGACTCGTCCTGGTATTTCGCGCGCTTCACCGATCCGTGGCAGGCGAACGCGCCGACCGACCGCAAGGCGGTCGATCGCTGGCTGCCGGTCGATCAATATATCGGCGGCATCGAACATGCGATTTTGCATCTGCTCTACAGCCGCTTCTTCACCCGCGCGATGAAGAAGACCGGGCATATCGGCCTCGACGAGCCCTTCGCCGGCCTCTTCACCCAGGGCATGGTGGTGCACGAAACCTACCGCAAGGCCGACGGCAACTACGTCACGCCGGCGGAGGTGACGATCGAAAGCGCGGGCGATGCGCGGCGCGGCAGGCTCAACGCCACCGGCGAGCCGGTCGAGATCGGCGCCATCGAAAAGATGTCGAAGTCCAAACGCAACACCGTGGATCCCGACGACATCATCCGCGAATACGGCGCCGATACCGCGCGCTGGTTCATGCTGTCGGATTCGCCGCCGGACCGCGACGTGATCTGGACCGAGGAAGGCGTGCAGGGCGCCTGGCGCTTCGTGCAGCGGCTGTGGCGGATCGTCGGCGAGATTTCACAATTGGACGCGCCCGCCTCCCGCCCCGCCGGCTTCGGCGCGCCGGCCCTGGCCGTGCGCAAGGCTGCCCATGGCGCGCTCGCCAAGGTGACCGAGGACGTCGATAAGCTGCGCTTCAACCGCTGCATCGCGCATATCTACGAACTGGCCAATGCGCTCAACGATGCCATCGGCAACGTCAGCACGCCGCAGGCGCTGACCCCGGACTTCGCCTTCGCCTTGCGCGAGGCCGCGGATATTCTGGTGCAGCTGTTCCATCCGATGATGCCGCACCTGGCCGAAGAATGCTGGGCCGCGCTCGGCCACAAGGATCTGGTGGCGCAGCAAGCCTGGCCCAGGCTGGAGCCCGACCTGCTGGTCGAGGACAGCATCACCCTGCCGGTTCAGGTTAACGGCAAGAAACGGGCTGACGTCACGGTGCCCCGGGATGCTGGAAAATCCGAGATTGAGACTGCCGTTCTGTCCTTGGATGCGGTAAAAAGGGCGCTCGAGGGGAAGCCGCCCAAAAAAGTCATCATCGTTCCGCAGAGGATCGTGAATGTGGTCGCATGAGATCCGGGCTGTCTGGGCCCGCCTGGGCCGTCTGGCGCCTGCTTTCGCGCTCGCGGCGCTGGCCGGCGGCTGTTTCCAGCCGATGTATGGCCAGCTTTCGCCCACCGCCGGGCCGGGCGTGCGCGACGTGCTCAGTTCGGTGCGCGTCACCACCATCGAGGCGCCGAAGGGCACCACCGAGGAGCGGCTGGCGGTGGAGTTGCGCAACGAGCTTCTGTTCGGCTTTACCGGCGGCGCGGGCTCCAACTCGCCAACGCATGAGCTGACGGTCCGGCTGACCTCGCAGAGCGCGAAGATCATCGTCGACATCACCACGGCACGGCCCGAGCTGGAAAATTTCGGTCTCGATGCGTCCTACCGGCTGACCGAAGTGGCCACCGGCAAAACCGTGGTGACCGGCACCACCTTCGCGCGCGTCTCCTATGACGTGCCCGGCCAGGTGCAGCGGTTCGCCCGGCTGCGCGGTCTGCGCGACGCCGAGACCCGGGCGGCCAAAGTGATCGCCGAGAACATCAAGACGCGGCTCGCGTCCTACTTCATCGCCGGGACGTAAGAGACGTTGTCATCGCCCCCCGCCTTCGCGGGGCATGACCAACATCAGGATGTCATCGCCCGCGTAGGCGGGCGATCCAGTAATCGCAACGCGTGTTGATCTTACTGCCGAGTCCCTTAATAAGCTCCGCTGTTTACTGGGTGCCCCACCTTCGCGGGGCATGACGAGAAGAAAAATGGTCGCGCTCAAATCCGCCGAGATCGAAAAGTTTGTCGCGCGGCCGGATACGGCGCGGCCGGTGGTGCTGATCTTCGGCGCCGACGCCGGTCTGGTGCGCGAGCGCGCGGAGAAAATCGTCAAAGCCTCGGTGGATAATCCTGACGACCCATTCTCGCTGGTGCGGCTGGAAGGCGACGACCTGTCGAGCGACGCCGGCCGCCTGGTGGACGAGGCCAATACCATTCCGCTGTTCGGCGGAAGACGCGCGGTCTGGGTAAAGGCCGGCGGCCGCAACATCGCGCCTGCGGTGGAAGCGTTGCTCGCGTCGCCGCCGGTTGACTGCCGGGTGGTGATCGAGGCCGGCGATCTTCGCCGCGGCGCGCCTCTGCGCAATCTGTGCGAGCGCGCCAGGAGCGCCGTCGCCATCCCGTGCTATGTCGATGGCGAGCGCGAGATCGCGCGGCTGATCGACGAGGAGATGCAGGCGGCTTCGCTGTCGATTGCGTCCGATGCGCGCGCCGCGCTGCTGCCGCTGCTGGGCGGCGACCGGCAGGCCTCGCGCAACGAAATCCGCAAGCTTGCCTTATACGCCCACGGTAAAAAGCAGGTCGGATTGGAAGACGTCATCGCGGTGGTTTCGGAAGCATCGGCGCTGGCGCTCGACGGCATCACCGACGCCATGTTCGCCGGACGCATCGCGGAGGCGGAAAATCAGTTCGCCAAGGCGCGCGCCGCCGGCACCGCGCCGGGCGCCATCATGTCGGCTGCCATGCGGCAGCTTTCATCGCTGCACAAAATGCGTCTGTCGGTCGAGGAAGGCAGAAGCATCGCCCAGGTGGTCGAGTCGGTTCAGCCCGCGATTCACTTCCGCCGCAAGCCATTGTTTGAAGCCGCGCTGAAAGCCTGGACCGCCGGGCGGCTCATGCGCGTGATGAACCAGCTGGCCGAGGCCGCGCTGGAAGTGCGGCGGCAGCCCAATCTTGCCGACGCTCTGGCGCAGCGCGCGGTGCTTTCCATCGCCAGCGCCGCGCGGCGGAAGGACTGATTGTTCGGTCTTGCGGGCGCCAGGCACGCGAACCCGCCACGAACGGCTAGCGCGTGAACACAACGCGGGTGCCGACGCCCACCCGCCCGTAGAGATCCATGATGTCTTTGTTGTGCATGCGAATGCAGCCCCACGACACAAAGCCGCCGACCGAGCCCGGGTTATTGGTGCCATGGATCGCCAGTTCATTGTCCGCCAGCACAAGCGCGGCGGCGCCCATCGGATTGCGCGGCGATCCTGACTCGATGACGTAATTCGGCCGGCCGCGTCTGATCTCGGCCGGCGGCGACCAGGCGGGACGGATGTGCTTGCTGGCGACCGATGTGGTCCCAAACCATTGCTTGTCGGCGCGGCCCACCCCGACGGTGTAGCGAATGGCCCGGCCTTGCCCGGTGACGAAATAGAGGCGTCGCTCATTGGTCCGCACCACGATGGTGCCGGCGGTGCCCTGGCCGGAAAACGCGACGGCTTCTCTCGCCCGTGCCGGCGCGGAAGGCATGACGCTCGTGAGCGCCGCCGCAATTACAAGTGCGAGCAAGCGTAATGCATGAAGCATGACGGAAGATGCGTTCCCTCTGAATGATCCGGCAGCAAAGCGGTATTCGTTGCGGCGATCAGATTAGCCTGCCTCGCGCCGATCCGCCTGCCCGTCGGCGTGTTTACCTTAACGCCGCGCGCAATCGCCGGCGCCGGCTTGCCGATGCGGGCCGGCGCACATGCGAAGACCGCTGGTATTGTGGACCTTTGGGTAACGCCGCGATGCTGGCGGCGTGTCATTTCCCTTCCAGCCGGCGGATGATCTCGTCCAGCTGATCATAGTCTCGATACTTAATCTGGACCGTGCCCGCACCCTGGTGATGATTGATGGTGACGGTGAGGCCGAGCGCATCGGTGAGGCGCTTCTCCAGCGCGAGCGTATCGGCGTCCTTGCCAGCCGGCGCGCGCGGCTTGCGCCCCTTCGTTGGCTTTTTCGATTCCTCGCGCGCCAACGCTTCCACCTGGCGCACATTCAGTCCGCGCTCGACGATGTCCTCGGCCAATTGCTCGGCGTTGGGTTGCCCGATCAGCATGCGCGCATGGCCGGCCGAAAGCCTGCCGGCGCGGACATGCGCCTTGACCGGCTCCGGCAGCTTCAACAGCCGCAACGTGTTGGCGACGTGGCTGCGGCTCTTGCCGACGATCTGCGCGATATCATCCTGGCTGTGCTTGAACTCGGTGACGAGCGCTTCGTAGCCCATCGCCTCTTCGATCGCGTTGAGATCCGCGCGCTGCACGTTCTCGATGATGGCGAATTCAAGCGATTGTTCATCGGAAGCTTCGATCACGACCACCGGCACGTCGTGCATTCCGGCGCGCTGCGCCGCGCGCCAGCGCCGCTCGCCGGCGATAATCTCGTAAGCGTCATTGGCGCCGCGCAGCGCGCGCACCAGGATCGGCTGGATGATGCCATGCTCGTGCACCGACGCTGCAAGCTCCGCCAGTTCGCTTTCGGCAAACGCGCGGCGGGGATTGCGCGGATTCGGCCGCAAGAATTCGATCGGCAGGCGGCGCTGCGCCTTCGTGCGTTCGGTCGATTGAGATTCCTCGCCGACGTCGCCGATCAGCGCGGCAAGGCCGCGCCCGAGTCGCGATCGCGTTGCTTCATCGGCCATCGCATCAACTCCAGAATTTCCCACGGCTCACCTTTTCTTATTGATCGCGTCACGGAAAAAATCACGCGCGACACCGCGCTACCCCGCCTTCAATTCCTTCTCGCGCTGGATGATTTCCGTGGCGAGCCGCAGATAGGCTTCGCTGCCGACGCATTTGAGATCGTAGACCAGCACCGGCTTGCCGTAAGACGGCGCTTCCGAAATGCGAACGTTGCGCGGGATCATCGTATCGTAAACTTTGCGGCCCATGAATTCGCGCACGTCGGCGGCGACCTGATTGGAGAGATTGTTGCGCGAGTCGTGCATCGTGAGCACGATGCCGTGGATGGTCAGACCGGGATTGAGCGTGGACTTCACTTGCTCGACGGTCTTGATCAGCTGCGACAAACCTTCGAGCGCGAAGAACTCGCATTGCAGCGGCACGAGGATCGCATTCGCGGCCGCCATCGCATTGACGGTGAGCAGGTTGAGCGACGGCGGGCAATCCACCAGCACGTAGCTGTAGTCGTTGTCGCCGCCATTGTTCACGGCCGCCAGCGCGGAGCGAAGTCGGAAGGCGCGATCGCGCGCCGCGCCGATCTCGAGCTCAAGCCCGGAGAGATCGAGCGTGGAGGCGGCGATGTGCAGGCGCGGCACCGCGGTCGCCAGGATCGCCTCGCGCATCGGCGCCTGGCCGATCAGCACGTCATAGGTGGAGCAGCGGCGATTGCGCCGGTCGATGCCGAGGCCGGTGGATGCATTGCCCTGCGGGTCGAGGTCGACGATCAGGACTTTTTCGCCGATCGCCGCGAGCGCCGTGCCGAGATTGATCGCCGTGGTGGTCTTGCCGACGCCGCCCTTCTGATTGGCGATCGAGAGCACGCGCGGCTGCCGCACCGGTTCGATCTTCGGACTGAAAGCGATGACGTCGGCCTGCGGCGACGCTTGGGACGATTCGTCGGCGGGGGCGGTTTCCGTGTCCGTCATGGCGGCTTCCAGAATCTAACGGGCTGAGCGGCGCGGCTTGGTTGCGGTTTTACGCGATTCGAGCCTTTCGACGACAACGATCCGGGCGCGGTCGTCGGTCCGGCTGGGCACAAGTTTATACCGGATATTCCAACATTTAGAGGCTTCGGTCAATTCAGACGCTACATCTTGGCCCTTGAGGAACAGTCCAAGGCCTCCTCTTTTCAACAGGGGAAAGGCCATGTCGAGCAGCTTCGGCAAAGGCGCCAGCGCACGGGCGGTGACCACATCGGGCCGGCTGGGGAAAGCGGGGATAAAGCTTTCCACCCGCTGACAATGGACTTTTGCCGGAAGCCTGAGGTCATCGGCAACCGTTTGTAAAAACGCGCATTTCTTCGCGGTGCTTTCGACCAGGTGAATTGTGGCCCCGGCCCGCTCCGACAAGGCGCAAGCGAGGACAAGTCCGGGAAAACCCCCGCCCGATCCGAGGTCGACCCATAGTTTTGCTCCGGGCGCGAGTTCGAGCAGCTGCAGCGAGTCGGCGATATGGCGGGTCCAGATAGTTGGGATGGTGGAGGCGGCGATCAGGTTTCGCGTCTGCTGCCACTCCAGCAGCAATTCCACCAGACGGTCCAGTCTCGCCAATGTTTCACGTGAAACAGCGACAAGCTCTTGCGCGCGCGCCCGGTCGGCAGCGATCGCGACGCTCTGATCCTGGGCGTTCAATGTTTGGCGGCGCGTTTGCGCCGGCGCGCATGCGCGACCAGCAGCGTCAGGGCCGCCGGCGTGATGCCGTCGATGCGTCCCGCCTGGCCGATGGTGCGGGGACGGATCGATCCGAGCTTCTGCCGCACTTCATTGGAAAGCCCCGGCAGCGTCGCATAATCAAACTCGGACGGAAGCTCGAAACTCTCATCGCGCCGATAGGATTCCACGTCCGCTGCCTGGCGCTGCATGTAGACGTCGTATTTGGCCTCGATCTCCAGCTGCTGCGCAACAGATGGCGAAAAGTCGCGCAGCTGCGGCCAGATCGTCGCGACCTGATCGAGTTCGATGGTCGGATAAGCCAGCAGCTCAAAGGCGCTGCGGCGCTGGCCATCCTTGTTCAGGGCGAGCCCATGCTTCTGCGCTTCGTTGGGCGTGATCGAAAGCGACTGCGCAAGCGTCCGCGCAGCATCAAGCGCGGACATTTTTGCTTCATGCCGTCGGGCGCGCTCGCCACCGACGCAGCCGAGCGCGATTCCCTTGCCGGTCAGCCGCTGGTCCGCATTGTCGGCCCGCAGCGTGAGACGATACTCCGCGCGCGAGGTGAACATGCGATAGGGCTCGGTCACGCCGCGGGTCACCAGATCGTCGATCATCACGCCCAGATAGGCTTCGGCGCGATCGAAAATAATCTCGGCGCCCTCGCCTGCCCGCGCGGCCGCGTTTAGGCCCGCGACCAGCCCCTGCGCGCCGGCTTCCTCGTATCCGGTGGTGCCGTTGATCTGTCCCGCCAGGAAAAGGCCGCGCAAACGCTTGGTCTCCAGCGTCGGATGCAGCTCGCGCGGATCGACATGATCGTATTCGATCGCATAACCAGGACGGACCATCGCCGCCCGTTCCAGTCCCGGGATCGTCCCCAACAGCGCGCGCTGCACCTCTTCCGGCAGCGATGTGGAGATGCCATTCGGATAAACCGTGCTGTCCGCCAGCCCTTCCGGCTCGAGAAAGATCTGGTGACCGTCGCGCTCGCCGAAACGCACGATCTTGTCTTCGATCGAGGGGCAATAGCGCGGCCCGCGGCTGGCGATCTGGCCTGAATACATCGGCGAGCGATGCACATTCGCCCGGATGATTTCATGCGTGGCCTCGGTGGTGCGGGTGATGCCGCAATGGATCTGCGGATTGCCGATCCGGTCGGTGAGAACGGAAAACGGCTCGGGCGGCTCGTCGCCCGGCTGCATCTCCACCGCGGCCCAATCGATCGTTCGGCCGTCGAGCCGCGGCGGCGTTCCGGTTTTCAGCCGGCCGAGCGCAAAACCCAGCCGTTCAAGCGTCAGCGACAGCCCGAGCGCCGGCGCCTCACCCACGCGGCCGGCGGGCGTCTGCTTTTCCCCGCAATGGATGAGACCGCGCAGAAACGTGCCGGTCGTCAGGACGACAGCGCCGGTGGAAAACTCACGCCCATCGCCGAGCTTGATCCCCCGGATGCGGTTCTCCGCGATCACCAGATCATCCACCTCGCCTTCTATGACGGTCAGATTGTCGGTTTCGCGGATGGCGCGCTGGATCGCGGCGGCATAGAGCTTCCGGTCCGCCTGCGCCCGCGGCCCCCGAACCGCCGGACCCTTGCGCCGGTTCAAGACCCGGAACTGAATACCGCCCAAATCCGCGGCGCGGCCCATAAGCCCATCCAAAGCGTCGATCTCGCGCACAAGATGGCCCTTGCCGAGGCCGCCGATGGCCGGGTTACAGGACATGGCTCCGACCGTCGCGAATTGATGGGTGATCAGAGCCGTCCTGGCGCCCATGCGCGCGGCGGCGGTCGCCGCCTCGGTTCCGGCATGCCCACCGCCCACTACGATCACATCAAAACAGCCGTCCATCGGAACTCCAATTCAGCCTTTTATCCAACGCCAAAATTGCGGTCAAAAGCCGATGTTTCACGTGAAACATCACTTGCCGATGCAGAAATCCCGGAAAATGACGTCGAGCACGTCCTCCACGTCGACCTTCCCGGTGAGCCGGCCCAAGGCGCGGGCCGCCAGACGCAATTCCTCGGCGACCAGTTCTTCCCGGCCGGAGCTTTCGGAAAGCGCACGCTCCAGGGCTGACTTGGCGGCGGCGAGCTGCGATCGATGCCGCTCGCGCGTGATCAGACCGGATTCCACCCCAAAAAAGCGCTGTACGTATTCTGCGAGCCTGCCGAGCAACCCGTCAATTCCAATTCCCGAAGACGCTGAAATAGAAATGAATTTATGTTCATTAGTGAATATATCCTCATTTCTTTGATGCAGAACGAGATCGATTTTATTTCTGATCACCCAGACCGGGGGGTCCTCAGCCACTGGCTTAGCGTTTGTCGGAAGCTGACTTGGTTCAGCCAATGGCCGAGTAGAGGAAATGGCATATCGAGTACCAAGTGGGCCGGCGGCCATGTCGGCCAATGGGCGACCCTCCAGCTCCTCGTGTGCTGACGGCCCGGAAAACCGCGGAAACTCGGTCACCGGCCGACCCGCTTCGGTGACCCAGAGCACCAGGTCAGCCGCCGCGGCGCGTTCCCGGGCGCGGCGGACGCCTTCTTGCTCTATGGGATCTTCGCTTTCCCGGATGCCTGCGGTGTCGAGCAGAGTCACGGGATAGCCGCCGAGGTCCAGATGCACCTCGATCACGTCGCGGGTGGTGCCCGCGAAGGGAGAAACGATCGCGGCCTCGCGCTTGGCGATCCGGTTGAGCAATGTGGATTTTCCGGCATTCGGCGGCCCCGCAATGGCAACCACCAGGCCGTCGCGCAGCCGCTCGCCACGGCCGGCCTGGGCGAGGGCATCGGCAATCTCGTCATGCAGTTCGCGGGCGATGTCGAGGGCAGGGCGGATCAACTCGTCCGGCACGTCGGCTTCGTCGGAAAAATCGATCCCCGCCTCCACCAGCGCCAAGGCCTGGACCAATCGTGCGCGCCAGGTCTCCGCCCGCTCGCCCAGCATGCCTTTGAGCTGGCGGAAAGCCTGCCGCCGCTGGGCTTCGGTTTCAGCGCCGATCAGGTCGGCCAGGCCCTCGACCGCCGTGAGATCCAGCCGCCCATTTTCAAAAGCGCGGCGGGTGAATTCCCCGGCCTCCGCGGGACGAAATTCCGGCAGACGCCCCAAAGCGGCAAGCACGGCTGCGATCACGGCGCGCCCGCCATGCAGCTGCAGCTCCGCCATGTCCTCGCCGGTCTCGCTCCGCGGCGAGGGGAACCACAGCGCCAGCGCCTCATCCAGACTTTCGCCGCTGTCGGGATCGCGCAACCGCGCAAGCGAAGCCTGCCGCGGCTGCGGCAAACGGCCGCTCAAGGCCTCAAGTGCGAGGCGGGCGCGCGGGCCGGAGATCCGCACCACCGCAATGGCGGCCGGCGGGCGGCCAGAGGAGAGGGCGAAGATAGTGTCGCGGGCAGGGGACATGCGGTAATTGTCATCCTATCGCCCCTTCCGGCAATCCCATCGACGCGCCAGTTTTGCGGCACCGTCGCCAACAAGAGGTCTTTTATGCCGTTGTCGATGTCGCAAGCCTCGCTCCCCGCTCTGGAATTCGGCCTCAACGCGCTGTCCGCGCTTCTCGACAAGGCTGCCGCTTACGCCGCGGCGAAGAAAATCGACTCCGCCGTGCTGCTGAACACACGGCTGGCACCCGACATGTTGTCGCTCACCGGGCAGGTGCAGATCGCCACCGATCTTGCCAAGAACGGCGTGTCGCGCCTCGCCGGGGTCGAGCCGCCGCGTTTTGAAGACACCGAGAAGACGCTCGAACAGCTCAAGGAGCGGATCGCCAAGACCGTGACTTACCTGAAATCCGTCGACCGCACTCAGATCGATGCCTCGGCGGAACGTCAGCTTACCTTTCCGCTCGGCCCGAAGAATAAGGGCGAGATGAGAGCCGACGATTATCTCAATCACTTCCTGCTGCCGAATTTTTATTTCCACCTGACCACCGCCTACGACATTTTGCGTCATTGCGGCGTCGAGCTCAGCAAGCCCGATTATCTCGGGGCTATCCCGATGAAAATGAGCCCGCGATAATCGCGCTCGCAGTACCAGCACGGAAGGCGGAACGCGATCGCGGGGCGCACGGGCTGAAGGTTTGTATTAAATTGGAGAGGCGTTCCCCCTACCATTTCGCCGCGCGCGCATGACCAAAATAGGCTGTGACAGCGCTTTGTCAGGCAACGGACGCGATAACGAAAAAGTGCGTTTTCCTTTAGCGCGCTTGGAACCATATTTCGGGTCACAGGTTGTTCCGAACAGAGCGGGCGGGTCGCACTCCCCCCTACCCCCCAATCCCGTCCGCTCCTTCCTTTAGGCCCCGCTTCGGCGGGGCCTTTTCTTTTTGTCTCTTTTTGTCCACATCCACAATTTTCGTTTCCACCGATCGGAACCTTGCCTCGGCTCTTGCATTTTCCCACTGAAGATTTCCCAAGAAACCGTCAAAATCGTAAAGCGATGAACATCTTGGACGAATATCGCCGGAACGCCCAGGAATGCCAGCGGATGGCCGAAAACGCCGGCAATGCCGCGGATAAAGCATCGTGGCTGCGATTGGCCGCCTCCTGGCTTGGTATGATCAGAAACGAACCCAAGCGCTCCTTCGCCGCGGATGGCCCGAACGGCCACGGCGAAGAAACATTGGGGCGGGCTTGGCCGGAACCATCCGACGAAGATTCAAAGGCTTCCCATTAGCGAGCCGAAACGCGGGCGGCCGCTCGCGCACTTGCTGCCCGCGGGGCCGGGGGCGATGCTGTGACCATGGCATCATCCCCCGCAACGCAGGAAAACCGGCTCGCCGGCGAAACCAGCCCTTATCTCCTTCAGCACAAACACAACCCGGTTGACTGGTGGCCGTGGGGACCCGAGGCGCTGGCTGAGGCGGAGCGCAGCGGGCGGCCGATCCTGTTGTCGGTCGGCTATGCCGCTTGTCACTGGTGCCACGTGATGGCGCACGAAAGTTTTGAGGATCCGGCGACGGCCGCGGTGATGAACGCGCTGTTCGTCAATATCAAAGTCGATCGCGAAGAGCGCCCGGACATCGACCAGATCTACATGGCCGCGCTGCATCACCTGGGCGAACAGGGCGGCTGGCCGCTCACCATGTTCCTGACGCCGAAAGGCGAGCCGGTCTGGGGCGGGACCTATTTCCCCAAGGAATCGCGCTACGGCCGGCCGGCTTTTGTCGACGTGCTGCAGGAAGTGGCGCGGCTCTTTCGCGAAGACCGCAATGTCATTGATAACAACCGCACGGCCTTGATGGCCCGCCTGGCCGAGCGCGCACGCCCGGCAGCAAAAGTGACGCTCGGCGCGGACGAACTGAACGCCGCCGCCCGGCAACTCGCCGGCGCCATCGATCCGATCAATGGCGGATTGCGCGGCGCGCCGAAATTTCCGCAGGCCTCGCTGTTCGAGATGCTCTGGCGCGCAGGACTGCGCAGCCGCGACGCGCGTTTCTTCAATCTCGTGGACGTCACGCTGGAGCGGATCTGTGAAGGTGGCATCTACGATCATCTCGGCGGCGGCTTCTCGCGCTATTCGGTCGACGACAAATGGCTGGTGCCGCATTTCGAGAAGATGCTCTACGACAATGCGCAGCTGCTGGAGCTGTTGGCTTTGGCCTGGCAGCGCGAGGGCAATCCGCTCTATCGCCGGCGGGCACGCGAGACCGTCGACTGGCTCGCGCGTGAGATGACGACGCCGGAGGGCGCCTTCTGCGCTTCGCTCGATGCGGATTCCGAAGGCGAAGAAGGAAAGTTCTACGTCTGGTCGCTGCAGGAAATCATCGACGCTCTTGGCAAGGAAGACGCCGAGTTCTTCGCCCGCCATTACGGCGTGACGGAAGAGGGCAATTTCGAAGGCCGCAACATCCTCAACAATCTGGCGCGCAGTGCACGCAGCGGCGAGGACGAGGCGCGGCTCTCCACGCTGCGGGCGACGTTGCTGGCGGTGCGCGATAAGCGCGTGCGGCCGGGCCTCGATGACAAGGTCCTCGCCGACTGGAACGGACTGATGATCGCGGCGCTGGTGAACGCCGGTATCGTTTTCGATGAACCGATATGGATCGAGCTGGCAGGCCGCGCTTTCCGCTTCATCAGCGGGGCGATGACGCGCGACGGCCGGCTGGGGCATTCCTGGCGGGAAGGGCGGCTGTTGTTCCCCGGCCTTGCTTCGGATTTCGCCGCCATGATCCGCGCCGCGCTGGCGCTGCATGAAGCGACCGGCGAGCGTTCCTATCTCGACTGGGCGCAGGCGAGCCAGACGGCGTTCGAGCAGCACTACGCCAATCCGGAGACCGGCGGCTATTTCCTCACCGCCGACGATGCGGAAGGCCTCGTGGTGCGGCCGGCCGCCACCACCGACGACGCGACGCCGAATGCCAATGCGCTCGCCGCGCAAAATCTGGTGCGGCTCGCCGTCCTGACCGGGAACGGTGCCTGGCGCGAGCGGGCCGACCGGCTGTTCGACGGCATCATTCCAATCGCGGTGCAGAACCTGTTCGGCCACGTGGCGCTGCTCAACGCGCTCGATCTGCGCCTGCGTGCAGCCGAAATCGTCGTCACCGGCAGCGAGGTGGAGCGTTTTGCCGCGGCGGCATTGAAGATTCCTTTCATTGACCGCATTGTGCTGCGCGCGGCATCGGCGGAATCCCTGCCTGCCGCGCATCCGGCGCAGGCCAAGATCGCCGCTGCACCGGAAGCCGCGGCCTTCGTCTGCGTCGGCGAGACCTGCTCGCTGCCGGTCACGCAGCCGGAGCAGATCGCGGAAACGGTTTCGGCGATGAGAAAATAGCGTTGGGGGGAAGTCTGGGATGCACGACGGAATTGTGCGCGACGGCATAAAGCCGGGCGATGTCGTTGTTGTGACCGGTGCAGGCGGCGGCTTCGGCCGCGCTTTTTGCAAGCGATTTGCCAGCGCGGGCGCCAAGGTGGCGGCCTGGGAGATCAATCCACAGGCTGGCGCGGAAACGGTGTCGCAGGTGAAAGCCGCCGGCGGCGAAGCGCGCCTGTTCGAGGTGGACCTGGCAGATGCCGGACAAATTGCGGCTGCGGTGGAACAGACCCTGGCGGCTTTTGGCACGCCCTATCTGATCGTCAACAACGCCAGCATCTATCCGCGCGCGACCGTCATCGACATGAAGGTGGAAGATTGGGAACGCACGCTGCGGGTCAACATAACCGCGCCCTTTTTGATCGTGCGCGCCTTCGGTCCGCATATGCTGAAGCAAAAGCGCGGCGTGGTGATCAACATCGCCTCCGGCCGCGCCGTCGAAGGCGCGCCGAGGGGCGCCAATTATGCCTGCAGCAAGGCCGCGATCCTCTCGCTGACCAAAAGCCTGGCGCTGGAATGGGCGCCGCAGAACGTGCGGGTCAATGCCATCATTCCCGGCGTGTCGATGACCGCCCAGCCTTTGGAAAATACCACGCCGCAAGAGCTGGCCGAGCGCGGACGAAAAGAAATCCCGCTCGGGCGCGTCGGCTATCCCGAGGACATGGCCGGGCTCGCCGCTTTCCTGGCGAGCTCCGACGCCGCTTACATGACCGGCCAGGCCGTGGCTATGAATGGGGGACGCGTCCTCGTGCCGTAAGACGAAACAAAAAGAGGGAGGTCAATATGAAATCTGCGACCGGCAGTTCTGCGCTCAAGACTTGGCGCGCATTATTGATTGTCGTCGGCGTTTTGCCCGCTTTGGCCCAACCGGCGGAAGCCCAGGAACCGTTTTTCAAAGACAAGACGATCCGGGTCATCGTCGGCTCGGCGCCGGGCGGCGGCTACGACGCCTATGCCCGCCTGGTCTCGGATCACATGCGCCGGCATATCCCCGGCAATCCGCAGATCGTGGTGCAGAATATGCCGGGCGCCGGCTCGCTGGTGGCAATGAATCATATCGCCAATGTCGCGCCAAGGGACGGCATGGTGCTCGGCGCGGTCAACGCCGCGATGACGACGCTGCCGCTGCTCAAGCCCGATCAGGCGAAGTTCGACCCGCGCAAGATGAACTGGATCGGCTCGACGCTGCGCGAATTCCACATCGGGCTCGTGCGCAGCGACTCGCCCGTGAAGGTGATGGCGGACACGCAGAAAACCGAAATTCCGGTTGCCGGCACGGGTGGCTCGACCAGCACCTACCCGGTGATCACCAATGCGATCCTGAACACCAAGTTCAAAGTCGTGCACGGCTACCAAGGCACCGCGCAGGGCATGCTGGCGATGGAACGCGGTGAGGTCGACGGCGTCATCGGCATCACCTGGGCGAGCATCAAGGCCACCCAGGCGGCGGCGCTGCGCGACGGAAAGCTCCAAGTGCTGGCGCAATTCGCGCTGCGCAAACATCCGGAATTGCCGAACGTGCCGCTGGTGCTGGAGCTGGCCAAAACGCCGGAGGATCAGGCCGCGATGCGGCTCGTGTTCAGCGCGCAAGAGGTCGGGCGGCCTTGGGTGGTCCCGGAAGGCGTGCCGGCGCAGACCGTTGCGATCCTGCGCAAGGCGTTCGACGACACCATGGCCGACGCGGAATTCCGCGCCGATGCCGCCAAGCGCAAGCTTGATCTTGATCCGACGCGCGGGGTGGAAATCCAGGCCGTGGTCGAGGATATTTTCAAGACGCCGGCGTCGGTGGTCGACCGGATCAAGCCCTTCCTCGAGGGCGGGCAGTAGCCGCCGTCAGAACCCCTGCTCGACGAGCTGGTGATAAAACAGATTGAGGAAGGCCTTCAGCCGCGGAGGCCGCTTGTAATGGGCGAACTCAGCCGGCAGCTTGAACTCGGCCTGCACCTGCTCAACACTCTTGCCGGCAACGATCATCTTTGAGACCTCGTCGCGCAGCGTGACGAAGTATTTCTTCTGCTCCTCCAGATCCGCCACGCCGCGGCCGACATGCACCGGTCCATGCCCGGGCACATAGGTATCCACCGGCAAGCGGCGGGCGATGATGTTGTCGAGCAGAATGATCCAGTTCTTCACATTGGAGAAGAACACGCCGGCGGATTCGCCCTGGCCCGGATGGATTTCGGTGTCGAGCAGATCGCCGGTGAGGAATACGCGCCGCTGCGGGATGTAAACGGTCACGTCGCTGGTGGAATGCGCGCTGCCTTCCTCGGTGATCTGGAAGGTGAGCCCGCCGAAGCGCAGCGTCATCGCGCCTTCAAAGGCGATGTCGGGCAGCACCAGCTCGGCATTCTTGTAGGGCGCGTCCTGCGGCCGGGTCGAGGCCTTGCGGTTGGCGAACTCGGCGCCTTCCTGCATGTAGAGATCGCGCATCTGCTTGCGCGTGGCGATATAGGTCGGCTTGTCCTCGCGATAGGCCCACATGCCGGTGGCATGGTCGCCCGCCGAATGCGAAGTCACGATGTAGCGCACCTTCTTGTCGGTGGTTTTACGGATCGCAGCCAGCACCTGATCGGCGGTGCGCAGGTCCGCATCGAACACCAGCACGCCGTCCTGCGTGACCACAAAAACCGCGTTGCTGGAGCCGCGCGAGTTTTCGAGGAAGTAAACGTCTTCCGCGATCTTCTGCATGGTCATGCGGTCGGGGCCGGCGTCGCCTTGCGCCATGGCCGGCACGGCCCAGCCGGCAACAACAAAAGCAATCGTCAGCAACAATCGCGTCGCCCGCATCAGTGCCTCCCTCGACCCGGCGCTTCCCGCCAGAGTAGCAAAGCCGTTGCGTGGCGATAAGCCCGGCCGCTCAGCCCATGATCGGCTGCGCCAGCATCCACAGGCTGGTCATCGTATAGCCGACCATCAGCAACAGCATCGGGATCTGGCTGAGCAGCGCCGCCCGGCGCGTGCTGAAGACGTCGAGCGCCACGCGGTGCGCCACATAGACCGCAATCACATGCCCGATCACGATCGCGACGATCGCGGTGTGCCAGATCACCTTGAGCGGAATGGCGGCGCGGTCGGGCACGAAGTTGCGTCCGCCAAACAGATCCCACCCGAAGGCGAAAGGATCGGACGCCGCCGGCACCACGAACTGGATCTGGGTATGGAACCAGTAGAGGTAATGCGCGACGTGGTAGGCGACCGAGATCGGGACGAGCGAGAGCACGAACAGGCCCATGATCTGCAGCGTGCCGTATTTCGGCGCCGCGCCGGCATAGCCGATCATGCGCATCAGGGCGCTCACGACGAAAAACAGTCCGAACAGGATGCCCGTGGCAGCCAGGAAACTCAGCGTGGTCTTCACCGGGGCATGGATGCCGTCGGACTCCTCGATCTCGCCGAGAAAAACCATCAGCTCGATCCATTGCGCGGTATCCATGAAGCCTTCAAAGGCGACCAGCGCGAGCACCATCAGCACCACGACGATCATCGACAGCGGCAAGGGGTGCTGGACGATCAGCCCGATCCCATAGGCCCGCAGCGTGATTGCACGCTTTTGCGGCGGCGCCAGCAGGAAGGCCTCCGCGCAATCGGTGCATTCGCCATTCTCGTCCGGCGGGCAATCGGACCGCGCGCAGATCGCGCGATCGGCAACCCGCAGCGCCGTCGGCGAAAAGCGGGCGAGCACGCCGAACAGAAGCGTGAAAGCCTCGCCATGCGCGAGCCAGGCCGGCGCGCCGAAAACAAGCATGCCGATCCAGGTCACGGCCGAATAGACGGCGGCAACGCAGGCGAGCGATCGTGAATCTCCGGCGAAGCCGGAGGCCAGCATGAACCAGGTGAATCCGACAATCATCAGGATTCCCGGCAACACGCCGAGACGGCGCGGGTAGCGAAGCGCGAAGGAAAGGTGCCGGCCGGTCAGCCTGCGCCAGAGGGCGTCAGCCCAGTCGAACAGGATGAGCCAGGGATTCACCAGCAGCCAGATATTGCCGAACAGCACCGACGCGAAGGCCAGGCCGACCCAGCCGATGACCCAGAAGATGGTCGGCGCGGCATTGCGGGAATAATCCGGCAGGCCGACAAAGCCGGCCAGCAGCGCGACGATGAAAAGGAACACCGAAAGAATTTTCACGGCAACCAGCACGGGCGCGCTGCCGAGCAGCCGGCCCGCCGGCACCACCAGAAGATTAGGGCGCGGGGCGCGCGTTTCCTTCTGCGGTTGCAGAAACCAGGCGGCCATGACGAAGGACAGGACGACCACCGCACTGCCGCCGGCCACGTTCATCCAGAGCGGCACCGGCAGGTCGTAACGTTCGCCATAGGCATGCGCCTGCGCCGCCGTGCCCCCGGCGAGAAGAGCCGAACCAGCGAACAGTATGCGGCAAAGCATCAGCAAACTCCGCTCATTCCCGCCCCCGATTTGATCGGGGCGGGGATGGGCGGGATGGTTCCTGCGCTTCATTCATGCCGATCAGGGATGCACTTCCAAATAGAGCAGTCTGCCGCCGTGATGATGCCCGCCCGCTTTGTCCTGCAGCTTTTCAACCGGGAAGCGGCCGGCGATGCGCGCTCTCAGCGCGGTCACCGCCGGCTCGCCGGGCTTCACCGCCACCTCGATATCATAGCCGTGAAGATGCAGGCGGACCGGCTGATCGCTTGTCCAGCGCAATTCGACCGACTCGCCTTGCGTTACCTTGATGGTGCGCTGGCCTTTCGGCAGCTCGCCCGCCTTCAGCGCCAGATCGAAGCGGCGGATTTCTTGCGCCTGCGCCAATGCCGGAATGAAAGGGAGGACCATCAAAGCCAAGAGAAGAACGCGGCGCGCGGGCGGGAGGCCCGCTACTCCCTCCCCCTGCAAGGGGGAGGGTCGGGGTGGGGGTCCGCTTTCGCCCCCCACCTTCAACGCGCGGCGGTCTCGTTGGTGACGCTGACGCTCTTCTGGTCGGCGTTCCACGTCACCTTGCCTTTGACGCCGGGCGTATACTTCATGATCCAGAGGCCGCCACCGGGCTCATTGGAGGTGAAATAGATCAGCCCATTGTCATGCACGAAGACGTCGTCCGCGGTGGAATAGTCCAGCCCGCCGCGCGTGAACGGCGGCGGCACGAAATGGCCGACCGCCTTCGGCGCATAAGGATCGGAGATGTCGATCGCCCAGAAGCCCGACTGCTGCCAGGAGCTGAAGACGATGTTGCCGCGGATCATGCGGTCGACGTCATGCACCCCGAAATCGCGGCCGGGGCGGTCCGGCGGGCAGAATTTGTTCAGCGGCAGGCGGAAGGTGGAGATCTTGTTGGGATGCTTTTCGTCCCGCACGTCGAGGATATGCATATAGCCCCACGGGCAGATGCGGTTGATCTCGTCGGTGACCACCAGCAGCTCGGGCAGATCGCCGTTCTTCGGCACGACCACGCCGACGCTGTGGGTATTGGCCTCCACCGGCGGCGTCCATTTGATCTGGCTGATGAAGGTCGGCTTCTTGATGTCGGTGATGTCGAGGATCACCACGCCCTGGTCGCGGTAGGAAAGATAGGCGCGGTTTTTGTAAGTGGTGACGTCGTGCAACGAGACCAGAATGTTGGGCAGGCCCATGCGCCCGCCATTGTCGTTCTTGATCCAGTTGGGTCCGGGCTTTTCGCCGCATTCGATGCACGTGCCGGGATACCACCAGCGCGCGACTTCCTTCGGATTCGCCGCGTCGTTGATGTCCACGATCAAAAGAATGTTGCCGAAATAGCCGTCCTTGGTCGCGGCCAGGAAAGCAAGCTTTCCGGCCGTGGGATGGTCCTGCGTCCAGAAGCCATGCACGCCTTCGCGGCCTTCGCCCGGCTCGTCGCTCTTGAAATAGGATTTCTCCACCGGCTTGCTGGGATCGCTGACGTCGAACAGGCGAATGCCGGGATTGAAGGTGCCTTTGCCGCGCAAGGCGCGGTCGCGCACGCGCATCTGCTCCTGGTTGATCACCAGCGTGTTGCCGACCAGGTCGATATACTGGCTGTGCTCGGTCGGTCCGTTGGTGACACGCGCGACCACCTTGATGTTTTTGGGATCGCTGACGTCGGCGATGGTGCCGCCGTTGTTCTTGCCGTCCACCGGCGGCGGGTTGCTCGCCATGAAGGCGTATTTGCCGTCGGGGCTGACCCTGATCTCGGTCGGACGATCCCAGCCGTCGAGGTCGCTGTAACCGAGGATGGTGAAATTCTCGATCTCGCCGTAGCCCGGCTGCTTTTCCTTGGCGCCGCCCAGGATCGGATAGGTCGCCAATTCCTGCGCAACCGCCAGGCTGGCGCACAGGCCGCCGGCTACCGCTATCGCAATGATCGAAGTTTTATGGATTTTCATCGACGCCGCCTCCCATCATTTCCGGTTAATCCGGATTGGCGGCAAGGTTAGCGTAGCGCTGGCCAAAAACAAAGAGCCGGGCAGGGCCCGGCTCTTTGCAATGCCGTCAAATGACGGAGATCAGGTGTTCATCGACTCGAAGAATTCCGCGTTGTTCTTGGTGTTGCGGAACTTGTCGAGCAGGAAGTCGATGGCGTCCATCGTGCCCATCGGATTGAGGATGCGGCGCAGGACGTACATCTTCTTGAGCTGCTGCGGATCGGTGAGCAGCTCCTCCTTGCGGGTGCCGGAACGGGTGATGTCGATCGCCGGGAAGGTGCGCTTGTCGGCCACCTTGCGGTCGAGGATGATTTCCGAGTTGCCGGTGCCTTTGAACTCTTCGAAAATCACTTCGTCCATGCGGCTGCCGGTATCGATCAGCGCGGTGGCGATGATGGTGAGCGAGCCGCCTTCCTCGATATTGCGCGCGGCGCCGAAGAAGCGCTTCGGCCGCTGCAAGGCGTTGGCGTCGACGCCGCCGGTAAGCACCTTGCCGGAGGACGGCACCACCGTGTTGTAGGCGCGGCCGAGGCGGGTGATCGAATCGAGCAGTATCACCACGTCGCGGCCGTGCTCGACCAGGCGCTTGGCCTTTTCGATCACCATTTCCGCCACCGCCACGTGACGCGAGGCCGGCTCGTCGAAGGTGGAGGACACCACCTCGCCCTTCACCGAGCGCTGCATGTCGGTCACTTCCTCCGGCCGCTCGTCGATCAGCAGCACGATCAGGAAGCATTCCGGATGATTGGCCGAGATGGAATGCGCGATGTTCTGCAGCAGCACGGTCTTGCCGGTGCGCGGCGGCGAGACGATCAGCGCGCGCTGGCCCTTGCCGATCGGCGAGACGATGTCGATGACGCGGGCGGAGAGGTCCTTGCGCGTGGGATCTTCGATCTCCATGCGCAGCCGCTCGTCGGGATAGAGCGGGGTGAGGTTGTCGAAGTTGATCTTGTGGCGCGCCTTCTCGGGGTCTTCGAAGTTGATGGTATTGACCTTGAGCAGCGCGAAATAGCGCTCGCCTTCCTTCGGCGAGCGGATATGGCCGTCGATGGTGTCGCCGGTGCGCAGGCCGAAGCGGCGGATCTGCGAGGGTGAGACGTAGATGTCGTCGGGGCCGGGCAGGTAGTTCGCTTCCGGTGAGCGCAGGAAGCCGAAGCCGTCGGACAGCACCTCGACGACGCCTTCGCCGATGATGTCGACTTCCTTGGTGGCGAGCTGTTTGAGGATGGCGAACATCAGCTCCTGCTTGCGCATGGTCGAGGCGTTTTCGACCTGGTGTTCTTCTGCAAAGGCGAGGAGCTCGGCCGGAGTTTTGGCCTTGAGGTCTTGGAGTTTCATTTCCCGCATACGGGTATGCCTTGAAGTGGCGTCGCCGGGAACGAACGTTCGATCGATCGACGCGAGAGAGGAGGGGAGTTCGCAGGTCTGGGGCGAGGCTTCTTAGGGCGTTTGCCCGATGTAGCGACCGTCCGAATCCACGGGGCCGGTAATCCGCTGCATCAGCCTGCGTTCAGGGAGATAGCGCAAACATATGAAAAGAGTGTGCTTTCCGCAAGAGCCGACATATCGGGGCCGGGGCTGGGGCCGCGGTCAGGGCCAGCAGTCATCGTCGGCATGCCCTATTTAACCTTTTGATACAACAATGAAATTTATGAGATATCCAATCGATTTACCCATCGCCGGTGTTTGTTGTGGAGCCCGGCGCCACGTTCGCCCGGCACGGGCGCTAGAACGGCTTCACCACCACCAGGATGACGATGCCGATCATCAGCAGGGTCGGGACTTCGTTGATGATTCGGTAGAAGCGCTGGGTGTGCCGGTTGCGGTCGGCGGCAAAGTCGCGGACGTAACGCACGAACATGCCGTGCACGGCGGACATCGCGACCACCAGCGCGAATTTTGCGTGCAGCCAGCCGGCGCGATAAAGCCCCGCGTCCCAGGCGAGCCACAGGCCGAGCACCCAGGTCGCGACCATCGCGGGATTGATGATCGCGCGCAAGAGCCGGCGCTCCATCACCTTGAAGGTCTCGGATTGCTGCGAGCCGGGCTCCGCCTCGCAGTGATAGACGAACAGCCGCGGCAGATAGAGCATGCCGGCCATCCAGGCGATCACCGCGATTACATGCAGCGCCTCGAGCCAGAGGTAGAGCGTGCTCGGACGCCAGAAGAGAAGCACGGCGAGCAGCGCCGCCGTGATCACGAGCGCGATCGCGGCGCCGAGCCATGGTTTTGACGGTTGAACTCTCTGCTCCATGCGCGCAAGTGAACGCGCGCTTTTGCGAGTCGGTCAAGAGCCGCGGACCCGCTTGACCATCTGTTCCACATGCGCGATCGGCGTCTCCGGCAGGATGCCGTGGCCGAGGTTGAAGATGAACGGGCCGTCGGCGAACGCTTCCATCACCGCATCGATCGCTCGATCCAACGCCGTTCCGCCGGCCAGCAGCGCCAGCGGATCGAGATTGCCCTGCACCGGCACGACGCTCTGCACCCGCTCGCGCGCAAAATCCCGGTCGATCATCCAGTCGAGCCCGGCCGCGTCGACACCCGTCTCCGCGACATAGCGCGGCAGTTGACTGCCGGCGCCGCGTGGAAACCCGATGATCTTCGCATTCGGCACCTGCATCCGCACCATGGTGACGATGCGCCGGGTCGGCGCGATGCACCAGCGCGCGAATTGCTCCGGCGAAAGCACCCCCGCCCAGGTATCGAAGATCTGCACCGCGTCGGCACCGGCCTGCAGCTGCCGCACCAGATAGCTCGCGGAGGCCTCGACCAGCACGTCCATCAGCACGTCGAAAGCCGCGGCATCGCGGTAGGCGAACATCCGCGCCGGCGCTTGGTCCGGCGTTCCACGGCCGGCGACCATATAGGTCGCGACCGTCCACGGCGCGCCGCAAAAGCCGAGTAAAGTCACGGACGCCGGCAAATCCGCCTTCACACGGCGGATCGTCTCGTAGACCGGCGCCAGCGCGTTGTGATCGATCTCCGACGTCAGCCGTTCGAAATCGGTGCGATCCTTGATCGGATCGAGCAGCGGGCCTTCGCCGGCGGCAAACGTCACCGTCTGGCCGAGCGCATGCGGCACCACCAGAATGTCCGAGAACAAAATCGCAGCATCGAATTCGAACCGCCGCACCGGCTGCAGCGTCACGTCGGCAGCAAGTTCGGGATTGAACATGAGATCGAGGAAACTTCCGGCCTTTTCGCGCAGCGCGCGATATTCCGGCAAGTAACGTCCAGCCTGACGCATCATCCATATCGGTGGCGGCCTCCGCGACTCACCGTTGAGCACGTCGAGTATGGGCTGATTCACGCGCAGGACCTATCGAGCAGGCTTACCAAGATAACTTAAAGATTCTTAGTGGTAGTTGTAGTTAGGGCGTGATTTGGACTCACGACTCGTGATCCACAATCGATCCACATCGTTTGCACAATACCGGTTCGTTTCCACATTTCGGCATCAGAAGCCCGGATGTGATCTGCGCTGGAAATAGGCCCGTTTCTTTGCGCTCCGGTCAAGTGACACGACGGCAGTCCACATCTCACCACAGGGCTCTTTATCTGTACGGCAATTCATTCACTAAGGCAGGAATGTGGACGGCTAACTGCCGCCTGTGCGTCTTGCGCTTGCGCTCGCCCCCATGGCATGGCCTTCTCCCCAGTGGCTCTCGATGAATTCACAGGCTTTCCCGTTTCATGCCCCATCGAACCGGCAGCTATTTTCATCTGCATCTCGTTTCGGATGCCACCGGCGAGACGTTGACGACGGTCGCGCGCGCGGCGACGGCGCAGTACACCAAGATGCTGCCGGTCGAGCACGCCTATCCCTTGGTGCGGACCCAGAAGCAGCTCGACCGCGTGCTCGCCGAAATCGAGGAAGCGCCCGGCATCGTGCTCTACACGCTGGTGGAGGACGATCTCGCCAAGCGGCTCGAGGATCACTGCCGCGAACTCAGCGTCCCCTGCTTGTCGATCCTCGGGCCGGTGCTGGCGCTGCTGCAGTCCTATCTCGGCGCCGAGACCAGCCATCGGGTGGGCGCCCAGCACACGCTCAATGCCGAATACTTCAAGCGCATCGATGCGCTCAACTACACGATGCTGCATGACGACGGGCAGCACACCGACGATCTTGAGAACGCGGAGGTCGTGCTGGTCGGCGTCTCCCGCACTTCGAAGACGCCGACTTCGATCTATCTCGCAAACCGGGGCTTGAAGACCGCGAACATCCCTCTCGTGCCGAATGTGCCCGTGCCGCCGGCGCTCGAGGCCGCCAGGAAGCCGCTCGTCGTCGGCCTCGT
>DASSPI010000039.1:0-2852 GCA_035699705.1 Xanthobacteraceae bacterium
CTTTGGATGTCGTCGCATTGCGCTCGGTGATGCCGAATTCCTCGGATTTGGACCGTCCATCCATGATCACGACGCCCTCGGCGGCAAGGCCGCGCTTGAGCAGTTCGCGCACGGCTGCGGCCCGGCTCGGCATGCGGCGGGTAAAGCGCCAGTCGTCCAGCGCCTTCAACTCACCATCAGTGAGCATGATCTGCAGGCGTTCACCTCGAGTCAGTTTCATGGTCGGCCCCTGATTAGCCTGAACTTCCTATGGGTAACTCATACGTCAAATGGGTTATTTGCCCATACTAAGCAGAAACAGCATATATAGTTCCTTACTCATTGCACTTTTTTTGCCAAGCGTCCTCCAAGAGGGGCTTTGGCTAATGAAAAGCCTTTCATTACAATGAGTTAGTAATATAGCTGTGACTTGACCGGGCCGTTGAAAAGGCGCGCAGTGCTTTCGCACCACGAGAAAGCAGCTGCCATGGCCTTCCTCCACGGATCGACGAACGAGATAATTGTCGCGCGGGACCACAGGGTTCTGGACCACAGGGTTCTGGACCACGAGGCGGACCATCGCATCGCGAACAATCTCGGCCTGATCGTCGGTCTGTTGCGCCTGCGCGCCCGCACGGTCAGCCAGCAAACGGGAAAGATCGATCGCGCGGAAGTTCGCGTCCTGCTCGACGACGTTGCCGCCCGGGTGGAGACGGTGGCGCAGCTGCACCGCATGCTGTCGCAGTCCTATCAGAATGCGCTGGTGGACGTCGGGGGCTACCTGCGCGAACTCTGCGGCTCTCTGACAAAGTCGCTGTCGCCCGATGCACGCGTGCATGTCTCCTATCGCACCGCGGATACTTGTGTGCTGCCGCCGGACCAGGTGCTCACCCTCGGCTTGCTGGCAAGCGAGCTGATCACCAACGCGGTGAAATATGCCCATCCAACCGGCCTTCCGGTGCAGATCGAGGTCGCGTGCCGGCAAGCAGCCGGGGACCTGATGATCGAAATCTCCGACGACGGGATCGGACTGCCGGAAGGCTTCGATCCCATGGTCGATGGTGGGTTGGGACTTCGCGTGGTGCGCTCGCTCGTGGCGCAGCTTGGCGCGAGCATTCGCTTCGACTCGACTCCGCTCGGCACCAGCGTGGGCCTGCGAATGCCCAGCACCGGCAATCTCGCCGCGTAAGTTTGCTACGGGCTGGCTGCACGGGCAGGGAACCCATGAGCCGCGCTGCCGTTGACGCTGGCGCATGATCCGGCGAAGTGGAAACCGGTTCGCCGAGAAGATTATGCGCCAATTGATCAAGTTAGCGCGCGATCGGCCGCAAAACCGGTACCCATTTTTGCTGATCGCGCGCTGAGCCCGACGTTTCGGGAGCCGCCGTTGGACGCCGCCCCTTTCCCAGAAGCCAAACCGCCCTCTCGCATCCGTACGTTGATTCCGGCGCGGCTCGATCGCCTGCCATGGAGCCGCTTCCATCTGATGCTGGTGCTGGCGCTCGGCATCACCTGGATTCTTGACGGGCTGGAGGTCACGCTGGTCGGAGCGGTCAGCGGCGTGCTGCAGGACCAGCGCACGCTCGGCTTCACGCCGGCCGAAGTGGGCTTCGCCGCCACCTGTTATCTCATCGGGGCGGTGAGCGGCTCGCTCGTCTTCGGCTATCTCACCGACCGCTATGGGCGAAGGCTGTTCTTCTTCGTCACGTTGTCGGTCTATCTGGTCGGCGCGCTGCTCACCGCCTTCGCCTGGGATTTGTGGAGCTTCATCGCCTTTCGCATGCTGACCGGCGCGGGAATCGGCGGCGAATATGCCGCGATCAATTCCGCCATCGATGAATTGGTGCCGGCGCGGCTGCGCGGGCGTATCGCGCTCTATATCAACGGCTCCTATTGGGTCGGGGCAGCGCTCGGCGCGGTTTCAACCGTCGTGTTCCTCGACCCGTACCTGTTCGACGTCGATCTGGGCTGGCGCGTCGGTTTCTTCGTCGGCGCGCTGCTGAGCCTGTTCATTCTCCTGGTGCGCCGGCATGTGCCGGAAAGCCTGCGCTGGGAGGTCACCCACGGGCGCTCCGATCGGGCCGAAGTGACGATGGAGGAGATCGAGCGCCGGGTGGAAGCGCAATGCGGTCCGCTGCCCGCGCCGGACGAAGCCCATGCCATTACGCTGCATCCCCGCCGGCATTTCGGCTTCGGACTGATCCTGCGCGCGGCGCTCGGAGAATACCGCCGCCGTGCCATGCTCGGACTGGCGCTGATGATCGCACAGGCTTTTCTTTACAACGCGATCTTCTTCACTTATGCGCTGGTGCTGACGCAGTTCTACGCGGTGCCGTCGGCGCAGACCGGACTTTATCTCTTGCCTTTCGCGGTTGGAAATTTTCTCGGCGTGGTCCTCCTCGGACATTATTTCGATACCGTGGGCCGGCGGCAGATGATCGCGGCGACCTATCTCGCCTCCGCACTGCTGCTGCTTGTTACCGGCTGGCTGTTTGCCGAGGACATGCTGACCGCGGTGACGCTCACGCTGATGTGGACGCTGATCTTCTTCTTCGCCTCGCCCGCCGCCAGCGCCGCCTATCTCACGGTGAGCGAGATTTTTCCGCTGGAGACCCGCGCGCTTGCCATCGCCTTCTTCTATTCGGTCGGCACCGGCGTGGGCGGGGTGGCCGCGCCCTGGCTGTTCGGCACGCTGATCGGCACCGGCTCGCGCTTCAACGTCTTCTACGGCTACCTGTTCGCGGCCGCGCTGATGATTGCGGCCGCGCTGGTTGCGCTGCTTTACGGCATCGCGGCCGAGCGGCGCGCCTTGGAACATGTGGCGCGGCCGCTGTCGGCGGGGGATTAGCACGCCGTGCCGTTTTTCGTTCCCT
>DASSPI010000040.1:0-35101 GCA_035699705.1 Xanthobacteraceae bacterium
TGCCGAGGGCATGAACCGTGCGCTCCGGATCGAGCTTGAGCCCGCGTGCGGCGCCGGCCGCAGCCGAGAACACGCCGAGGGTGGCGCCGGAATGCCATCCCTGGCCGATATGCTCCTGTCCCATGCAAATGCCGACGCGCGGTCCAATCTCGTAGCCCGCGACAGCGGCGGCGAGAAATTCACGTCCGGAGAGCTGCGCATGATTTTCCGCCACCGCGATCAGCGCCGGCAGCGTCACCGCGCCGACGTGCAGCACGCCGTGGCGATGCACATCGTCGAGTTCGAAACCCTGCACGGCAGTCCCATTCACCAGGGCGGCATGCGGCGACGACAGCTTTGCCTTGGTGCCCCACAGCGAAGTGGTTCGGGTCTGATCGACCTCCGACAGCGTTCCGCGAAGGATTTCGCACCAGGGTGTATGCGCCCCATAGATGGCGCAGCCGAGCGAATCGAGAATGAGCAGCTTGATCCGCTCGCGGACTTCCAACGGAACGGCATCGTAGGTGAGACCGGAGACGAATTCGGCGATCCGACGCGTATGGAGGTTATCGACTGTGGCGTGGTCGCTCATCGGTTCTCCTGTTGGTCCTTGAATCGCCTGCCGTGCGGCAACTCGCCAACAAAGCACGAGCGGGCTTTAGATAGCTTGAAACGTATTACCCACGGTTGACAAGCTGGCGCTGGGAGACCACCAAATTGCCGGCTGCGATATAGCCGATCTGCCTGCGCCCGCCTATGTGTCGGGCGCTGTAATCCGGAATGAGGGATAGATGACCGACCGACGCGCGTTCCGCCGGATGGTAGAGGCCCCGGAGATTCTGGTCCTGCCGGGCGTGTTCAATGGCTTCAGCGTGCGCCTCGTCGAGCGCGCAGGCTATAAGGCAGCAGCGATCAGCGGCGCCGGTATTTCGGAGAATCTGCTCGGCTGGGCAGATCGCGGCATCCTGACTTTCGACGAAAATCTTCGTGCCTGCAGCGCGCTCGCCGACTGTTCGGGCATCCCGCTGCTGGCTGATGCAGACACCGGCTACGGCAATGCGCTCAATGTGCATTTCGTGACTCGCGCATTCGAAAAGGCGGGGCTCGCGGCGATCTCGATCGAGGATCAGGTCTGGCCAAAGCGCTGCGGTCACCTGCAGGGCAAACGCGTCATTCCTGTGCAGGAGATGGTGGAAAAGGTGAAGTCCGCCGTCGATGCCAGGCGCGATCCCGATTTCATGATCCGGGCGCGCACCGATGCGGCCGCCACCGACGGGATTCCCGAGGTCATCGACCGCCTCAATAGATATGCCGAGGCCGGCGCGGACATCCTGTTTGCCGACGCGCTCATGTCCGTGGAGGACATCCGCACGGTGGCACAAAATGTCAGCAAGCCGCTTGCTGTCAACATGGGGCTCGGCCTGATGGAACGCGGCACCACGCCGCTTCTGACGCCCAAGCAATTGCAGGCGCTCGGCGCCGCAACCGTGTCCTACGCCCGCATGCTGTCGACCGCGGCATTGCGCGGCATGATGAACGCGCTCGAGGCCTTCGCCCCGACGATAAATGCCGACCAGCCGACTTTCCGTCCCGACCTTTTGGTATCGTTCAAGGAATTGAACGAACTCATGGGTTCGAAGATACTCGACGCGATCGAGGATAAGTTCGTCGGCAAATCATAACCGGCCGGGAGCCGGACGAGAGGGAGGAACTCATGACAATAATGTCGCTAAAAGTAGGAATGAGAACGGCTGTGGTCGGATGCCTGCTCGCGGGCCTTGCGACGGCGGGCGTTCCGGCAGGCGCGGCCGATATCGAAATCATGGCCCCTGCGGCGCCGGGCGGGGGATACGACCGCACCGCTCGGGCTTTCGAGCAAGCCCTGGAACAGGAGAAGCTCGGCTCGGCGACCATCGTAAATGTCGGCGGCGCGGGCGGCGCAATCGGCCTTGCGCAGTTCATCCGCACCCGCTCCGGCAGCGACAGCGCAATGATCGTCGGCGGCTTTGGGATGGTCGCCTCGTTCGCGACCAATAAGTCGAAGGTGACCCTCGCCGACGTAACGCCGGTCGCCCGGCTGATCAGCGAATATTCCGTCGTCGTCGTGCCGAAAGATTCGCCGATAAAGTCCTTGGCTGATCTCACCGCCAAGCTGAAGCAGAACCCGGGCGCCGTGTCCTGGGCTGGCGGCTCCGCCGGCGGCACTGACCACATCCTCGCTGGCTCGATCGCCAAGGCAGTCGGGGTCGATCCGAAGCAGGTGAACTATGTCGCTTTCTCCGGCGGGGGCGACGCGCTCGCCGCAATTATTGGCGGCCAGGTCACGGCCGGCCTCGGCGGCTTCAGCGAACTCGCAGATCAGATCAAGGCCGGTACCGTCCGCGCGCTGGCGATCTCGGCCGCGGCGCGCGTTCCGGGTATCGACATCCCCACGCTGAAAGAGCAGGGCGTCGACACCACCTTGTCGAACTGGCGCGGCATCGCCGCGCCTCCCGGACTCACCCCGGCGCAGCGGCAGGCTTATCTCGACCTCACCGACAAAGTGGTCAAATCGAAAAGCTGGAAGGATCTGCTCAAGACCAACGGCTGGAATGACGAGTATCTCGCGGGCGATGCCTTCAAGAGCTACATCGAGACGGAGACCAAACGCGTAACCGAGATTCTCACCCAACTCGGGCTGGTGAAGTGACGAGCGCCAGGTAACGCGACGTGGCGGATCTAACTCGCCACATGGACGGGCGTCGCTCCGGGACCCGATCTGCAAGCGCGCTCCTCGTCGCGCTTGCCCTGGTCGGGCTCGGCCTGTTCGTGCTGCATCAGGGTTATTCCATCGGTGTCGAACAAACGGCCTACGCCAGGGTGGGGCCGCAGGTCTTTCCTTACGCCGTCGGCGCGGGGCTGATTGCGATTGGAGCTCTGCTCGCGCGCAGCGCGCTGAAGGGCTCCTGGTCCGTCAACTGGGCGGAGACAACCGGGACTGGTCCCACCCGGCGAGAGTTTTGGCGGCATATGTCCAGTGTTGGACTCGTCGGATCGGGACTCGTCGTGAACGCGGCGTTGATTGCGCCACTCGGTTTTGTGATCGCTTCCACGCTCATGTTCGCGCTCACGACCTGGGCTTTCGGCAGCCGGCGTTTATTCTTCGACCTGGCTGTCGGAGCCTTATTCTCCACCGTCATCTTCATCATCTTCACCTACACCCTGGGCTTGTCGCTGCCGGGTGGAACGCTCTGGGGTGCGCGTTGATGGACGTGATCGGCGGGCTCCTGCATGGTTTTTCCGTTGCGCTCACCCCGATCAATCTCCTGTGGGCGCTGATCGGCGTGACGCTGGGAACGGCGGTTGGCGTGTTGCCGGGGATCGGCCCGGCGCTCACTGTTGCAATGCTGCTTCCGCTCACCGGGAAGCTCGATCCCGTCGGTGCCTTCATCATGTTCGGCGGCATCTATTACGGCGCCATGTACGGCAGCTCGACGACCTCGATCCTGCTTAATACGCCCGGTGAGAACTCCTCCGTCGTCACCGCCATCGAGGGAAACCGGATGGCAAAGCGCGGACGCGGCGCGGCTGCTTTGGCGACCGCCGCCATCGGCTCCTTCGTCGCCGGCACTTTGGCGACCTTCGCCCTCGCGCTGTTCGCGCCGACTGTCGTGAGCTTCGCGCTCAAGTTCGGCCCCGCCGATTATTTTTCGCTGATGATCCTCGCCTTCACCACCGTCTCTGCGGTGCTCGGCACCTCGCTGCTGCGCGGGCTCGCGAGCTTGTTCCTTGGCCTGACGGTCGGGCTCGTCGGCATCGACATGCAGACCGGGCAGGCGCGGCTTGCACTGGACTTTCCGCAGCTGCTCGACGGCATCGAGGTGGTGATCCTCGCCGTCGGCCTTTTTGCCGTGGCTGAAGCCCTGTTTGTGGTCTCGCGCAAAAGTCTTCTCGCCGACGAGATTGTCCCTATCTCCGGCCGGATCTGGATGACAAGGGAGGAATGGCGCAGATCCTGGAAGCCGTGGCTGCGCGGTTCGTTCATTGGCTTTCCCTTTGGAGCTTTGCCGGCGGGCGGAGCGGAGATTCCGACCTTCCTGTCCTATTCGCTGGAACGGAAACTCTCAAAGCATCCGGAGGAGTTCGGACAGGGCGCCATCGAGGGTGTCGCCGGGCCGGAAGCGACCAACAATTCGGCTGTGACGGGTGTCCTCGTCCCGCTGCTGACGCTCGGCCTTCCGACATCGGCGACGGCGGCGATCATGCTGGTTGCATTTCAGCAATACGGCCTGCATCCCGGGCCGCTCCTGTTCCAGAACAATCCGAATCTGGTCTGGGGACTGATCGCCAGTCTCTATATAGGCAATGTCATGCTGCTGGTCTTGAACTTGCCGCTCGCCGGGATCTGGGTGCGGCTCCTGGCCATACCGCGACCCTATCTCTCTGCCGGCATTCTAGTTTTCGCCAGCCTTGGAGTGTACAGCCTGCACGGATCTGTTTTCGATCTCGGCACGCTCTGCATCTTTGGCCTTCTCGGCTATGTGATGCGGTGCGCCGACATCCCGGTCTCGCCGGCAATCCTCGGCTTGATTCTCGGACCGCTGGCCGAGCAACAGTTCCGGCGGGCTCTGGCGATCAGCCAGGGTGACCCGACGGTGTTTCTGACCCGGCCGATCTCGGCGACCATCCTGGCGGTTGCGATCGCAGTTCTTATTGCGCCGCCGCTTTACGAACTGCTCAAGTCGCGGCGGAGCAAGAGATCGTCTCCTGTGAGAGTAAAGGTATAGGTCAGTGCTCGAAACGAAACAGCCCCTTGAACCGGCCGTCGCCGATCCCGCGCGATCGGGGCTCGAGGTCCGCGTCGTTTCGGCGACCGGAGTCTGCGGCTCGGGCTTCAAGGAAAGCTCAATCGCAGCTGGCATGGCGCGCCGGCCGCATTTTATCGGCTGCGATGCCGGCTCCACAGATCCGGGTCCTGCGCCGCTCGGCACTGGAACGCCTGCCTTCCCGGGCCGCGCCGTCAAGCGCGATCTGCGGTTGATGCTCAAAGCCGCGCGGCAAGCCGGCGTGCCGCTGCTGGTCGGTTCCGCGGGGACCGCGGGCGGCGAGCCGCATCTGGCACTCGTCCGCGACATCGTCCTCGAAATCGCGCAAGAGGAGGGCCTGCGCTTTCGCCTGGCGCTGATCCATGCCGAACAGGATAAGGTCTATCTGAAGAACCGCCTCCGCCAGGGCCGCATCCGGCCGCTCAAGCCCGCGCCGGAATTCGATGAAGGCGTGATCGACAGGGCCGAGCGCATTGTCGGGATGATGGGCGAGGAGCCGTTTTTGCGTGCCCTCGATCAGGGCGCGGACGTGGTGATTGCCGGACGCGCCAGCGATTGCGCGATTTTCGCCGGGCTCCCGATCCGGATGGGCGTGCCGCCCGGCCTGGCCTGGCACGCCGCAAAGCTGCTCGAATGCGGCAGCGCCATCGCGGTCTCCCGGCCCTCACCGGATTCGATCCTGGTTACCTTCGGAGACGGCTATTTCGATGTCGAGGCGCTCGATCCCGAGGTTCGCTGCACGCCGCAAAGCGTCGCCGCTCACGCGCTCTACGAGAACGCTGATCCTTTTCGGCTGATCGAATCGAGCGGCACACTCGACCTGACACAGGCAAGCTATGAGGCGCTCGATGCGCGGCGCGTACGCGTGCGCGGCAGCAGGTTCGAGCCCGCAGCGACCTACACCGTAAAGCTGGAAGGCGCCGAGCGGGTCGGCTACCAGAGCATCGTCATCGGCTCCGTGCGCGATCCCTTTATTATCCGCCAGATCGATAACTGGTCGGAACGCCTGGAGGAAAAGCTCAGGGGCAGGGTGGCCGACGTGTTCGACGCCGAGACGGCTGCCAACTATGTTTTCAACCTGCGGATCTACGGTAAGGACGGCACGATGGGACCGCTCGAGCCGGTCAGGAGCGTCACAAGCCACGAGCTCTGCCTTGTGCTCGAGGTGACCGCGCCGACGCAGGAGGTCGCGACCACGATCGTCTCGATGGCGCGGCATCAGGCGCTGCATCTTCCGATCCCGGAATGGAGCGGACTCATCACGGGCGTCGCGTGTATCTACAGCCCGGCTTATCTCGAACGCGGCGCGGTCTACCGCTTCTGCGTCAACCATGTGGTTGAACCGGACGATCCTTATGAGATGTTCCCGATCGATATGCTCGAGGTGGGGGCCTGACATGACGACGCTTGGCGACTTGGCAAGCCTGATCCGCAGCAAGAACGCGGGACCGTTCGAACTGACCTTCGACATCATGTTCGACAATCTGGAGAGCTTCGAGCGCGTGCTGAAAAGCGGCGCGCTGTCGGCCGAGCGGATCGCGTCGATCTACCGCCTTCCGGTCGAGGACGTGCGCTTTTTCGTGGTGCCACCGGCGCTTGCCTTCAAGGCTTCGATTCCGCGGCCAATCTTCCAGGGTGACCTGCGCGACAGCGACAGTCACGGCGGCCAGCAATACGCGCCGCTGATGGAGATCGAGATTTCCTGAGGCAGACCCGGATCATGCAGGTAGGTTTGGGGCGGCCATATTGCATCACATTCCTCGCCGCCGCTCTGCCCCGGTCGCGGGAACAGACCCGCGGCCGGGTTAATGATATTGTGTGTCTATAAATAGTACCTTATCGTGCCAAAATCGTTCTGGTATCGAGCCGCCATGGAAAACAAGCCGACCATCGCCATCATTGGCGGAACAGGTGATCTGGGCTCGGGACTGGCCCGCCTTCTGGCCGCCGCCGGATATTCCGTGGTGATCGGCTCGCGCGCCAAAGACAAAGCTGAGCAAGCCGCCGAAGCTCTCGCATCGCACCTCGGCGCGATGCTGCGCGGCGACGATAATCGCGGCGCGGCGCAGTCCGCCGACATCGTCTTGCTCTGCGTGCCGTTTTCCAACCACGACAGGATGCTTGAGGAAATCAAGCCGGTCATGGACGGCAAGATTCTGGTCGATGCCGTGGTTCCGCTGGTGCCGCCCAAGGTTTCCGTGGTGCAGCTGCCGGCCGCCGGCTCCCCGGCGCTGGTGGCGCAGCGCATGCTGGGCCCGGGCGTGCGAGTGGCCGCGGCATTTCATAATGTCGGCGCAAAGAAATTGCATGGCGGTGAGAGGGCCGATTGCGATGTGCTCGTATTTGCCGACGACGCGGCGGTACGCGAACAGGTGATCGCGCTCGCCGATATCGTCGCGACGCGCGGAGTCGATGGCGGTGTGCTCGCCAATGCCGTCGCCGCCGAAGCGCTCACTTCGGTCTTGATTGCAATCAACCGGCGCTACAAGATTCCAGGCGCCGGCATTCGCATCACGGGTTTGCCGATGCCCGAAGCCCGGTGATCATTGATGATTGCGAGAAGCCTCACGCTGACCGCTCTGGCGGGGCTTCCATTGGTCAAACCCGGTGATGATCTCGCCGCGCTGCTGATCGCTGCCTTGCGGTGCATGCAGATCCAGCCGCAGGATAAAGATGTTCTCGTTGTTGCGCAGAAGGTGGTGTCGAAAGCGGAAGGACGTCTTGTCGATCTGAAAACCGTGGCGCCGTCGGCGCGCGCGCTCGCGCTCGCCAAGGAGGTGAACAAGGATGCCCGCCTGGTCGAGGTCATTCTATCAGAATCCGACGAGGTCATACGGCAACAGCGCGACGTTCTGATTGTCGCGCATCGGCTCGGATTCATCATGGCAAATGCGGGTGTCGATCAGTCAAATGTCGCGGGCGACGATGAGCAGGTACTGCTGCTGCCGCGCGACCCGGATGCCTCGGCCGCCGCCTTGAAGACCCGGCTGGACCGCGAGTTCGGCGCCGGTCTCGGCATTGTGATCAATGACAGTTTTGGCCGTCCCTGGCGCTGTGGCGTTGTGGGGGTGGCTCTCGGTGCAGCAGGACTGCCTGTAATCCGAAACATGATCGATCAGCCGGATCTCTTTGGCCGCAAGCTGCGCGTTACCGAAATCGCAGTTGCGGACGAGATCGCGGCGGCAGGTTCGTTGCTGATGGGACAGGGCGCGGAAGGTCAGCCGGCGGTGCTTCTGCGCGGGCTTGACTGGGACGCCCCGGCCACGCCGGCCTCGGTGCTGCTGCGGCCTAAACAAACGGATCTGTTCCGATGAGCGCGTCAACACCCAGCGGACGAGTTATCGCGCTGTGCGGCGGCATCGGCGGGGCCAAGCTTGCGCTCGGCCTTTATCGTGTCCTCGGCGCGGGGCAGCTGACCGTGGTGGTGAACACGGGAGACGATTTCGAGCATCTCGGCCTGTCGATCTCGCCGGATCTCGACACTGTTCTTTATACCCTTGCGGGGTTGGCCGATCCGGAGCGCGGATGGGGAAGGGCGCAGGAAACCTGGAATTTCATGGAAGCGTTGCGTCAGGTAGGCGGCGAAACCTGGTTCCAACTCGGTGACCGGGACCTCGCCATGCATGTCCTGCGGACGCAATGGCTGAGCGCCGGAAAGACCCTGTCGGCATTCGCCGCGCATGTCGCCGAACGGTTCGCGATCGCCGCGCGGATCTTGCCGATGAGCGACGCCGCCGTACGCACGACCGTTGAGACCGCGGAAGGTAACTTGCCGTTCCAGCGCTACTTCGTCGGGCGGCGTTGTGAGCCCGTTGTCCATGCGATACGTTTCGCCGGAGCGAAAGAGGCCAAGCCGCCTGTGGGCCTCGTCCCGCTTGTAACCAGTCCATCACTGCAAGCGATCGTAATCTGCCCATCGAATCCCTATTTGAGCGTCGATCCGATTCTGGCTGTGCCTGGAATTGCCGCGGCGCTCGCCGCTAGTACCGCACCGGTAATCGCGGTCTCGCCGATCATCGGCGGGCAGGCGGTCAAAGGTCCGACGGCAAAAATCATGACCGAACTCGGCGTTGCCGTCACGACGGAAACCATTGCCGCGCATTACCGCGGCCTGATCGACGGCCTTGTCATCGACGTAGCCGACGCGGCCGATGGCCAGCGTGTCGGCGTTCCCGTGCTGGCGACGCGGACGATGATGCGCGACATCGCGGATCGGGAACGGCTCGCCCGTGACGTTATGGCTTTCGCTGATACACTGAAGCAGCGGTCGGCCGCCAGCCTCATTGGAGGCCGCCGATGAATCTCGGAAGCGGAATTTTGACCCTCGTTCCGGTCAAGCGCTTCTCGGCTGCGAAGAGCCGTCTGGCGCCGTTGCTCGACGCCGGCGAACGCAGCACGCTGGCACGGATGATGTTCGAGGATGTGCTCGACCTGCTACTGCAATGCCAGGAGGTTCTTGCCGGGATTGCGGTGGTGACGTCGGATCAGGATGCCGCTGCCTGGACGCGACAACGCGGCGCTGCAGTCCTGTTCGATCAGGGCGACAACGGAATCAATGCCGCCATCGGCTTGGCGATCGAGCGCATTGGCCGCGATGGCGATGGCGGCATCATGGTGGTGCCATCCGACGTCCCGCAGGTATCGCCGAATGCCATCGTGAAGGCGGTGGAGGCGGTCACGTCGCCGCGGGCACTGGCCATCGCGCCCGCCGCGGATGGCGGGACCAATCTGCTCGCGTGCCGGCCCGTGGGTGCGACGCCGTTGTGCTTCGGGCCGCGCAGTTTCGACCGACACCGTCGCGCGGCAGTGCAGGCGGGGCTGTCCGTTCAAGCACTGGCTTTGCCGGAACTGTCGCTGGATATCGACCGGCCGGAGGATCTGCGCGCGTTTTTCTTGCTCGAGTCGAAAACGCGGACGCATGCCTATCTTTTGCGGCTTGGGATCGGAGGCCGATTGGGGCGCCGCGACCACCGTGAACGGCAGCCGGCGGATTGCGCGGTCACAGGGGGCGCAACATGAAGACCGAGGCCGAAGAATTCCTGAGCGGTTTCCCCGCCGAAGCAGCGCTTGCACCTGTCGACGCCCATCGGCTGGTCGAGCTGCGCGATCTCGCCCCGCTGCTGCGCGCTTCCGCGCGCCGGCGCGACAACGCACATGGCAAGATCGTGTCCTATTCGCGCAAAGTCTTCATCCCGCTGACCAAGCTTTGCCAGGACGTTTGTCACTACTGCACCTTCGCGCATTCGCCGCGCGCCGATGAGCCGGCCTATCTGTCGCGCGAAGCGGTTTTGCAGATCGCGCGCGCCGGCCGCGATGCCGGCTGCAAGGAGGCGCTCTTTACTTTGGGTGACAAGCCGGAGCTGCGCTATCGCGGCGCGCGCGAGGCGCTCGACCGGCTCGGTCACCCAACGACACTGTCCTATTTGGCGGAAGCGGCCCAGTTTGTGTTCGAGAAAACTGGACTGCTGCCGCACGTCAATCCGGGTCTGCTGACGGCCGGCGATCTGGCGGCGCTACGCAAGGTGTCGGTCTCGCAGGGAATGATGCTGGAGAGCGCGTCGGCGCGCCTCGCGCGGCGGGGAGGGCCGCATTTTGGGTCTCCCGACAAGGAGCCGGCCGCGCGGCTCGCCAGCATCCGGACGGCAGGCGAACAACGCGTGCCGTTCACCACCGGCATCCTCATCGGAATCGGCGAAACGCGGCGGGAGCGCGTCGACGCCCTGCTGGCGTTGCGCGATCTGCATGAGATGCACGGGCATATCCAGGAAATCATCATCCAGAATTTCCGCCCGAAGCCGGGTACCCGGATGGCCGAGGCCCCCATGCCCTCGCTCGACGAGCATCTCTGGACGATTGCGATGGCGCGCCTGATCTTCCCGCCGTCGATGAACATTCAGGCTCCGCCCAATCTCAATCCGGGCGCGCTGAATCGGCTGGTCGAGGCAGGCATCAACGATTGGGGCGGCGTCTCGCCGGTGACTCCCGATCACGTCAATCCGGAAGCGCCATGGCCGCATCTGCGCGTGCTCGAACGCGCGACGCATGCGGCTGGCAAACATTTGGTTGAGCGGCTGGCGATTTATCCAAGCTATGCGCGCGCAAGCCAGGCCTGGGTCGAACCGGAGCTGCGCACCGCGCTGCTGCATCGGATCGATGCGGACGGATGGCCGCGGACCGACGATTGGTCTCCCGGCACCGCCCTGCCGCTGCCCTCCGAAACACAGCGTGTCGCCAGCCCCTCCATCGCAAGCACCGATCTTGCACCCATTCTCGATCGCGCGGCGGCCGGCCGGGTGCTTGCAGAAAACGACATCGTTCGGCTGTTTCAAGCACGCCACGACGAATTCGCGGCCGTATGCGCTTTCGCCGATGCCTTGCGGCGCGACACCATCGGCGAGACTGTCACCTACGTGGTCACGCGCAATATCAACTATACCAACATCTGCTCATTCAAATGTCAGTTCTGCGCCTTCTCAAAAGGCAAGATGAGCGAGAATCTGCGCGGCCGGCCCTACAATCTGTCACTTCAGGAAGTCGCACGGCGGGCAAAGGAAGCCTGGGAGCGCGGCGCTACCGAAGTCTGCATGCAGGGCGGCATCCATCCGGACTTTACCGGGCAGACTTATCTCGACATCTGCCGTGCTGTCCGCGCTGCCGTGCCGGGCATGCATGTGCATGCCTTCTCGCCGCTGGAAGTGCATCAGGGCGCGGCGACACTCGGCCTATCGGTTGGAGAATTCCTGGCACTGCTCAAGCAAGCCGGGCTTGGCACGCTGCCGGGCACGGCGGCCGAGATACTCGACGATGAGGTGCGCGCCGTGCTTTGCCCCGACAAGATCGACACTGAGCGCTGGCTCACGGTGATGCGCGCGGCGCATCGCGCGGCTTTCAAGACGACGGCAACGATTATGTACGGGCACGTCGATGGTTACGTCCATTGGGCGCGGCATCTGCTGCGCCTGCGCGAGTTGCAGGCCGAGACGGGGGGATTCACGGAATTCGTGCCCCTTCCGTTCGTGCATATGCAGGCGCCGATCTTCCTGAAGGGACGCTCGCGCCGCGGCCCTACCTTCCGCGAGGCGGTTCTGATGCATGCGGTAGCGCGATTGGTCTTGCATCCGCTGATCAAGAATGTGCAGACCTCCTGGGTGAAGATGGGCCCCGAAGGCGTAAAGGCCTGCCTGCGCGCCGGCGCGAACGATCTCGGCGGCACGCTGATGGATGAGACCATAACCCGCTCGGCGGGGGCGGTGCATGGGCAGGAGATGACCCCCGCCGCCATGGAAAGCATCATCCGGTCGATCGGCAGGATTCCGCGCCAGCGCAATACGCTTTATGAGGATGTATCGGAAGAACGCTACTCCGCCGCCTTCAACAGTTGCGTGATGGTGCCGGGCGAACGTTCGGGCCAGCGGCGGGGTGCACCCGTAACGCCAAATGCCTATTGTTCTAATCATAGTATGAATTATGATCCCGTTCGGCCACCGGTGTCCCGTCTGGGCGGATGAGAACAGGACCTTGCAATGAGTCTCGTCATTCAGCCGGACATCGTCGATAAATCGCGCCGGCGTGCCGCGATCGAGCGGCTTCGCAAGGTTCAGGTCAGGCTTCCGACCTGGAGCGAACTGGCCGACCCAGGACAAATCCAGACTCCCGAGTTGGCGGCGCTTCCGCGGGTCGATCCTGACGCACCGGATGCGGCAAACCTCTGGCGCGTGCACTGGTTCAATAGTGCCGACCGTCAATCGCTGGTCGAAGTTCCGGGGCATATGGTGTTGCCACCGGAGCTGACCGGCGTGAAGTCGCCGATCGTCGTGTTGTTCGGCCGCCGTTTTCCGATGATCGGCGCCCATAAGGTTCTGGCGGCTTATGCCTGTCTCGTGCCGCGGCTGGTAACCGGACAATTCGACCCGTCGCATGACCGGGCGATCTGGCCGTCGACGGGCAATTATTGCCGCGGCGGCGTCGCGATCTCCCGCATCCTGGGGTGCCGCGGCGTTGCCGTGCTTCCCACCGGCATGAGTCGCGAGCGTTTCGACTGGCTGCAGCAATGGGTCAGCGACCCGGCGGACATCATCCGCACCCCCGGGACCGAGAGCAACGTCAAAGAGATTTACGATAAATGCGCCGAGCTTTCGCGTGACAAGCAGAACGTCATTCTCAATCAATTCTCCGAATTCGCCAACTATCTTATCCACTATCACTGCACCGGGCGCGCCTTCGATCGCGTCTTCAGTGCATTGAAGCAGAAACATAAAGACTATCGTCTGGCTGCCTTTGTGTCGGCGACAGGATCAGCCGGCACGATCGCGGCGGGGGATCAGCTCAAGAAGCTGCATGGGACGAAAATCGCAGCGGTCGAAGCCATCGAGTGCCCGACCATGCTTTGCAACGGCTACGGCGAGCACAATATCCAAGGCATCGGCGACAAGCACATACCGCTGATCCACAACGTCATGAATACCGACTTTGTGATTGGGGTTTCGGACACGGCGAGCGACGGGCTGAACCTTCTGTTCCGCAGCAAAGTTGGCAGCAATTATCTGTCCGGCCGCCGCAAGGTCCTCCCGTCCGCCATCCAGCAATTCGAGGACATCGGAATTTCCGGTCTCGCGAATATCGTTGCCGCCATCAAGCTCGCCAAGCACCTCGACTACGGACCGAATGACGTCCTGATGACGGTGGCAACCGACAGCGCAGCGCTTTACGGCAGCGAAGGCGAGGCCTTCGTCAAACGCCGCTATCCCACTGGATTCGACGAAGTGAACGCAGGGGAGATCTTCGGCCGCCATATGGAGGGCATTGTGGATGACCACGTGATGGAGCTCACTCACATGGGTCGCAAGCGCGTCTTCAATCTCGGCTACTACACCTGGGTCGAACAGCAAGGCGTCTCGGTCGAGGATTTCGACAGTCGCAGGAGCCAGGATTTCTGGCAATCGCTTGTCGCCAGCATTCCCGTGTGGGATCGGCTGATCCAGGAATTCAACGCCGAAGTCTCCGGCAGGAACGCGGCATGAGTCTGGTGCAGCCCTACGCCAAACTGCGAAAGGACCTGGCGCAGCGCGACAGGAGCTTGCGCGAGAAAGTCGTCTCGCTCGAAGAAGCGGCATCATTCGTGCATGATGGCGATTCAGTCGGCATCGGCGGCAGCACCATGTCGCGCACGCCGATGGGGCTGATCTGGGCGCTCATCCGCGCCAAGCGGAAGAAGCTTTCATGTTCCCGCTGCATCGTATCGAGCGACGGAGACCTGCTGTACGGCTCCGGCGTCAGCGACCACATCGTCACAAGCTGGTTCAGCCAAGGAATCCTGTGGGGCGTGTCCAAGGTGCTGCGCCATCATGTGGAATCCGGCAAGGCGCGCTTCGACGAATGGAGCCACCTGGCCATGGGCATGCGTTTTCGCGCCGGGGCGATGGGAGTGCCGTTCCTGCCCGTCCGATCGATGCTTGGTTCCGACGTTCTCAAGCAGCGGCCTGAAGCCAAGGAGATGGCCTGCCCGTTCACGGGCGAGAAGCTTTTGCTCGTTCCCGCTCTCAATCCAGATGTCGCGTTGATCCATGTGCAGCGCTGCGACCGTTATGGCAACGCTCAGATGGACGGCCTGCAATTCATGGACATCGATCTGGCGATGGCCGCCAACCGAGTCATCCTGACGACCGAACGCATCGTCTCCAACGATCAGATCCGGCGCGCGCCGGACCAGACCAAAATTCCGTTCTTCGCCGTCGACGCGGTGGTCGAGCTTCCTTTCGGCTGTGCGCCGCACGAGTGCTACGGAGCTTACGAGCCGATGATGAAACATATGGAATATTACGTGGCGCTCGTGAACAGCGATCCGGTCAAGGGCATGCAGGAGTACCTGGACCGCTTCGTCTACGGCCCGAAATCATGGACCGACTTTCTCAACCTTATAGGCATTGAGGAAGTCCTCGCCGCCGCGCGCGCGGGGAAGGCAATCTATGATGCTTAAGTCGTCTTACACCGCGGGCGAGCTGCTGACCATCTTGAGCGCGCGCCAGCTCAAGGACGGACAGGTCGTGTTTGCCGGCGTGGGTATTCCTCTGCTCGCTGCAACACTCGCCCAGCGCCTCCACTGTCCGGGGCTGACCATCCTGTTCGAAGGCGGCGTCATCGGAGCCTTCATCGAGCCGGGCAAGCTGCCGCCGTCCACCAACGACCAGCGCTGCACGAGCCGCGCCAACATGGTGCTGGGAAGCGCCGAAGTCCTTCTCTTGCTGCAGCGCGGCTATGTCGATGTGGGCTTCATGGGAGGCGCGCAGATCGATCAGTTCGGAAATCTCAACAGCTCCTTCATCGGCGATCCGGCGAAGCCGAAGACCCGGCTTCCGGGGACCGGCGGCGGCAACGACATCTCAAGCTTGACCGAGATGATCGTGTCGATGAAACACGAAAAGCGGCGCTTCGTGGAGAATGTCGACTTCATCACCAGCCCGGGCTGGCTCAAGGGGCGGCAAACGCGCCATGAGAGCGGACTGCTGGCGGGCGGAATGTTCCGCGTGGTCACCGATCTCGCCGTGTTCGGCTTCGATGATACGTCGCGGCGGCTCAAGCCGCTCGCACTCAATCCGGGAGTGACGCGCGAACAGGTGCAGGACAACACCGGCTTCAAGCTGGAGTTCGGCCATGACACCGGCACCACCGAGCCACCGACCGAAAAGGAATTGACCGAGCTGCGTGCCCTCGACCCGCAACGGCTCTATATCGGCTGACGGCGCAGAGCATCATCGGAGAAAACGGACATGACATCCTTAAGCCGCACTTTCGGCATCGCTGCGCGGAATTTTACCGCCTATCCGGAAATGCCGGATGTGCAAGCGCTAGTCGAATACGGCGTGAAGATGGAGCAACTCGGCTTTGACTCGCTTTGGGTTTGGGATCACATCCTGCTTGGCGTCGAACCGAACTTTCCGATCATTGAATCGCTTACGCTGCTGACGGCGATCGCGGCACGTACGAAGAAGATCAAGCTTGGCACCGGCATCCTTGTGCTGCCGCTGCGCAATCCGGTCGTATTGGCCAAGCAGCTTTCGAGCATGGACCTGCTGTCGAACGGCCGCCTGATCATGGGCATGGCGTCCGGCTGGTACAAGCGCGAGTTTGACGCGGTGGGCGTTCCATTCGAGAAGCGCGGAAAAATCATGGATGAGAACCTCGAGATCATTACCCGGTTTTGGACCGAGGAAATGGTCAAGGGCGACTTCATGTACCATAAGATTCCGGCCGGCGTGATGTATCCGAAGCCGGCGCAGAAGCCGCGCCCGCCGATTCTGATCGGTGGCTACGTAGATCGCGTGCTCAAGCGCGCGGCGGTCGATGGCGATGGTTGGCTGACATATTTCTACCGGCCGGAAAGCTTCGCGAAATCCTGGGCGAAGATCCGCGATTTCGCAAAGGAAGCCGGAAAGGATCCGGACCAGCTGCTCAACGCCGCGCAACTTCCGATCCGGGTCGGCAAATCGCGGGCAGCCGTTGAGAGTGAGATGATGGAGTGGCTCGGCAAGGAGTGGGATTACGCTTCATGGAGCGACTCGACAAAGGACAGTGCGATTCTCGGCACGGTTGACGAATGCGTGGAGCAGTTGAAAGAGCATCTCGCGGTCGGCGTACAAAAACTTATTTTTGTGCCGTACCGCTACGAGATGGAGCAGATCGAGATCATCGCGCGCGAAATCATTCCAAGGCTGAAAAACAGTTAGCGAGGAAATCTCACATGAGGGACTCGCGGTCGATATGCACGCGGGATGAAGGCGCCGACGCTTGCGCAGGGCAAACCCACCTGCCACGAAACGCCACGCCGTCGCGCATGCTTGGCCAAAGTTTGAGCTTGCCTGGATTTTGCACGCTTACTAACATCCTAAAGATAGGATGGCTTCCTGAGGGGGGAAGGGCCGTGCCGATGAGCTGGGAACTACGACCAACTCGTGAGAGCTGCACGCGGCCGCGCAAGATTAAATGCGGCGTTGCCGATTCCCGATTTCCGAACGCGACTACACTGAAGCAACTGACGCTGCGTCCCACTCGATCCGGTCGGAGCGAGTGGTCCTAACCTTGAGTACAACACGCCGTCGACCATGGTCGACACAATCGGAGGATGGGAGATGAGTAAGCTTGCAGGATTGATGGCGACGGCAGCCATTTTGGCTGGAAGCGTCATCACGGGTGCGTTCGCGCAGGAGACGATCAAGATCGGAGTGACCCAGCCGCTGACCGGCGCCTTCGCAGCGTCGGGCAACTACGTGGCGCAGGGCGCCAGAATTGCCGAGGACGAGATAAACAATGCTGGAGGCGTGTTGGGCAGGAAGATCCAGCTGATCATCGAGGACAACAAGTCCAACCCGACCGAGACAGTCAGCACGGTTGAGAAGCTCATTCAGCGAGACAGGGTGCCGGTCCTGATGGGCGCTTGGAGCTCGACGCTGACGCTCGCGGCGATGCCCAAGCTCGAAGAATACAAAGTACCGATGGTGGTCGAGACTTCCTCCTCGGGCAAGATCACCACCTCAGGCAATCCCTACGTCTTCCGCATCAGCCCGACCTCCGCGATGGAAGCCAAAGCGTTCCAGCCGCTGGTCGCCAAGATGGGCATCAAGAAGGCGGACTTCCTCTATACCAATAACGACTTCGGTATCGGATCGGGCGCCGAATTTGCCAAGATGCTCAAAGAAAACGGCGTCCAGATCGGCATCATGGAGACGATGGACCCGAAGGCGAACGACTTCTCCGCCCAGCTTGCGAAGATCAGGGCTTCCGGCGGCGACACCTTGTTCGTGACGACAGCAGTGGAGCAGCTCACCCTGATTTTGAAGCAGGCCAAGGAGCAGCAGCTTAAGGTTCGGATCATCTCCTGTGGTGGTTCGAATTCGCCGGACCAGCTGATCGAGCAGGCGGGCGATGCCGCCAACGGCTCGTTCCACACCGTATTCTTCACGCCGTGGTTCCCCGAGGTGACGAAGAACCCGGACGCTTCCAAGCGCTACATGGACGAGTGGAAGAAGCGCGGCCACCATGTCGGCGGCCTGACCGAAGGCTTCCGCGGTTATGACGGCATCCACGTCGCCGTCGCCGCCATCAAGGCCGCCGGCAAGCCGGAGTCCGAGGCAATCCGCGCCGCCCTGTGGAACGTCAACGTGAAGGGAGTGTATGGCGACATCCATTTCATCAAGCAGGGGCCGGCCGGTAAAGAAAGCGCGCAGAACGAGCCGGCCGTCTATCTCGTGACGATCACGAACGGCAAAGTGGCGAAGACCTCGTTCTAAGCTGACCCTGCATCAAGGCACGAGCCGCCGGCTCGGCGCTCGTGCCTTTCATCCCCGAACGGCATGCTTCGGAGTTCGAAGGTTGGACCAGCTCGTTCAGCATCTTTTAAATGCGACGATCCTCGGCGGCACCTATGCGCTGCTGGGAATCGGGCTGACTCTCATCTTCGGCATCATGCGGGTGGTCAATTTCACGCATGGTGAGCTCTATGCCTTCGGCGCCTATTGCATGTACGCGCTTGTGATGCTGTTAGGCGTCAATTTTTTCCTGTCGCTCGTGCTGGCGATCGTGCTCGGGGTGGTGCTCGGCGCCACAATCGAGCTGCTGCTGCTCGGCCGGCTCCGAGCCGCCGACATCGATACCACCATGCTGGTGATGATCGGCGCCTGGATCGCGATGCAGAACACCGAGCAATTGGTATGGACTGGCGTGGCGCATTCGATCACCAACCCGTTTCCTGCCGAGCCGCTGATTCTCGGCCCGCTGTCGGTGTCCTGGAACCGCATCTACGTGGTCGTGGTTGCGCTCTTGCTGATCGCCGCAACCTATTATCTCGTCAACCGTACCCGGCTCGGCAAGGCTATGCGGGCGACGTTTCAGGATCGGCAAACGGCTGCGCTGATGGGCATCCGGATCGACCGGATCCATACCGCCACATTCGCATTGGGCTCCGGTCTCGCGGCCGCGGCCGGCGCGCTGCTCGGTCCGGTGTTCTTCGTCGCGCCGACAATGGGGGATCTCGCCGCCTCCAAGGCTTTCGCGATCGTCATCCTCGGCGGACTTGGCAGCATCACAGGCGCCACGCTGGGCGGCTTTATCCTCGCCTTCGTGGAAGAGCTCGGCGCCAGCTACATTTCCTCGGGTTATCGCGACGCCATGGGATTCGTTCTCATCATACTGATCCTCCTGGTGCGGCCGACCGGACTTTTCGCCAGGAAGGAACGGGTCGGGTGAGCCGTTATTTTCCCTGGCTTTTTGTCGCGCTCTTGGCATCGGTCCCGCTTTGGCTGACCGACTTCTATTTCCTGCATATTCTGATCACGACCGGCATCTTCATCATCGCGGCCATGAGCCTGAACCTGTTGCTCGGCTATACCGGCCAGCTCTCCCTTGGGCATGTCGCCTTCTTCGGCATCGGCGCCTACACAAGCGCGCTGGTATCGCTCGGGTTCGAGGTTCAGGTCTTCTCGGGCTTCACCGTCGGCCTGACGCCGAAACCCGTCTGGTTCGCGATGTTCTGCGGCATCGTGGTTGCCGGGCTCACCGGCTATGCAATTGGCAAGCTGTCGTTTCGGGTGCGCGGCGCCTATTTCGTGATCGTGTCGATCAGCTTTGCCGAGGTCGTGCGGCTTGTCGCGGTCAACTGGGTTGAGCTGACGCAAGGCCCGATGGCGCTCAACAATATTCCGGCGCTCACGCTCGGAACCGGCGCGTTCGAATTGTCGTTCCTGCGCAAGCCGGCGTTCTTCATTCTCGTGCTGGTGGCAGGGGTCGTTTCCTATGTCATCATTGCGCGGCTGGTCAATTCTCGCGCTGGTCGGGCAATGATCGCGCTGCGCGAGAACGAATTGCTCGCGATGTCGGTCGGCATCGACGTGACGCGCTATCTGGTGATAGCCACAATTATATCCGCGGCGATGGCCGGCATGGCCGGCGCGCTGTATACCCACTACATTCGTATCGTCGACCCTGACATCTTCTTGTTCATTTACACCGTGACGATGGTGATCATGGTGATTACCGGCGGCAAGGGCACGCTGGCGGGCCCGATTGTCGGCGGCATATTGTTCGGCTTTGTGCCGGAGCTGCTTCGCGCGATGGCGTTTCAGCCTGAGGTGCAGTGGATCATTTACGGCGTGTTGATGGTGCTGATCGTGTTTTTCCTGCCGCAAGGGATCGTGCCTGCGATCGGGCGTTACGTATCGGTCCGCAAACGGCCGCCTGATGCCGACGCGTTGCCGGCCACGCCGGCGCGGGTGCCCCAGCCATGAGCGCGCCGGCTGAAACGGTCCTCTCGATCGAGCACGTCGCCGTGCACTTCGGCGGGCTGGTCGCCGTTGCGGACATGACCTTTTCGGTAAGCGCCGGCGAGATCGTCGGCCTGATCGGGCCGAACGGCGCGGGCAAGACGACCGCCTTCAACGTCATTACGGGATTCCTCAAGCAGACCAGCGGCGACGTGCGCTACCGGTCGACCTCGCTGAACGGTATGAAGCCGCATGAGATTGCCAAGCTTGGCTTGGTGCGGACCTTTCAGCGCACCAGCTTGTTCCAGGAAAGAAACGTTTTCCAGAACGTGCTCACCGGATTGCACCGCCGCGGCCGTTCGAAGCTGTGGGACACTTTGCTGCAAACCGGCCGCGAGAAATCATCCGAGCGCGAGCTTGTCGACGAGGCCAACGCCATCCTGCGTTTCGTTGGGCTGGAGCAGCGCGCCAATGAGCAGGCTGGCACCTTGCCTTATGGCGAGCAGCGCCTGCTCGGCGTGGCGTTGGCGCTTGCGGTCAAACCGTCGATGCTGCTGCTGGACGAACCTGTGTCGGGCATGAACCCCTCCGAAACCGCGCGTTTCGTCAAGCTGGTCCGGAAAATCCGCGATACGGGCGTCACCATTCTGCTCGTCGACCACGACATGCCGATGGTGACAGAAGTATGCGACCGGATTGTCGTGCTCAATTACGGGCGCATCATTGCCCAAGGCACGCCAGCCGAAATTCAGAACGACCCCGAAGTGATCCGCGCCTATCTGGGGCAGGGGAAAAAGCGTGCTTGAGCTTCGCGATCTTGTCTGCCGCTACGGCAAGGTGGCGGCCGTGAAGGGCATCTCGCTCACCGTCGGGCGCGGTCAACTCGTCGCCTTGATCGGCACCAATGGCGCCGGCAAGACGACCACGCTCAAGGCCATCTCCGGCCTGCTGACGCCCGCCGGCGGCAAGATCATATTCGATGGCAAAGACATCACCTACGCGACGGCGCGGCAGATCCTGTCACTCGGCATCGCGCACTGTCCGGAGGGACGTCACGTCTTTCCTTACATGAGCGTGAGCGAAAACCTCGAGATGGGCTGTTACCTGCGCAGAGACCGGCAGGAGATCGCGGCGGATTTCGCGCGCACCTTCGAACAGTTCCCGCGCCTGGCGGAGCGGCGGCAGCAGCAGGCCGGCACGCTCTCGGGCGGCGAGCAGCAGATGCTCGCCATCGCCCGCGCGCTGATGTCGCGGCCGAAACTGATCCTGTTCGATGAGCCGTCGCTCGGGCTCGCGCCCAATATTGTGGAGCGCACCTTCGACATCATCACCGGCATCCGCAACGCCGGAACGACCGTGCTTATGGTCGAACAGAACGCCCTGGCGGCGCTGGAGATGTGCGATCACGCTTACCTGCTCGAGTCGGGCTCGCTGGCGCTATCCGGCAGCGGCCAGGAGCTGGTCGACAACCCGCATGTCCGCAGCGCTTATCTAGCGTGCTGAATCTTCGCCCGACTTCCCGCGCGGCCACCTGACGATCGCTTCTAGCGGCAGATGCGTGCGATTTTTGCCGTTATTGCCTGGACTGCCGAGGGTGATCAGCATTTGCGGCTGCCATCCGTCCGGCAAGTCCAGAGCGTCAATTACGACTTCCGGGCAGAACACGGGCGCGCACATGACGCAGGCACCGAGTCCTTCCTGCGTGGCGGCCAGCAGCAAATTTTGCGCAGCCATGGCCGTGCTCTGTATCGCCATCAGATATTCGGCGTTGCGGCGGCGCTCGTCCGGGTACTGATCCATGTCGCGCATATCAGCGCAGATCAAGATGACCGCGGGCGCTTCGGTGAGCCGCGCGTAGGAGCGGGCGACATCCGCTTCTATCGCCTGCGGCTCGTCGCCATCCGCGGTACGATCGTGACGCAAGCGCTGGCCCATGGCGGCTGCAAGCGTTTCCTTGGCTGAAGCCTTATCCAGGACCGCAAAGCGCCAGGGCTGGCGGTTATGGGCGGAGGGCGCCTGCGTCGCCGCGAGAAGAATCCGTTCAAGAACCGCCGGCTCGATCGGCCCGGGCAGGTAGCGGCGAACCGACCGGCGCTGGCCGATTGCCGATCGGAGTTTTGCCTCGACTGTCATTATGGTCCTATCCGGGTCCAGACAATGGAACGGGCAGCGCGTGAGCGATAAGGCGGCATCATGGCACTGGCGCGGCAGGGTGTCATGGCGGCCGCGCGGTTGATGGACAACGCGGAAATTCGCCATGACAGGACCGCGACTCCTTGATACTGTTACCATGTTACTGACCTTGGGAAGGGAGTGCTCAAGCGCCATCGAAATCCCTTGCGGGAGAGATCGGTCCGACCGACGCCGAAGGAGCAACCGCCCCGGAAACTCTCAGGCACCAGAACCGCACGGTTTACGACACTCTGGAGAGAGGCGCGCAGGCGCCCGCCGACGGGATAACACTCTCAGGCATCAGGACAGAGGGGGCACCATATTCTCGGCCTGTTCGGCCGGATCAAGGGTGCCTCGCATGCTCATCGAATTGAACAGAGCAAGTTGCCGTGTTCATCCCTCAGCGGGGGTGCGCAGCCTGTCGGTGCCGCGATGACGGTTGCGGAGGCGACGGCTCCACTGAAGCGCACGCCGCTGCATCGGCTGCATGTCGAATTGCACGCGCGCATGGTGCCGTTCGCCGGCTACGAGATGCCGGTGCAATACTCCGGCGGAATCCTGAAGGAACATCTGCACGTCCGCGCTGCCGCCGGTCTGTTCGATGTGTCGCATATGGGGCAGTTCGACGTGCGGCCGCACGGCGGGCGGATCGAAGACGCGGCACGCGCGCTGGAATCAGTCGCGCCAGTCGACCTACTCGGGCTCGCTGCCGGCCGGCAGCGCTACGCGCTGCTGACCAACGAGCAAGGCGGAATCCGCGACGACCTGATGATCGCCCATCTCGGCGATCGCTTCACAATTGTCGCCAATGCCGCGTGCAAGGACGCCGACGAATCGTATTTGCGCGCGGCGCTGTCGGAGCGATGCACGATCGAGCGGCTCGATGACCGCGCTTTGCTGGCCCTGCAAGGGCCGAGGGCTGAGGCAGTGCTCGCCGCACTTGTTCCGGTAGTGTCCAGCATGCGCTTCATGGATGTGCGCACTGTCAGTCTGCTCGGGGGCGACTGTATCGTGTCACGCTCGGGATATACCGGCGAGGACGGGTTTGAGATCAACGTGCCGGCGGATCTTGCCGAAACCGCCGCGCGCAAGCTGCTGGATGATCCGCAGGTCGGCATGATCGGTCTCGGCGCGCGCGACAGCCTGCGCCTGGAAGCGGGGCTTTGCCTCTACGGATCCGATCTCGATACCACCACGACACCGGTCGAGGCCGCGCTCGAATGGAGCGTCCAGGCCAGCCGGCGAAGCGGCGGCGCCCGCGCCGGCGGGTTTCCGGGCGCGGATAAGATACTCGGACAGCTGACGAACGGCGCATCGCGGCGGCGCGTGGGCCTGCGGCCTGAAGGCCGCGCTCCGATCCGCCACGGTACGCGGCTGTTTCTCGATCCGCAGTCGGCCGATCCGATCGGCACCGTCACCTCCGGCGGCTTTGGTCCGAGCGTCAATGCGCCGATCGCGATGGGATATGTGACCGCCTCGTCCGCCGCCGCAGGCGTGCCGCTCTATGCCGAACTGCGCGGCGAGCGCGTGCCAGTGCGGCTGGCGCCGCTTCCATTCATCAATCCGAGATACAAGCGCTGATGCAAAGGCCGGGAGACCGCACATGCTGAAGTTCACGTCCGATCACGAATGGATATTGGTCAACAACGATTCCGCGACCGTCGGCGTCACAGCATACGCGCAAGAGAAACTGGGCGATCTGGTATTCGTGCAATTGCCGAAGCCCGGCACCGTCTTGCAGGCGGGAGCCGCCGCGGCTGTCGTCGAGTCGGTCAAAGCCGCCTCGGATGTCTACGCGCCGATCAACGGCGAGATCACGGAGGTCAATCAGCAAGTGGTCGACGATCCGACGTTGGTCAACTCCGATCCGACCGGCAAAGGCTGGCTGTTCAGGCTCAGGATCGCCGACCGTTCGCAACTCGACGGACTGATGGATGAGCCCGCCTATCGCGCACTGATCGCAGACGCCCCGTAACGTTAGCTTCATCCCGTACACCGATGACAAAAGCCATCTCGAAATCTGATGCCCCCTTGCCGTTCGCAAGCCGCCATATCGGGCCGTCGCCCACTGAAGTGAGTGCGATGCTGGAAACAGTCGGGGCGGCCAGCCTCGACGAACTGATCGCGCAGACGCTGCCGCAGGATATCCGCGAGCGCGAGCGGCTCGTGCTCCAGCCGGCCTTGTCCGAATCCGCAGCGCTGGAGAAGGCGCGTGAGGTCGCATCGCGCAACGTGAGCATGACATCGCTGATCGGGCAGGGCTATTACGGCACGATCCTGCCGCCTGTCATCCAGCGCAACATCCTGGAAAACCCGGCCTGGTACACGGCTTACACCCCCTATCAGCCGGAAATCAGCCAGGGCCGCCTCGAGGCGCTGCTCAATTTCCAGACATTGGTGGCCAATCTCACCGGGTTGGAGATCGCCAATGCGTCGCTGCTGGACGAGGCGACGGCGGCGGCGGAAGCGATAGCCATGGCGCAGCGCATTTCTGAAACCGGCCGCACGCTGTTCTTCGCCGACCGCGACTGCCATCCGCAAACGCTCGCGGTGCTGAGAACGCGGGCCGAGGCGTTCGGCTGGCGTGTTCAGGTCGGCGACCCCATGCGTGACCTCGATGCTTCGCAGGTGTTCGGCGCGATCTTTCAATATCCGGGGACCTTTGGCGACATCCCTGATCTGCGTGAGCCGATCGCGCAGCTCAAAGCCAGCAGTGCGATCGCGGTCGTAGCCGCCGATCCGCTGGCGCTTGCCATTCTGAAGCCGCCGGGCGAACTCGGCGCTGACATTGCCGTCGGTTCGATGCAACGCTTCGGCGTACCGATGGGCTATGGCGGGCCGCACGCCGCCTACATCGCAACGCGGGACATCCATAAGCGGGCGCTGCCCGGGCGTCTTGTCGGCGTGTCGATCGACAGCCGCGGTAACCGCGGCTATCGGCTCGCGTTGCAGACGCGCGAGCAGCACATCCGCCGGGAAAAAGCGACGTCCAACATCTGCACCGCGCAGGTGCTGCTGGCGGTCATCGCGTCCATGTACGCCGTTTATCATGGGCCCGATGGCCTTGCCGCGATCGCCCGCCGTATCAACAAGACGGCCGGGGTGCTGCGCGCCGGCCTCGTCGCGCTGGGCTGGACCGTGCGCACGTCCGTGTTTTTCGACACGATCACGGTGGAGGCGGGCGAGCGCAGGCAGGAAATTCTGGAACGCGCTCGCAACATGGGCATCAATCTGCGTGATATTGCGTCGGCCGGGCGCGCGTCGCATATCGGCATCAGCGTCGATGAGACGACGACCGCTGCCATCGTTGAGAAGGTCTGGTGTGCCTTCGGCGACACGCCCGCCGCGGCAGCGCGTCGAAGCATCGCGCTCGCCGATACGTTCCTCGCTATTCCGGATGAACATGCGCGCAAGAGCGATTTCCTCGACCATCCGGTATTCCACCAGTATCGCTCGGAAACCGAACTGCTGCGCTACATGCGGCGGCTCGCCGACCGCGATCTGGCGCTCGACCGCAGCATGATCCCGCTCGGCTCCTGCACGATGAAGCTGAACGCGACGGCCGAGATGATGCCCCTGACATGGCCCGAATTCGCCAATCTGCACCCATTTGCCCCGGCGTCGCAGGCGCAAGGCTATGCCACGGTCATCGACGAGCTTGGTGCCATGCTGCTCGCCGTAACGGGTTATGACGAAATCTCATTCCAGCCGAACTCCGGCGCGCAGGGCGAATATGCCGGCCTGCTGGCGATCCGTGCCTATCATCGCTCACGCGGAGAGGACCAGCGCACGCTTTGTCTTATTCCAGCCTCGGCGCACGGGACCAATCCGGCGTCAGCGCATATGGCCGGCATGGAAGTCGAGATCGTGCGCTGTAACGACAACGGCAATGTCGATGTCGACGACTTGCGCCGGAAGGCGAGCGCGCATGCCGACCGCCTCGCGGCGATCATGATTACTTATCCGTCGACCCATGGCGTGTTTGAAGAAGAGATCCGCGCCATCTGCGACATCGTTCATGCCCATGGCGGCCAAGTCTATCTCGACGGCGCCAATCTGAACGCCCAGGTTGGTTTGGCGCGGCCCGCTGATTATGGCGCCGATGTCGGGCATCTGAACTTGCACAAGACCTTCTGCATTCCGCACGGTGGCGGTGGGCCGGGCATGGGACCGATCGGCGTGAAGGCGCATCTCGCGCCGTTCCTGCCGGGCCATCCAGAGCAACCCGACGGACCGGCCGTGGTGGGGGCGGTTTCCGCCGCGCCCTACGGCTCTGCGTCCATCCTGGTAATTCCCTGGCTCTATTGTTTGATGATGGGCGGCGCCGGGCTGACTGCGGCCACCGAGATCGCGATCCTCAATGCCAATTACATCGCCAGGCGACTCGAATCCCACTATCCCCTTCTTTATAAGGGCCGCTTCGGACGGGTCGCCCATGAATGCATCATCGACTTACGTCCACTGAAGAATGCCGCGGCGATCAGCGTTGACGACGTAGCCAAGCGGCTGATCGACTATGGATTTCATGCTCCGACAATGAGCTTTCCCGTTCCTGGAACGCTGATGATTGAGCCTACGGAATCCGAATCGAAGATGGAACTCGACCGATTCTGCGACGCGATGATCGCCATTCGCGGGGAAATCCGGGCGATCGAGCAGGGGCAAACGCCGCGGGAAAGCAATCTGCTCAGAAACGCGCCGCATACCGCGCTCGATCTGGCAGAGGAGCATTGGCAGCGCCCTTATTCCAGGGCCCAGGCCTGTTTTCCGGAGGGCGTGCTGCCCGGGCAGAAATACTGGCCGCCGGTGAACAGGATCGACAATGCCTATGGTGACCGCAATCTGATGTGTTCCTGCCCGCCGCCAGCAGCCTATCGCACTGCCGCTGAGTAACGACTGATCGGCCGGTTCGCGCTTTAAATTGGTGGCAATTTGTGCTTGTTTTCAGGTTGATAATAAAAGCTGGGTTGTAGACGTCTCAGAGGGCCATGTCAGAATTATCGAGGGTTTACGACCGAAGCCGCGTTTCCCTGTACATCCAGGTCGCTTCCGTTATGCGGCGACGGATCGAAACGAAGCAATGGCTCCCCGGGCAAAAGATCTCGACGTTGGTCGAGCTGGAGCGCGAATTTGAGGTTGCGCGCGTAACCATTCGCCAGGCTATCGAGATCTTGCGTGACGAAGGTCTTCTGCACTCGCAGCAGGGCCGCGGCACTTTCGTGGCCGAGAAGCCCGTTTCCCGTTACTGGTTCAAGCTCGCGACCAGCTGGGACGTGCTGGTGGAGAACATAAAAGATAATGTGCCCAAGCGTATCAAAGTGGATAATCCACCGCCGTTCCCGGCTTTGCGGGACGGTGAAGGCACGTTGGCATCCAAATACGTATTCATGCGTAGCGTGCAATATAAGGAAGGCGAACCCTATGGCATTGTAAGTCTCCATCTCGCCGATCAGATCTACCGGCGGGCGCCGGACGAATTCCGCCAGCACCCGGCACTGTCCGTGCTTGCCGGCTTGAAAGACGTTGATATTCATGACGCTCATCAGACCGTCGTTATCGGCAGCGCCGATCCGGTGACGGCCGATCATCTACGGATCGCCCTCGGCGCGCCAATCGCGGAATGCCGCTGTGTGGTAATCGACGAGAGCGGGATCGCAATCTACGTCGCCGATATCATCTACCGGAGCGACGCGATCAAGCTGCATATCGATCTTCTGGCCGGTTCGCGAGGCCCGTCGAAATCCGCCGGTCGAGCGCGGGCAGCGAAGCGGCGCGGCCGCGCGGCGACGGCAGCAAACGCCGCGCTTCGCGATTGCAATTGATATCATACTAAGATTAGGATCATAGGACCTTGGTGCCGGGGCGCCTTGCCGGGCGCACCTTCTGATTGCCGGACTGGAGTAGCGTCGTGACAGAGCAAGGCGTGGGCGCGCGCCTCCTGCGCAAGGAAGACGACCGCTTCATGCGCGGGCGCGGGCAGTTCGTCGCCGATCTGCGCTTTGCGGGCATGCAGGACGTCGCATTCGTCCGAAGTCCGCTCGCCCATGCCTATATCCGCGAAATCGCCGTTCCCGATGCGCATAAGGGTGCTGTCTTCAGCGCCGCCGATCTCGTCAATGTCAAGCCAATCCGCGCCGTTTCCGGCCTGCGCGGGTTTAAGCCTTCCGATCAGCCATCGCTCGCCACCGGGAAGGTGCGTTACGTCGGCGAGCTTGTCGCGATGTGCCTCGCGCCGACGCGTGCCGAAGCGGAGGACGTAGCCGCTGCCGTTACTCTCGATTTGGAGGAGCTCCCGGCGGTCTATGACATGTTGAGCGCGCGCGAGCCCAACTCGGCGCAACTGCATGAGCACTGGGGCGACAACGTTTTCCTGGAGACCTTCGTCGATGTGAATATCGACCAGGCCATGGATGCGCCCATCAAGGTCACGCGCGAAATCCGCACCGCGCGCCAGTGCATGGCGCCAATCGAGGGCCGCGGCGTGGTTGCGATCTGGGACAGCCGTCTTGAGCAGTTGACGATCTATTCGGCCTGCCAGATGCCTCATATCATCCGGACCGGACTTGCCGGCTGTCTGGGCTTGGACGAGGGCCAGATTCGCGTCATTGCGCCCGATGTTGGCGGCGGCTTCGGATACAAAGGCATTTTGCTGGCGGAAGAGGTCTGCCTGGGATGGCTTGCTATGCATTGCGGGCATCCGGTGCGGTGGATCGAAGACCGGCGCGAGCACCTGACAGCGGGCGCCAATTGCCGCGAGCATTATTATCGGATCACCGGCTATGCGGACCGGGACGGCCGCCTAGTCGGAATCGATTGCGAAGCCACCGTCGATTCCGGCGCGTATTCAGCCTATCCGTTCTCCGCCTGCCTGGAGGCGGCGCAGATCGCGAGCATCCTGCCGGGCCCGTATGATTTTCCTTCCTATCGCTGCCGCACATATTCGGTGGCTACCAACAAGTGTCCGATTTTGCCCTACCGTGGCGTCGCGCGTACCGGGGTCTGCTTCGCGCTCGAACTCGTGCTCGATGCGATTGCGCGCGAAGTCGGTGTCGAGCCGCATGAGGTGCGGGCAAAGATACTCGCCCGGCCCGAACAGATGCCTTTCGTCAACATCACCAAAAAGAAGTTTGACAGCGGCGACTATCCGGAATCGCTGCGCCGCGCGGTGGCCGCGATCGACGTCCCGGCGGTGCGCGCGCGGCAAGAAGGCGGCGAGCCCGACGACCGCATGATAGGCGTCGGCTTTGCAACTTATTGCGAGCAGGCGGCGCATGGCACCTCGGTTTATCACGGCTGGGGAATACCCATGGTGCCGGGTTTCGAGCAGGCCACCGCGCGGCTGACGCCCGACGGCGGGCTGGAATTGCGTGTCGGGGTGCATTCGCACGGACAGGGTCTTGAGACCACACTGGCGCAAGTGGCGCATGAGATTCTCGGCATCGATGTCTCGAAGATAAAGGTCGTGCACGGCGACACCGCGATGACACCCTATTCAACGGGAACTTGGGGCTCGCGCTGCATGGTTATGGCCGGCGGTGCTGTCTCGGTAGCTTGCAAGGAATTAGCGCACCGAGCTTGCAAGATCGGTGCGCAATTGCTGCAGACCGAGGTGGCGAACGTGAATCTGCGCGGCGGCGAGGTGACCGGGCCGCATGGCTCGATCGCGCTGAGCGAAATCGCCCGCACCTGGTATTTGCAACCGCAGAATCTGCCGAGCGACGTCGACATGGGCGGATTGGAAGCGACGATTGGCTACCGGCCGAATCCGGACAGCGGCACATTCAGTTACGCCACCCATGCCGCCTTGGTCGCGGTCGATCCGGAAATCGGCACTGTCGAAATCCTCGATTACGTGATCGTTGAAGACGGCGGCAAGCTGGTCAATCCGATGATCGTCGATGGTCAGATTTTTGGCGGTTACGCCCAGGGAATCGGAACGGCGCTGTACGAGGAGATGCCGTTCAACTCGGCGGGCCAGCCGCTTGCTTCAACCTTCGCGGATTATTTGCTGCCCGGACCGACGGAGGTTCCGGCGCCGCGCCTCGACCATATGGAGACGCTCGCGCCGCATACAGAATTCGGGATTAAAGGTCTCGGTGAGGGCGGAGCCATTGCGCCGCCGGCGGCGATCGCCAATGCCGTCAACGATGCCTTGCACCCGCTGCGCGCACAACTTTTCAACTCGCCAATCACCCCGCGGCAGGTGCTGGAGGCGATCGCACAAGCTGGCCGGAGCCCGACGTGAAGCCAGCCCGCTTCAGTTACGTGCGTCCGGCCGATCTTGCCGCAGCGGTTGCGCTCGGCAGCCGCGACGATGTGCTGGTAAAATTTTTGGCAGGCGGCCAATCGCTCGGGCCGATGCTGAATCTGCGTCTGGTGCAAGCCGACGTATTGGTCGATATCACCGCCATTGCCGAACTGAAACGCGTCGAGGAGACGCCGGACAGCCTCACGATTGGAAGCTGTGTCACGCATGCGGACATTGAGGACGGCCGCGTGCCAGAAGTCACCGGCGGCATGTTGCGTGCCGTGGCGGGCGGTATCGCCTATCGCGCGGTGCGCAACCGCGGAACTATCGGCGGCAGCCTGGTGCATGCCGATCCATCCGCTGACTGGATTTCCGCCCTTGCTGCCCTTGGCGCGGAAGCGATCGTGCGGGACGCCCGGCGGGAGCGGCGCGTTCCTGTCGAGGCGCTCATGGCCGGCGTATTCGAATGCAATTTGGTCCCCGGGGAACTGCTCAGCGGTATTCGCGTTCCTCGCCTCTCGCCGGGGGCACGGTGGGGCTATTACAAGAGCTGCCGCAAGGCCGGCGAATTCGCCCATGCGATCGGCAGCTATCTCTGCGATCCCGATCGCTCGGTCTGCAGGGCCGTGATCGGCGCGACCGGCAGCAAGCCGATCGTCTTTACCGACGCGACTCCTCTGTTCGGCGGCGCCACCGGCGCGCAGGACGGGATTGACCGAAGCCTCGTCGTTCAGGCCATGGCCGCGCAGGGCCTGACCGACCCGATCGAGCAGCAGATTCACTTCGCTTGCCTGCGCCGGGCGATTGCTCAAGCCAACCAGTCATGACCGCAGTCGCATTCACCATCAACGGCCGGGCGGTCACCGCGGAAGTTGAACCGCGCACGCATCTCGCCGATTTCATCCGCGATACGCAGACGCTTACCGGCACGCATCTCGGCTGCGAACATGGCGTATGCGGGGCCTGCACAGTGTTGCTCGACGGCGTGCCGGTGCGATCCTGCATCACCTACGCCGTCGCTTGCAGCGGTGCGACCGTCACCACCATCGAAGGGCTCGACGACGACGAAATCGGCACGGAATTACGCGCGGCATTCTCGCGCGAGCACGCGTTGCAGTGCGGCTATTGCACGCCCGGCATGCTGATTTCCGGCCGGGACCTCGTTCTGCGTGCGCAGACACCCGACGAGAAGGACATCCGCGCTGCCATGAGCGGAAATCTCTGCCGCTGCACCGGCTATGTGGGCATCGTGCGCGCCATCCAGAGCGTCATCGCTGACCGGCGCGCTCGGGGCGTTGCCGCGCTCGTGGGGGCGGGTCGGACGGCGCTGGGACCGGCTGGCTCCGGTCATGGTGAAAGCATCGGTGCAGTTGTTACCGCGGCAGCCGCAGCGGCCAGGGCGCCGGCGAACGCGGCGACTGCCGATCAACTGACAGACTGGAAGCCGCAGGCCAGCTTCGACCAGAGCTTCACCGTCAATCATCCGATCGCCGAAGTATGGGATTTTTTCGCGAATACTGCGGCGGTCGCGGCCTGTCTTCCCGGCGTCTCGGTGAGCGGCGACACCGGCGGCCGCAATGTCGCCGGCAAGATGCGGATCAAGGTCGGTCCGATCGCGGCGGAATTCCATGGCGCTGCCGAAATCGACCGCGATTGCGCCACCCATAGCGGCACGATCCAAGGGAGTGGGCGCGACCCGCGCAGCAGCTCCGCCACGCGCGGCATTATCCGTTATCACCTGCTGCCGGTGAACGAGAACACGACCAACGTCGAACTCAATGTCGGTTATCGGCTCACCGGTCCGTTGGCGCAATTCAGCCGCGCGGATCTCGTGCACGATATCGCGAGCCGTTTGATCGCAGCTTTCGCGCAGCAGGTCGAGGCACGGCTGGGCGGAGCCGATCACGCCGCCGCGCCGGCCGCCGAACTTAAGGCCGGTCGTCTGTTCCTCTCCGTCCTGACGGACCGGATCAAAGCTCGGTTGCGCCGTGTGTTTGGACGTGATCGGTCGTCCCGCTGAGTGCCGACCGATGAATACGATGCAGTCGTGATCGACCGATGGAAGGACAGCCTATGAGCGATGCCCGCAAAAAAATAATCGAAACGATCGATGCCAACCAAGACAAGGCGATCAAATTTCTCCAGGACATCGTGGCGATCCCCAGCGTCACGGGCGACGAGGGGAAGATCCAGGCCTTCCTCGCCGACTACCTGAAGAAGATTGGACTCGACGTCGACATGTGGGAATCGGATTGGGAGTCTCTGAAGAGGCATCCCGGCTATATTCCCGTGGATCGCGGCTATGAAGGCCGTCCCAATATCGTGGCCAAGTGGAAGGGCACCGGCGGCGGCCGCTCGCTGCTGTTGAACGGCCACACCGACGTGATCCCCGTGGGCAACGGCGAGGGATGGAGCGACAATCCCTGGTCGGCCAAGGTCGAGGAAGGCCGCATCTATGGCCGCGGCTCCTGCGATATGAAGAGCGGCGTCGCCAGCCACATTCTAGCAGTCGAATTTCTCAAGGCTGCCGGTGTAAAGCTCAAGGGCGACGTCCTGATCGACATCGTGATCGACGAGGAAGTCAGCGGCCACGGCACGCTCGACACGGTGATACGCGGTTACACGGCGGATGCCGGCATTTCCGGCGAGACCAGCGGGCTGGCGGTGCAGCCCGCCTGCATCGGCCGCATCTGGTTTGAAATTGAAATACAGGGAAAAGCGGCCGGCATTCAACGGCGCTATCAAGGAGTCAGCGGCATCGAACTCGGCTACAAGATCACCAAGGCCGTGGAAGCGCTGGAGGCCAAGCGCGTCGCCACCGTCAAGCATCCGCTCTATCCGAAGGCGATCGACGCCCTGCCTTGCATGATCGGTGCCTTTCACGCCGGCAGTTTCCCAAGCTCGTTTCCGGCGACCTGCCTGTTGAAAGGCAGCATGGCCACGGTTCCGGGCGAGGATCATGAAGGCGTCAAGCGGAGCCTGGTCGATCACATCGCGCGCGCTGCGGCCGAAGACCCCTGGATGAAGGATCACCCGCCGAAGGTGCGGTTTGTCGGATACGACGCACAGGCCTCGGAAATTCCTAGCGAACATCCGATCGTGCAGACGGTGAGCAAAAACTACGCAGAGATCACCGGGCGCCAGCCGGAGATCAGCGGCCGCCAGGGCGCCGCCGATACCCGTTTCCTCAATCTCTACGGCCATACGCCGACTGTCATTTTCGGGCCCGGGTCGACCGCCGTCATGCATTCCGACGATGAATATGTATCGGTTGAAGACTACCTGACTGCAATCAAGGTAATGGCGCTGAGTATCCATGACTGGTGCAACAGCCCAAAGGCGTGATGCATGTGAACATGCCAAACCACGCTGTGATCCCGTATCGCCCACCCATCTGCCGTTGGAACCAATCGTTAGGCCGGCCCGTTGCCAAGCGCCGATCTTCTCAGTGCTCATCCGCATCGCGCGCTATGATGAAGACTTGGAGAGAGATTACCTGTGAGCATCGGGCTAATTGCGCTTCTTGACGACGTTGCGGCGATCACGAAGGTGGCGGCAGCCTCTCTTGACGACGTGACAAGCCAAGCCGCCAGGGCCGGGATCAAGGCAGCGGGTGTCGTGATCGACGACGCAGCGGTCACCCCGCGCTATGTGGTGGGTTTCTCGGCCCAACGGGAACTGCCGATCGTCGGCAAGATCGCGGCGGGATCGCTTCGCAACAAGCTCCTGATCCTGCTGCCCGCCGCCTTGCTGCTCAGCTATTTCCTCCCGTCGGCCGTCACTCCGCTTCTGATGCTGGGCGGAGCCTATCTTTGCTACGAGGGTGTGGAAAAAATCTACGAGATCATCGTGCCGCACCAGGCGCACTCGCATGAAGCGCAACTGGAAGCGGTGGCGCTGGGCGCGCTGACGCTCGAGGAGGAAAAGATCGCAAGTGCGATCAAGACCGACTTCATCCTTTCAGCAGAGATCATGGCGATCACTTTGGCGACTGTTCCGGAGAGCGGAATCCTGACGCAGGCGGCAGTGCTGGCAATTGTCGGGATCGGCATTACCGCCGCGGTCTATGGCGTGGTCGCTCTGACCGTGAAGGCCGATGATGTCGGGGTGGCGCTGGCGAAAAACCGGAATGCCTCAGCCCTGGGCGGTCTCAGCCGCGAGCTCGGCCGCGCACTCGTACGCACGATGCCGGTCTTTCTGATCTTTCTCAGCGCCATTGGCACGGCAGCCATGATTTGGGTTGGCGGCGGCATCATCGTGCATGGTCTGGAGGAATATGGGTTTCCGTCCATCGGCCGGCTCATTCACGCCGTTGCCGAGGCGGCAGCTCACGCGTTACCGGCGCTCGCGGGAGCTGTCGAATGGATGGTGACCGCCGCCGGATCCGGAATGATCGGACTGCTGATCGGCACGATCCTCATCCCCGTGGTTGGGTTCGTCCTTGCGCCCGGTTGGCGGCTCTTGAAACGCCTTCTCCGGCGCGAACAAACGGTGCTCAAGGGCTGATGCGGCCGATTATGTCAACGGCTCGGCCGCGCAGCAACGTCTTGAACTGATGCGCTGTCGGCAGATCGGCCCCGATTTCCGCTATGGTGGGCGCGAAGAGATCCGTGCGGCCCCGATAAACGGCGCCTCCAGCGCCCAAG
>DASSPI010000041.1:0-58311 GCA_035699705.1 Xanthobacteraceae bacterium
CTTGTGCCTGTCTTTGGCAACCCGATGTGCAGGAAAAGACACGGCATACTAGGTTCTACTCCCCGGACTTCCTAAAGTAGCGCCAGTTTTGAAAGCGGCGTCAAGCTTCGTTGGCGGAAAATTCGGCCGCCGTCGGCGCATTGGGCAGATCAGACGGCGCAGCCGATCTGATCTCCGAACTTCCGGACCTCGGCGTAATTTGTCACGACCGCGGAAAGGTCGTCGCTGGTGATCTTGGAGAACGCCGGTTCGCCGATCGCCGTTACTGGCACGCCGATGGTCTCGAAAATGGAACTTATCACCCGAGCGCGTTCGCTCAGATAATCTTCATAAGTAACCTCACACGCAGGCGGGACCAGCTGCGCGATTTCTTCCAGCTGTTTTCGGCTGTTTTCGATGGACCAGACAACGCTTTGCAGATCGGCGAGGTTGATCTCGGTCGGTTGCTCGGCAAATCCCCGGACCGACTCGTGCGCGTCGCGGTCGATATGCCCCCGCTCCCGGCCGGTCGCCTGTTTTGTGAGCTTCATAAGGTCGCGCGCGCGAATCGCGGAAACGGCCTGTTTGATGATGTTGGTGCGTCTAAGCACGATCAACTTGGCCTGATACTCATTCATGATCGCTGGCAGCCGATCCCATGCTGTGAATTGCGGTTGCCGGGGATTGATTTGAAGCTTGAAACCTCTGGCGATCGTCTCAGTCTTGGAACGCTTATACGGAGCCCAGAGCTCATGCAGGAAGGCAATTCGGTTTTCGTCGGTCTGATCGCTTGGGGTTATCAAGGGGAGAGCCTTGGCCCCGAACACTTCACCCCGCATTGCGACATTCGGATGCTGTTGGAGGTCTCCCATCATGGCGGAGCTTCCCGACCGCGCGATGAATATGATCAAAAAGGGAGATGCCATATTGGCTCCTGCTTGGCTGCGGCCACCTGTGAACCTTAAGCCGCGACGCTGGGGACTGCCGGAGGTGCGCCATAACCGCAGCACCCGGTGAGCGAAGGTCAACATTGAAAAAATTCGGATGGGCTTCCGAATTCTGCCAGATCGCAGGGCCGGCTCACGGCAAAATCCCTCATTTGCTGATAAAGTGTGCCATCAGCGCTTCCGGCAGACAACGATGTCCTGCACACCGATCGCATGATCGATGATGTCGAGAATCTCAAAATAGGGATTCCATTTCTCCCTGATGTAATCCTTCGACATCCTCACATTGCGATAATAATCGCTGTCGTCGATGACGTCATTGAGCTGGCTATTCGGTATCGTGTCTTCGATCCCGGCTTGAGAAACAAACTGGAGGCGGTCAGGCTCATAGGAGCCAAAGGCGATCCGCGTATCGGTGCCAACGGTCACTGCCGCAAGCCCTCCCGGCGCCAGGATTCTGCGGAGATCTTCGAGCCAGCGTCCTTGCAGGGCTTCCTGAATATGCGTGAATACCGAGGTGCCAATGATGTAGTCGAATGTGTTGTCCGGGTAAGGCAAAGGCGGCGTAAGTTCGCACTTCGCGAAGTTTGTAGATAGATTGGCCAAACACCAATTGATGTTGTCGCCGTCGATATCGACGCCATAAACCTTTTCGCTGCCCAGGTTCTGCATGAGGTGTTGGGTCACCCGGCCGCAGCCGCAGCCCCAATCCAGCACTTTTTCAAGATCGGACCATCTTTTCCCGCCATGCTGTTCGAAAACAGCGCGGTAAGTACGATAGTGCGAAAAGCCGATACCCGTGAATTTTTGCTCGGCATCACCATGCGCTTGCACGCGTCGCACATTGACATCCGGGGGCAGCTTGACCGACTCGACAGGGACGAGCCCGACCACTCTTGTCCTCGAGATGGAATTCAGATCGGCCGCTGATCCCATACCCAACTGAACAAAAGGTACCCCGCTTTCATCGCGAAGCGGGTTGGAAAAATAGCGGGTCAAGTTGACCGAGAACCGCGTATGGGGCCACGCGGGGGCGTACCAATAGCTATGATGGATAGAAGGATCGGGCGACATCTCTTCGGCTGTAATCGCGCTGATTCCGTCGGCATTCTGCACCAGCAATTTCGGTCGCTCGTTGGACTCGCCCCCCGTAACAGCGATAACGCGGGAAACAATCTCCGCGCCTTTCTGCATCACGGCTGAAAAATGCAGGAACGGCCAATGCGACAGCGCATTGAGACGATCTACATAATCCGCGTATTCTTCGCCGAAAACATGCGGCGAGAAAGGCAGCTCTTGGGAAGTCCCCTGGTCGATAAACTTAATCCGGGCGCCGGCACGAACGTATTTTCCCGGAACGGTAATACGAAAGCCGCAGTTCTTATTCGGATTTCGCGAGTGCTGCCGCAGATCATCTGCCATTCCCTGCCAAATGACAGTGCCGCTTGTTGCATCGATGGCGGCGATTTCGAGAGTTTCACCGGCAGCGCCAAGCACCCAACCGGACAGGCGGCCATGTTTAAAAACGACTTTTCCTCGAACTCTGGCTTCGCCGGATCGCTTGGTACCTTTGACGTCGTTGCGGATATTCATGCAATGCCTTCGCCCTGATTATGCTCGCCCGGTTGATCCGATCTGGCTCTCAATCGACCGGCGTGTCCCGAGCAGCTCCAATAAGGTCAATGATGGCCGACGTTTCTTTAGCCGTTTGACATTTTAATGGTGCTGCCGGACAGGATTGAACTGTCGACCTCTCCCTTACCAAGGGAGTGCTCTACCACTGAGCTACGGCAGCGGAGGAATGCGTGCGGGCTCGTTCCCGAACGCGCCGGAAACTGCCACAAGGGTCCCGCCTTCGCAAGGATAAGAGGCCGCCGGCAGGGCCATTTCGCTAACTTTACGCGAAGGCTGCCCTTGCGCGGCGCGGACCGCTGCAGCTAAGGGAAAACATGACCACCCCGAGGCAGGAACCGCCGCGGAAAGCGCCCAGCAAGCCAAGCCGGTCCGAGCGTCTGGCGGCCGAATTGCGGGCCAATCTGCGCCGGCGCAAGGCGCAGTTACGGGCGCGGAAAACGGCCGAAAAGCCTTCGTGCGGTGAAAAATAGTGACCAGCCGGCCAGCCGGGGAACCAAACCGGACTTTCGCCGTAATCAGGCCATGTGAGTATCCGGCACGGTCGGAAAAAGATCCCGGATCAAGTCCGGGACAGGCTTTCGCCGGCAGCGCGTGCCGGCATTTTCGGAGAGACCATGGATCGCATTCGTATCGTCGGCGGCGCCCCCCTGATCGGCTCGATCCCGATCTCGGGAGCGAAGAATGCGGCGCTGCCGCTAATGATCGCGAGCCTGCTCACCGATCAGACGCTGATCCTCGACAATGTCCCGCGGCTGGCCGACGTCGCGCTGCTGCAGCGCATCCTGCTCAATCACGGCGTCGACGTGATGCTGGGCGGCAAGCGGCCCGGCGACGCGCCCTATGACGGACAGACGGTGCATATTTCGGCGGCGCGCATCGTCGACACCACGGCGCCCTATGAGCTGGTTTCAAAAATGCGCGCCAGCTTTTGGGTGCTCGCTCCCCTGCTGGCGCGGATGGGGCAGGCCAAGGTCTCGCTGCCGGGCGGCTGCGCCATCGGCACGCGGCCGGTCGATCTCCTGCTGATGGCTCTCAGGCAGCTGGGCGCGAAGATCGAGATCGATGCCGGCTATGTGCTGGCCTATGCGCCGGACGGGCTGCGCGGGGCCGAGATCAAATTCCCGAAGGTGACGGTCGGCGGCACGCATACCGCGCTGATGGCGGCTTCGCTTGCCAGCGGCACCACGGTGATCGAGAACGCCGCGCGCGAGCCGGAAATCACCGACGTTGCCGATTGCCTCAACAAGATGGGCGCGAATATTTCCGGTGCCGGCACCTCGCGCATCGTGATCGAAGGCGTTTCCAAGCTCAACGGCGCGCGTCACAGCGTGCTGCCCGACCGCATCGAGACCGGCACTTATGCCATGGCGGTGGCGATGACGGGCGGCGACGTTCTGCTGGAGGGCGCGCGGCCCGAGCTGCTGCAATCGGCCCTCGATATCGTTGCCCAGGCGGGTGCGCGTGTTTCGGCCACCAACAAGGGCGTACGCATCAGCCGCAACGGCGCCGGCATCGCGCCGGTGGACGTGACCACCGAGCCTTTTCCCGGCTTTCCCACGGATCTGCAGGCGCAGCTGATCGCGCTGATGACCCGCGCCAAAGGCACCTCGCGCATCACCGAGACCATCTTCGAGAACCGCTTCATGCATGTGCAGGAGCTGGTGCGTTTCGGCGCGCAGATCCACCTCGACGGCCAGACCGCCACGATCGAAGGGGTGGACAAGCTGAAAGGCGCGCCGGTGATGGCGACCGATCTGCGGGCTTCCGTCTCGCTGGTGATCGCGGCGCTCGCCGCCGAAGGCGAGACCATGGTCAACCGCGTCTATCACCTCGACCGCGGGTTCGAGCGGCTGGAAGACAAGCTCAGCGCCTGCGGCGCCACCGTCGAGCGCATCAGCGGGTAGCGGCGTTTCCTTAGCGATCGCCAACTGTTTTCGTCATGGCCGGGCAAAGCCCGTCGAAAACGGGCGTGAACGCCGTTATGTCCCGGCCATCCGGTGAGGCGGGCTGCGCCTGAGCGTCATGCCCGCGACAGGGCGCGGGCATGACGGGGGAAGCGGTGGCCTTGCGCCTGGGCGCAGGCTTGCCTAGCTACGGCATGACACAACCCGAACACGATGCCGCCATGGAACCCCTGAAGCTCATCGCGCTGGACAAGGACGACCTCGAGGTCATTTCCGCGCATCTGCAGGATTCCTCGGTCAAGGTCTCCGACGTCTTCTGGCTGCCGAAGGAAAAACGGCTGGTGCTCGGGGTCGACCGTTTCGACTGGCTGGCCGCCAACGAGGCCAAGGAATTCCGCCGTTGCCGCACCGGTTTGCGCTTCGAGCGGGTGTTTTCCTGCAAATGCCGCGGCATCGATCCGGCCGACAAAAATGCGGTTCTCAACCTGTTGGCGATTGATTTTCTGGAAAGCGACGCCCCCGGCGGGGACGTGATCCTGACCTTCGACGGCGGCGCCGCCTTGCGGCTGCAGGTCGAGTGCCTGGAAGCCGAGATTGCCGACATTGGGCCGACCTGGTCCTGCGATTGTCCGCACCACTCGGAAACCCTGACCTCCGAACCGGCCGGCGAACTTCCCAAGGCGGGTTGACGCGCGACTGCCCCCTCGTCATTGACCAGCGGTCCGGCTATGCCTTGGCGTAGCCGTAAGGACCAGGTCATGCCCATCCGTCTCGATACCCAAGCCGCTGACTTCGCTCAGCGTTTCCGCGCCTTCCTGGATACCAAGCGGGAGGCCGCGCAGGACGTGGAGCAGGCCGTGCGCGGCATCATTGCCGAGGTGCGCCAGGGCGGCGACCGCGCCTTGATCGAGCTGACCCGCAAATTCGATCGCGTCGACTTGTCGAAGACCGGCCTGCGCGTCTCGCAGGCGGAGATCGACGGCGCGGCGGCGCAATGCGGGCCGGCGGCGCTCGATGCGCTGAAACTCGCGCGCGAACGGATCGAGGCCTATCACCGCCGCCAAGTGCCGAAGGACGAGCGCTGGACCGACGCGCTCGGCGTCGAGCTCGGCGCGCGCTGGACCGCCATCGAGGCGGCCGGCCTTTACGTGCCCGGCGGCACCGCGGCCTATCCGTCTTCCGTGCTGATGAATGCGGTGCCGGCGAAGGTTGCGGGCGTGCCGCGCCTCGTCATGGTCGTGCCGACGCCGGACGGCAAGCTCAATCCGCTCGTGCTGGCGGCGGCGAAGCTGGCGCAGGTCGATGAAGTCTATCGTATCGGCGGCGCGCAGGCGGTGGCGGCGCTGGCCTATGGCACGAAAACCATCGCGCCGGTGGCGAAGATCGTCGGGCCGGGCAATGCCTATGTCGCGGCGGCCAAACGTCTGGTCTTCGGCGCGGTCGGCATCGACATGATCGCCGGCCCGTCTGAGGTTTTGGTGCTGGCGGACCGCGACGGCCATCCGGACTGGATCGCCGCCGATCTTTTGGCGCAGGCGGAACACGATGTCAGCGCGCAATCCATTTTGATCACCGACGATGCGTCTCTTGCCGATGCGGTCGAGAAGGCGGTGCAGCGCCAGCTCGCGCGGCTGCCGCGGGAAGCGGTCGCGAGCGCGTCCTGGCGCGATTTCGGCGCCATCATTCTGGCGCGCAGTCTCGATGAGGCCGTTCCGCTGGTGGATGCCGTTGCGCCCGAGCACATCGAGATCATCGCAAGCAATGCCGAGGAACTGGCCAAGCGGATCCGCAACGCGGGCGCGATCTTTCTCGGCGCGCATACGCCGGAAGCGATCGGCGACTACGTGGCAGGTTCCAACCACGTGCTGCCGACGGCGCGTTCGGCGCGCTTTTCCTCCGGCCTCGGCGTGCTCGACTTCATGAAACGCACCTCGATCCTCAAATGCAGCCCCGAGTCCTTGCGCGCGCTTGCGCCCGCCGCCGTTGCGCTCGGCGAAGCTGAAGGGCTGGACGGCCATGCGCGGTCGGTGGCGATCCGCCTCAATCCGCGATGAGCCGCGAGCCCGCCAAAGGCAAGGCGCACTGTCTGGTCGAGATCACGCTCGACGAAAAATCGATCAGCCGGTCCAATCCGGATGTCGAGCACGAGCGCGCGGTCGCAATCTACGACCTCATTGAACAGAACAGCTTTGCGCCGGAGGGCCACAAAGGCGGGCCTTACACGCTGCAGCTCAGCATCGCGGACAACCGCCTGATATTCGACATCAAGACCGCCAAAGGCGAGGCGGTGATGACGCATCTGCTGTCGATGACGCCATTCCGGAAGATCGTGAAGGACTATTTCATGATCTGCGACAGCTATTACCAGGCCATCCGCACCGCGACGCCCGACCGCATCGAAGCCATCGACATGGGGCGGCGCGCGATCCACGACGAGGGCTCGAAGCTGCTGATGGAGCGGCTCAAGCGCAAGGTAAGGTTGGATTTCGATACCGCGCGGCGGCTGTTCACGCTGATCTGCGTACTGCATTGGAGAGGCTAAGCGGTGGCCGCCGAGGATAAACCGCCGCGCTCGGTGCTGTTCGCCTGCGGACTGAATTCACTCCGTTCGCCCATGGCGGCGCGCCTGTTCAGCCATCTGATCGGGCCGGGCGTGCCGGCGCGCTCCGCCGGCGTGCAGACGGCTGACCTGGATCCTTTCGCCGTCGCGGCCATGGCGGAAATCGGGCTCGACATCAGCGAGCATCGGCCGGCCACCTTCGAGGAATTGGAGGATCTGGAAGGGCTCGATTTCGACCTGATCGTCACGCTTTCGCCCAAGGCGCATCACAAGGCGCTGGAACTGACCCGCCGGCTCGCCGCAGCGGTGGAATATTGGCCGACCGCGGATCCCTCGGTGATCGAAGGCAGCCGCGAACAGCGCATGCATGCCTATCGCGAGCTGCGCGACCAGCTCGCCAGGCGCATCCTCGACCGCTTCGGCCCGGCGCACGGCCACAACGAATAAGCAGCACAGCGATGGTTGTGAAAACCCGGCACCTCCGCTATCGGTTCTCACCTCCGTTTCTTAAGGCACAGACACCATGATTGGCCGGCCCAAACTCGTGCTCGCTTCCGGCTCTCCCCGCCGCCTGAGCCTGATCAATCAGGCCGGGATCGAGCCGGATGCGCTGCGACCGGCCGATATCGACGAAGTGCCCAAGCGGGGTGAGCTGCCGCGGGCGCTGGCCACGCGGCTCGCGCGCAGCAAAGCGGAAGCGGCGCTCAACCAGGTGCGGCTCGACGACGAATTGCGCGGCTCCTACGTCCTGGCAGCAGACACCGTGGTCGCGGTGGGCCGGCGCATCCTGCCCAAGGCGGAATTGCTGGACGAAGCCGCGCAATGCCTGCGTCTGCTGTCGGGACGCAACCACCACGTCTATTCCGGCGTCTGCCTGGTCACGCCGAAGGAAACCTTCCGCCAGCGGCTGGTGGACACGCGCGTGCGGTTCAAGCGGCTCTCTGACGAGGACATTGAGGCCTATCTTGCCTCCGGCGAATGGCGCGGCAAGGCCGGCGGCTATGCCGCGCAAGGCATCGCCGGCTCCTTCATCGTCAAGATGGTCGGTTCCTACACCAATGTGGTCGGCCTGCCGCTTTACGAGACGGTCTCGCTGCTGTCGGGAGAAGGATTTCCCGTCCGCTTCGGCTGGCTCAATGCCCTGGCCGTTTGATCGCTGCTTGATCCGCCGGGCTTCGGGTTTTATCTCCGCATCATGGCCAAGGTTCAGAAATCAGGGGCGAACTTCTGTGCGATCTGCGGCAAGCCCGTGGAGGAGCGATTCAAGCCCTTCTGCTCGGCCCGCTGCGCCGACGTTGACCTCAATCGCTGGCTCTCCGGCCGCTATGTGATTCCCGGCGCGGAGGCGCCGGAAGATGAGGAGGATCGACCGGCACCCGCATCAAAAGACGAGGAATAAGATTAGAAGCTGACCATGTCGGTCCTGGTCAGCGTCACTTTGTCGGCGATGCGCGATGCCGTCGATAGATGCCACGCGGTATACAATTCCGGAAAGCTGTCGTTGGACGACATCCCGTCGACCGGCACCACCACGGTAAATCCGCGCAGCGCCGCCGCGCCCGCGGTATGCAGCACGGAAGTTTGCGCCTGGGTGCCGACCGCGATCACGGTCCTGATGCCTTTGGCCTTCAGCGTCTGCTCCAGGTCGCTGCCGATGAATTTGTCCGGGCCGAGCGCGGGCAGGATGGTCTCTCCCGGCGCGGGCCCAAGCTCCTGCACGATGCTGGCCGGTGTCGCCCCCGCGCCGGCGATGCTGTAGATCACCAGCACGCCTTTGGCGCGCGCGTCGGCAATCAGTTTCGCGATTTTCGGAACCGAGGCGGCGCAGCGCGGCCGGCGTTCCTGGCTGCAGGTCTGCATGGTGAAGTCCATCACCAGCAGCGCGGCCTGCTTGGCGTCTACCTGGGCCGGCTTCAGCCGCGGCGGTGCGGGAAGCTTGGCCGCGCTCCATTCATCGACGATGGTCTGCGCGGCGAGCGGCGGGGCCGCCAGAAAACACGCCAGAAAAAGCGTCGCCGGCATGCGCGCGATTCCGCCGTTGGAAATGCCTGCCTTTTGCATCAGCCGCCCTCAGCCATGGCTTGCCGCGAGCCTAGCATCCGCTTGGCCGCAACGCGAATAATGCGCTGCGGCAGCGCACAAAAAGCCGATTCCGGACCAAGGTTGCGCTGGCGGGAGGCCCGTTTTAGTCTGCGGCAAGCCTCAGCAATATCCATGGAATGGGACCAGCGGGAAGGAAGCAATAATGAACGTCGCCACCCAGGTGAAAACCAATAAGGCCTTCGAAATCGTCCCACTGACGAAGCATATCGGCGCGGAGCTGCGCGGCATCGACCTGCGCACCAAGCCGGACGAGGAGACCATCAATGCGATCTACCAGGCCTGGCTCGATCACCTCGTGATCATCTTCCCCGACCAGAAGCTGTCGCAGGAAGACCTCGTGCGCGTGACCGGTTATTTCGGCGAGATCGGCGACCTGCACCGTCCCCCGAAATACCGCCCGCCGGGCCAGGCCCGGCTGCTGCCCGGGATCATGATGATCTCCAATATCCGCGAGAACGGCGAGCCGATCGGCGCTTTGCCGGATGGCGAGATGATGTTCCACCACGACATGATCCACGCCGAAGTGCCGAGCAAGGCGACCATGCTTTATTCGGTCGAGATCCCCTCCACCGGCGGCAATACGCTGTTCGCCAGCGGCTATGCCGCCTACGACACGCTCGACCCCGCGATCCGCAACAAGCTGGAAGGCCGCAAGGCGCTGCATCATTACAATTACGGCTCGGTGCAGAAGGGCGACAACAAAGGCACCGAGGCCTTTGCCGAATGCGTGCATCCGGTATTCCGCACCCATGAAGACACCAAGAAGAAGGCGGTCTACGTCAACCGCCTGATGACGGTGAAGGTGGTGGACATGCCGGAGAAGGAAAGCGACGAACTGCTCAACGCGGTCTACGACCACGCGGAGAAGAAGGAATTCGTCTACGAGCATGTCTGGCGGCTCGGCGATCTTTTGCTGTGGGACAATCGCTGCTCGTCGCATGCGCGCACCGACTTCCCCTCGACGGAGCGCCGCCTGATGCTGCGCACCACGGTAAAAGGCTCGGTGCGGCCGTATTAGCGCATGATCCGGCGAGCGGACACCGCTTCGCCGATAACATCATGCGCCAAGTTAACTAAGTTAGCGCGCGATCGGGCGTAAAACCGCTACCCACTGATCGCGCGCTGTAGAGTGCGCCAATAGGCATGACGGCCCTCGGCCGGGTTGCAGGCGCGGGCGGGGGAAATGCCTAGCGACAAGGGCTACGATTACATTATCGTCGGCGCGGGATCGGCCGGCTGCGTGCTGGCCAACCGCCTGAGCGAGGACGGCGCAGCGCGCGTGCTGCTGCTGGAAGCCGGCGGCCGCGACTGGTCGCCGCTCATCCATATCCCGCTCGGCCTCGGCAAGCTGCACGAATACGGCTTGTTCGACTGGGGCTATCACACCGAGCCGGAGCCCGGTCTCGACAACCGCAGCATCGAAGCCACCCGCGGCAAGGTGCTGGGCGGATCATCCTCGATCAATGTGATGGCCTATACGCGCGGCAATGCCGGCGACTACGACCGCTGGGCGCAGAAGGGCGCGCGCGGCTGGTCCTATGCGGAAGTGCTGCCTTACTTCAAGCGCGGCGAGACATGGGAAGGCGGCGGGAGCAAATACCGCGGCGGCGACGGGCCGGTGGGAACCGAATTCGCCAAGACGCAGGACCCGCTCTACACCGCCTGGATCGAAGCCGCCAAAGCCGCCGGCATCCCTTACACCGAAGATTACAACGCCAAACAGCAGGAAGGTTTTGGGCGCAGCCAATACACCATCCGAAACGGCCGCCGCTCATCCTCCGCCGCGGCTTATCTGAAGCCGGCGCGCGGGCGGAAGAATCTCACCATCGAGACCGGCGCGCATGCGACGCGTCTCCTGATGCGGGGTACCCGCGCCACCGGCGTCGAATATCTCCACCGCGGCAATCTCAGGCGCGTGCAGGCGACGCGCGAGGTCATTGTCGCAAGCGGCACTTTCAATACGCCGCAGCTCCTGATGCTCTCGGGCATCGGCCCGGCCGCGCATCTGCGCGAGCACGGCATCAAGACCATCGCGGACCTGCCGGTCGGAAGGAATCTGCAGGACCATCTCGCCGTGCTGATCATGTTCGCGCGGAAGGACCTCAGCACCTTCCATGGCGAAATGCGTTTCGACCGCATGGCGCGCAACATGCTCCAGGCGCATTTCTTCGGCACGGGCCCGGGCACCGTGGTGCCGGGCGGGCTGCATGCCTTCATCAAGACACGGCCGGAGCTGGTGGTGCCCGACATCGAGTTCATGTTCCGCGGGTTGCCTACGCATGCCCATCTCTGGTTCCCCTGGCTGAAGAGGCCCTATGTCGACGGTTATGGCATCCGCCCGACGCTGCTGCATCCGGACAGCCGGGGTGAAATCCTGCTTCGCTCGGCCGATCCGCGCGCGTCGATGCGCATCCATTACAACTTCTTTTCCGCGCCGAACGACCTGCCGAGCCTGCGCGAAGGTTTCAAGCGCGCGCGTGAGGTGGCCTATCAGAAGCCGCTCGATCCTTACCGCGCTACCGAGACAACGCCGGGTGACAAGGTGAAAACCGACGCCGAAATCGACGCCTATATCCGGCGGACCGCGATCACCGCGCATCATCCCGCGGGCACTTGCCAGATGGGGACGAGCCCGGAAAGCGTGCTCGATCCGGAGCTGAAGGTACGGGGGATCGAAGGCCTGCGGGTGGTGGATGCCTCTGCCATGCCGGATATGGTTTCGGCGCATATTAATGCCTGCGTGCTGATGCTGGCTGAGAAAGCTTCAGATATGATCCGCGGCCGGGCGCCGTTGCCGCCCGAGGGCGCATGATGCCGAAAAGCGGGAACCGGGCTCGGGTAAGATCATGCGCCACGTTAATGAGTCAGCGCGCGATCGGACGCAAAACCGGTGCCCACTTTTGCTGACCGCGCGCTAGGGATGGGGAAAAGAAAATGAAGATGGAAGCCGTGGGTGGAGCGCATACCAGCAAGATGACGCGGGAGGAAATCTTGCGGCGCGCCGAGGCGCTGGTGCCGGTGCTGCGCGAGCGCGCCCCGGAAGCCGAAAAGCTGCGCCGCTGCCCGGATGCCACGATCGCGGATTACGTCGCGAAGGACCTGCTGCGGATTTGCATGCCTGCGCGCTTCGGCGGCTTCGAGCTTGGCTACGACATTTACTGCGAGGCGGTGAAAACACTGGCGCATGGCTGTGGCTCGCAGGCCTGGGTCTACATGGTGCTGGCCGATAACGCGCTGAAGCTCGCCTCCTTCGCGCCGCAGGCGCAGGAGGAAGTCTGGAGCAGGAATCCGAACGCAAAGCTCTCCAACGCGGTCGCGCCGCTCGGCAAAGGCGAGGTGGTGGATGGCGGGGTGAAGTGGACCGGCCGGCATCCCTTCTCCAGCGGCGTCGATCATGCCGACTGGGTGATGGCGACCGGCTATGTCGAGCGCGGGGAGAAGAAGCAGACGGTCTCGGTGCTGGTGCCCAAAAGCGACATCAAGATCATCGACGACTGGTATGTGGTCGGCCTCGCCGGCACCGGCAGCAAGACCTTCGAGATCAAGGGGGCATTCGTTCCCGAACACCGCATCCTGAGCAAGGACGACGACGAAGCAGGGTCGGGGCTTTATCAAGCTCCCGTCTTTCACCTGCCGCGGGGCGGCGTGTCGTCTGCGAGTTACGCAGCAGTGGCGGTCGGGATCGCGGAAGGTTTCCTCGAGGAATACATCAAATACACTGGCCCACGGAAATCCCGCTCTACGGTCGTTGCCGAGGAGATGGGCACGCAGATGGGCATCGGCATCGCGGCATCGGAAATCGAGGCGGCATCGACTCTGCTGATGGATCCGCTGCGCGAGACCATGCAGCTGCTGGCGCGCGGCGAACCGGTGCCCAAGCAGCTTAACCTGCGCGGCAAGCGCAACGCCGCCTATGCCGCGCAGCTCTGCATCGGCGCCGTGCAGCGCTTGTTCAATGCCGCCGGCGGCCGTGCGCTTTACCTCGACAATGTCATGCAGTGCATGTTGCGCGACTGCCTGGCAGCGGCGGCGCATCATTCGCTGGGATGGGATTCCGCAGCGGCGAATTACGGGCGGCACGTATTAAAAGCGGCGGCAGAGAATAAATAAGGATCGGCGGGGAGAATGGCCGGGGCGCTCGAGGGGATACGCGTTATTGAGATCGCGAGCTTTGTTTCCGGGCCTTATGCCGGAATGCTGCTGGGCGATCTGGGCGCGGAAATCATCAAGATCGAGGCGCCCGACAAGGGCGATCCGTTCCGCGGCTGGGGCCGCGTCGAATACTCACCGCCCTTCGGCTCGGTCAACCGCAACAAGAAAAGCGTCACGGTCGATCTGAAAGATGCCAAGGGGCTGGCCGCCGTGCGCGACCTCATACGCGGCGCCGACGTGCTGATCGAGAATTTTCGTCCCGGCACGCTCGACCGCATCGGGCTCACCTACGAACAGGCGTCAAAGGACAATCCAAGGCTGATCTGGTGCTCCATCACCGGCTTCGGCTCCGACGGTCCGTACGCCTCGCGCCCGGGCTATGACACCGTAGGGCAGGCCATGAGCGGACTGCTGAGCCTTGTGACCGATATGGACGATCCGCGTCCGACCGGCATTTCGCTCTCCGACCATCTCTCCGGCATGGTGGCCTGCAACGGCGTGCTGGCCGCATTGGTGGCGCGCGGGCGCACCGGCCGGGGTCAGCGCGTCGATACCTCGCTGCTGGAGGCCAGTCTTTCCTTCTGCGGCGAGAATGCCGCGCGCTATTTTGAGAATGCCAAGGTGCCGGGGCGTTCGACCCGTACGCGCGAAGCTTCGGTTTATGCGTTTGTTGCGGGCGACGGGCTGCCCTTCATCATCCATCTGTCCTCGCCGCAGAAATTTTTTGAAGGAATGGCGCGCGCCGCCGGCAAGCCGGAATGGATCGCCGACGAGCGCTTCGCCACGCGCGAGGCGCGCAGTAAAAATCACGAAGCATTGGCGGAAGTGATGACGGAAGTGTTCAAGACCGGTCCGCGCGAGACCTGGCTGCAAAAGCTGCTGGCGGAAGACGTGCCTTGCTCGCGCATCAACACCCTGGGCGAGGTTTTCGAGGATCCGCAGGTGAAGCATCTCGGCATGCGCAAGGATCTGCCGCATCGCCATCTCGGCACCGTCAGCCTCGTTCGCAATGCGCTGCGCATGTCGGACACGCCGGTTGAGATACGCAGCGCCGCGCCCGATCTCGGCGAGCACAACCAGGAGATACTCGGGAAACAGGAGTAGACGATGCGGAAAGGACGGATTCTCGCGCTGACAGCACTGCTGCTTGCGGCGGCCGCCGTGGCTGAGGCGCAAGCGCAGGCGCCCGCCGAATTCTATCGCGGCAAGCAGATGACGCTGATCACCTCCGCCTCGGTCGGCGGGGGCTACGATCAATATGCGCGGCTGCTCGCCCGGCACCTGCCGCGCTTCATCCCAGGCAACCCGACCATCACCGTGCAGAACATGAGCGGCGCCGACGGCATCCGGGCGGCGAATTTCCTCTACAATGTCGCTGCGCAGGACGGATCGGTGATCGGCGGCCTGTCCCGCAACAACGGAGTGGTGCACTTCTACGATCCCGGCAATGCGTCGGTGCAGTTCGATGCGCGCAAATTCCACTGGCTCGGCTCGCCGCAGCAGGAAATCGGATTATTCGTGCTGCGGACCGAGAAGGGCGCGAAATCCATCGACGATCTCAAGCGCATCGAGGTGACGGCAAGCTCGACCGCGCGCAACGCTCCGACCTCGATCTATCCGCGCATGCTCAATCTGCTCTACGGCACCAAGATCAAGGTGGTCGAGGGCTATGGCGGGTCGCAGGAATCCCTCTTGGCGCTCGAGCGTAGCGAGGTCGACGGCCATGTATCCGGCGGCTCCTCGGCGGCGTTCCGCGCGCGCATCGCGCCCATGCTGAAGGCCGGGGCCGCCAAGGTGATCCTGCAGATGGGCATGACGCGCGACCCCGAATATCCCGATGTCCCGACCGCCATCGACATCATGCCGACCGCGGAAGGAAAGCAGTTGTTCGAGGTCGCCTTCGCCGAACAGGTCATGGGACGGCCTTTCGTGCTGCCTCCCGGGGTGCCGGCCGACCGGGTGAAGCTGTTGCGCGAGGCCTTCGACGCCGCGGTGAAGGATCCGGAGCTGCTGGCGGACGCCAAGGCGCAAAAGATGGAAATCGATCCGGTCAGCGGCGCGGCCATCAATGCGCTCTTGGATCGCGTCTACGCCGCGCCGCCGGAAATCGCCGCCCGGCTGCGGGAAATGGCGAAGTGACCGCCGTGATAGAGCCCTCCCGCGATCTGCGCGACGTTTGCGCCATCGTCGGCGCCGGCAACAGCCGGCTCGGGCGCGTGCCCGGCGTCTCCAGCCTCGATCTGTTGGTGGAGGCGATGCGCAATGCCATCGCCGACGCCGGGCTGAAGGTCTCCGATATCGACGGCATCGTCTGCCGCGGGCCGGACGAGTCTTATTGCCACCATCAGCGCGTCGGCGAGCGGCTCGGCATCAACGCGCGCTTCTCGACGACGCTCGACAATGGCGGCGCCAGCCAGATCATGTCGGTGGCGCTGGCGACCATGGCGATCAAGGCCGGCCTCGCCACGACGGTGATCTGCGGTTACGGCCGCGATGCCTGGTCGCGCACGCATTCGTCGGAAGAAGCGCGGGTGCGCAACGAGACGCGGCCGGAAAGCCTGCGCGCGCAGGAATACGGCCCGGAATACGGTTATTTCGGCGCGGTGGCGGCGCATGCCTTCGGCGCCACGCGTCATATGCATCTCTACGGCACGACGCGCGAGCATTTCGGCCAGGTCGCGGTCGCCTTCCGCGAGCACGCGCTGCGCAACCCCGACGCCCAGATGAAGAAGCCGTTGTCGATCGCGCAATATCACGAGGCGCAGCCGATCGTCGCGCCCTTCGGTCTGTTCGATTGCAGCCTGCGCAGCGACGCTGCCGGCGCGGTGATCGTTACCAGCCGCGAACGCGCGCGCGATCTGCGCCAGCCGCCGGTGCCGATCAAGGGCTTCGGCTCCTACAACAATCTCACCGGCTGGTTTTCCGGCGACAATATGGTGGTGACGGCGGCGAAAGAGAGCGGCGAGGCGGCCTACAAGATGGCCGGCATCGGCCCGGCCGACGTGAGCTGCGCGCAGCTCTATGATTGCTTCACCTATATGGTGGTCGCGCAGCTGGAGGATTACGGCTTCTGCCGGAAAGGCGAGGGCGGTCCCTTCGCCGCATCAGGCGCGCTGCGCATTAACGGGCGGCTGCCGACCAACACTTCGGGCGGCCAGCTTTCCGAGGCGCATGCGGAGGGCATGCTGCAGGTGGTCGAAGGCGTGCGCCAGATGCGCCACACCTATCCGGCCGGGCGGCAGGTAAAGAATGCGGAGATCGCGCTTGTCTCCGGCCATGGCGGCAACCAGGTCTGCCACTCCACGCTGATCCTGGGACGCGCGTGATGAGCAAGGCAAAGCCGGTCCCGCATCCCGCGCCCGAGTCGGCACCTTACTGGCAGGCAGCCAAGCAGCACCGCCTGGAGCTGCCGCGCTGCAATGCCTGCGAAAAATTCTGGTTTCCCCCCTCGCAAAGCTGTCCGCATTGCCTGGCGGCGGATTTCGTCTTCGCGCCGGTGTCGGGCCGCGGAAAGGTCTTCAGCTTCGTGACCTTCCACCGCGTCTATCATCCCGCCTTCGAGCAGGAGGTGCCCTATGTCGTGGCGCTGGTGGAGCTTGCGGAAGGCCCGCGGCTTCTGACCAACATTGTCGGCGTGCCGCCGGACAAGGTCGCCTGCGAGATGCCGGTTAAGGTGGTGTTCGACGATATCGCCGACGGCGTCAGCGTGCCGAAATTCACGCCGGTTTAGCGCAGATCTTTCCATCTCCCATAGGGAGAGGGTGAAGAAAAGATCACGCCGTCTTCTCGATCACCACTTTGGTCAGCGGCTTGTTCTCGACCCAGCGGCGCAAATTGTCGATGAAGATTTTCGCGAATCCGTCGCTGTGGCCGGGGCCGCCCGCCCCGCCGATATGCGGCGTGATCAGCACATTCGGCAGCGTCCAGAACGGATGCTCGGCGGGCAACGGTTCCTTCACCGCCACATCCAAACCTGCGCCCGCAATCTTGCCCGCCTGCAAGGCCTCGATCAGCGCCGGTTCGTCGATCATCTGGCCGCGCGCGATGTTGATCACGTAGGCGGTCGGCTTCATCGCGCCGATCACCGCGCGGCTCAGGATCTTTTCCGTCTGTGCGTCCGAGATGGCGGCGAGGCAGACGATGTCGGCTTCCGCGGCGGCAGCTTCCAGCTCGCCGCGCGGACGGATGCGGTCGACATTCGCAATGGCGTCGGTCGTGCGGGAAATCCCCGTCACCGTCATGTCGAAGGCCTTGGCCTTGTGCGCGATCTCCTGGCCGATCGCCCCGAGACCGACCAGCACCAGATGTTTGCCGGAAAGGTTATCGGTCGTGGGCGCGATTTCATCGCGCCGCCAGATCTTGTCCTGCTTGGCCCGTTCCACCGCGCCGAGCTGGCGGATGAGGCCGAACATCAAGGCGATGGCATGCTCGGCCACCGCGAAGGCGCGCAAGCCGGAAGCGTTGGTCACCGTCACGCCGGACGGCAGCCCATGGGCGGCCGCGCCGTCGATCCCCGATGTGCTGAACTGGATCCAGCGCAGCGATTTGGCATTGGCGCGGATGGCTGCGGCATTTTCCGCGGTGTAAAGGCGGTTGCTGGCGATGAGGATTTCCGCTTCCGGCAGCGCGGCGGCGATGGCGGCCGGCTCGCTCACGCGTTGCAACTCGGTTCCGGGGAAAGCCTTCAGGGCGTCTTCGAGCCCGGCGAATCTGCCGCCGGATTCCAGGAGAACGATGCGCATGGCTTGGCTCGCGGTTGAGAAGCGACAGGCGTTCCTATCGTCGGCGCAGGCATAATAAAAGCCGGGAGTCCGCGGCGGGTTCGGTCGGCAGCTGCTCGTTCGTGCCGCCGGAGCGGGGAAAAGCCCAATTATTGGGCGGTCCCGGCAAATTCAAATATTTAAACATATTGACGGGCCACCGGCCCGCTGTCAGGTTTGGCGGATAATCGGGAAGCCTCGCGTCACAACAGGCTCCATGCGGGAGGATAGAGTTCAATGCCGTTCTATACGCTCGACGACATGCGCGAAGGCGCCCAAAAGGGAAACCCGGACGTCTCGGTGCATGCCGCGGTCGGTGAATTCATGAAGGTAGCGGTGGTCACCAAGCCGGAAGGCAAGGGTCCCGCGCTGCACGAGCATCCCAACGAAGAACAGTGGACGCTGATTCTGGAAGGTCAGATGCACTTCATCCTCGGCGATGAGGATCGCATCGTCGGCCCCGGCACCATCGTGCATATCCCTCGCAATGTGAAACATCGGAGCCGCCCGGTGAATGGGCCTGCCACCATGTTCACGGTGAAGAGCCCGGCGGGCAGCGGCGCCATGGACCAGGACTACAACAAGGCCGAAGGCGCGGAAGCCGCCGAAGCAAGCTACCCCGGAACCAAGCGCTAAGTTTGGCTATGGCACGGCCTGCGATGCCGTGCGCTGATTAGAAAATAAATCTGCACAGGGAGGATATTTGAAATGATCGCCACCAGGTGGGTAAAAACCTTGGCCGCGGCGGCCGCTGTCATCGGCGCTTTCACCGCCGGCGCGCTCGCCAACAACGTGAATTTCGCCGGCAAGACGGTGAATGTCATCGTCCCCTACACCGAAGGCGGCGGCACCGATCTCTACGCTCGTCTATTCGTTCCCTACCTGCGCAAGCATCTGCCGGGCAATCCGACCGTCGTGATCCGCAACATGCCGGGCGGCGGCTCCATCATGGGGTCAAACCATTTTCACAAGACCGCCAAACCCGATGGGCTGACCATTGTCGCGACCTCGAGCTCGACGCTGGTTGCCCAATTGTTTGCCGGCAAGAAGCGCGAATTCGACGTGCTCAAGTGGCGGCAGTTCATCGTTTCGCCGCAGGGCACGGTGGCTTACGTGACCACCAAGACCGGCGTCACCGGCAAGGACCCGGTGGCCGACATTCAGACGCTGCGCAAGCAGAAACTCAAATACGGCTCCAAGCAGCCGGATGCCGGCGAACTGCGCGTCATCCTGGCCTTCGAGCTGCTCGACATGAACGTCGACACGGTCTTCGGGCTGGCGCGCGGCGAGGTCCGCCAGGCGATGATGCGCGGCGAGATCGAGCTCAACCACGACACGGCGGAGACCTACCTCGCGAACGGCGAGAAGATGCACAAGGATGGCCAGATCGTTCCGCTCTTCACTCTTGGTTATCCGAAAGGCGACCAGATCGTCCGCGATCCGACCTTCCCGCAACTCATGACCGCCAGCGAGCTCTACGAGAAGCTCAACGGCAAGGCTCCTTCCGGTCCGCTTTATGAGGCCTACAAGAGCTTCGTGAACCTCGGCGTCGCCGCTTCCAAGGGCTTTGCGCTGCCCAACGGCACGCCCGACGAGATCCGCGAAACCTACGTCGTGGCAATGCGGAAGACGCTGGACGATCCCGAATTCAAGAAGGCATCCGGCGATGAGGTTGGCGAGTATCCGCAGCTGTTTGGCAACGACGCGGACTTCGCGATCAAACAAGCCGTCGATCTGTCTCCGGAAACGAACAAGTGGTTGCTTGATTTTCTCTCGAGCAAGTACGGCTTCAAGCCATAAGGCAAGCGAAGGCCCGACTTTGAGAAAAAGCCGGGCCGCATCGCGCCAGACGAGTGGGGCTGCGTGCTCGACATTATCCTGACGACCTTCGTCCAGCTTTTGACCGGCTGGCACTTTGTCTACCTGTTGCTCGGCGTCCTGCTCGGCCTCGTCTTCGGCGTGCTGCCTGCCATGGGGGGCGCGGCCGGCATGGCCGTGCTGCTTCCCTTCATATTCGGAATGCCGCCGTCGCTCGCCTTGCCGATGATGATCGGAATGATGGCTGTCACACCAACAGCAGACACATTCTCGTCGGTGCTGATGGGAATTCCGGGCGGCAACAGCTCGCAGGCCACGGTGCTCGACGGCTTCCCGATGTCCAAGCGGGGCGAAGCTGCACGCGCCCTGTCGGCGGCCTTCACGGCCTCGCTGGTGGGAGGGCTGTTTGGCGCGCTGATCCTCACATTCGCGGTGGTCGTGGCCAAGCCGCTGCTGCTGATGATCGGCTTCGGCGAGCAGCTCCTGCTGGTCCTTTTGGCGCTGACCATGGTCGGCACTCTCGCCGGCCCGAACCCGCTTAAAGGGCTCGCGACCTGCGGCCTCGGCCTGCTCGCCGGCATGATCGGCACCGCGCCGACCTCCGGCACGCAACGGCTCACCGGCGATCTCGCTTACCTGCTCGATGGGCCCCCGCTCCCGATCATTGCGCTCGGCCTGTTTGCCATACCCGAAATCGTCGACCTGGTGCGGCGGCAATCGAGCATTTCGAAGACCGGCGTCAGCATCGGCAGCGGCTGGCTGGAAGGCATGAAGGACACATTCCGCCACTGGGGTCTTGTATTGCGCTGTTCAGGAATCGGTGTCGTCGTGGGCGCGATGCCCGGCCTGGGAGGTTCCGTGATCAACTGGATGGCCTATAGCCATGCGGTTCAGACGGCGAAGGACAAGTCGCAGTTCGGCAAGGGGGACGTGCGGGGCGTGCTGGCCCCCGAATCCGCGAACAATGCGCAGGACGGCGGGCACCTCATACCGACCTTGCTGTTCGGCATTCCGGCGGGCGCCAGCATGGCGCTGCTGCTCTCCGGCTTCATCCTGATCGGACTGAAGCCTGGCCTGGAGATGGTCACCAACAACCTCGGCCTGACCTACACCATCATCTGGTCGCTGGCCTTGGCCAATGTTATCGGCGCCGGCACCTGTGTTTTGATCTCGCAGCCGATCTCCAGGCTGACGACGGTGCCGTCCACGGTCATTGCGCCGTTCATGTTCGTCATCATCTTCTTTGCCGCGGCCCAGTCGACGCGAAGCTGGTACGACCTCATCGCGGTGATGGTCGTCGGCGCGCTCGGTGTCTATTTGAAACGCTTTGGCTGGCCACGGCCGGCCTTCATGATCGGCTTCGTGCTGTCGACCCAGCTGGAGAACGGCATCTACCGGGTAGTTCAGATCTACCAGTGGTCGTTCCTGACGCGGCCGGTGGCGCTCATTCTGCTCGCCATCGTCGCGATCTCGCTCGGCGCGGCGCTGTGGTACCGCGAGCATGGCCGCGTATTGGCGGCGGACGGCGTCCACTCGCACCTCGGCCGGATGCCGCAGGTCCTGTTCTTCGCCGTTCTTTTTTCCGCGACAGCGTATGCGCTCATCCAGAGTTTTGAGTGGACGTATGCGGCGGCGCTGTTCCCGCGCTCGGTCGCGATCGTGACGCTGCTGCTGCTCGCCCCGCTCGGCCTGGTCCTGCTCATGGCGAAGTCGCCCAGCACCGCCTTCTATGAGTCCGAACGCGAGGAGTTCAGCGCCGACGTCGAGCAGCACAGCAACGAATACTTCCTGCTTTGGCTACTCGGCTATGTTGGTATTATTGCGCTTGCCGGCTTCACGCTGGGTTCGGCGGTCTTCGTCTATGTGTTCATGTGGCGGAAGGCGCAGGTCAGCCCTCTCACCTGCGTGCTGAGCGCCGGCTCCGTCTTCGCTTTGCTCGCCGGCCTGAACTACTGGCTTGGCATAACCTACGTCGATGGGCTGTTGCAGACTTGGGATCTGCCTTGGCCGCTGAACTGATTGAGGCAAGGATGTGCGTGACGTGATGACCAAAGCGGTGAAGGTTGAGGAGAGATGGCGCAGCGATGGCGCGGCCATCACCCGTGGACTTGCAGGATATGTCGTGGGCAGCCGCTTTGAAGACATTCCCACGGAAGTTCGCCGCGAGGGCGTGCGCTCCCTGATCAACTTCATGGGCTGTTCGGTAGCCGGCTCGCGCCACGAAACGGTGGAAGCCGCGCTGGCGGCGCTGAAGGATCTTGGCGCGGGCGGTGAGGCGGTGGTGCTCGGCCGTAGCGAGCGGCTCGATCCGATGAATGCCGCCCTGATCAACGGCATCAGCTCGGCCGTGCTCGATTTCGATGCTACCCAGTTCAAGCGCACCAATATCCATCCGAGCGGCCCCGTGCTGCCGCCGCTGCTTGCCTTCATGACTTCGCGCTCGGTTTCCGGGGGTGAGTTCCTGCATGCCTATATCCTCGCGGTGGAAGTCGCTTGCCGGCTCGCCAACGGAATCTTCGGCGAGCAGAACCCGGGATGGCATGTCACCGGCGCGACCGGCGGCATCGGCGCCGCCGCCGGGGTCGGACGTCTGCTCGGGCTCAGCCTGGACAAAATGGCGGCCGGCTTCGGCATCGCTGCCACGCAGGCGGGCGGATTGCGCGAAATGTACGGCACCATGTGCAAGAGCTTCACCCCCGGCCGCACCGCGCAGAACGGCTATCTCGCTGCGCTCTTGGCCGCGCGCGGCTTTGACAGCGCGGAGCACGCGATCGAGGGCGACAAGGGCCTGGCGATGGTGATGACCGGCCGGCCCGCCGAGCGCGAGATTTTGCACGGCTTGGGTGAACGCTTCGAGATCATGCATAACATCTACAAGCCCTTCGCCTGCGCCATCGTCTCACATGCGGCGATCGACGGCGCGCTGCGGCTGCGCAAGCTGCATGGCTTTACGGCGGAAACGGTTGACCGTGTGCATCTTCTGGTCAGCCCGCCCACGCTGGCGCTTGCCGGCAAACGCGATCCACGCACCGGGCTGGAATCCAAGTTCAGCGTCTATCACGGCGTCGCGCTGGCGTTGCGCTATGGCGACGCCGATCCGCGCCGCTTCGAGGATGGCTATGCGCTCGATCCGGCGCTGGCCGGGTTGCGCGCGCGCGTCACCGCGGAGACGGATGCGCGGCTCGCCAAGGACCAGGCCGAGGTGATCATCACGCTGGCCGATGGGCGAGAGCTGAAAACGCGGGTCGAACATGCCGTCGGCAGCCTGGTGAATCCGATGAGCGATGCCGATCTGGACGACAAATTTCGCGGCTTGTGCGAAGACGCCTTGCCGAAGCAGAAGATCGAGCGGCTGCTCGAACTGTGCCGCGACTGCGAGCGGCTCGCCGACGCGAGCGTCATCGCAGCAACGGCGGCAGCCTGAGGACGGGGAATCGAATGGCGGATAACATGGACGAAATCGACAACCTTCTGCTTGGAAAGCCGGCCGCCGAGAAAAGCGCCAGCCGGCCGCTTTACCAGAAAGTGCGTGAGCAGCTGAAGCAGCAGATCGTGCGCGGCTTCTGGAAGCCGGGCGACATGCTGCCGACCGAGCCGGAGCTGGGCGAGCAATTCGGCGTCAGCGCCGGGACGGTGAAACAGGCGCTGCTCAGCCTGGCGCGCGATGGCCTGATCATCCGCCGGGCGGGGAAGGGGACTTTCGTGGCGCGGCTCGATGGCAGCCGCAGCTTCTCGCGCTTCTTCCGTTTCCGTGATGCGCCGTCCGGCGAAAACCTCGACCCCAGCATCCGCGTGGTGGAGACGCGCGTCCTGCGATCGGCGCCGCGCGCGATCACCGAGGGCCTGCAGATCTCGCACGACGCGCCGGTGCTGTTCCTGCGCCGCATGCTGATTCAGGACGACGTGCCGATCTGCATCTATGACTCGCACCTTCCCTGCGATCTCGTTCCCAATCTGGAGAAGGTGCCGCTGGACCAGGACCGGCTTTACCGCGCGCTGGAAAAGCATTTCGGCATTCATGTGGTGACTGCCGACGAGGTGCTGCGCGCCGACGCCGTGCAGGGTCCGGAAGCGAAGCTGCTCAACCTGCCGGAGGGCGCGCCGGTGATCCTGATCGACCGCACCGCCTTTACCCATGGCGGCCGCATCATCGAGCTGCGGCGCACCGTCGGCCGCAGCGACCGCTTTTTCTACCGCATCCGGCTGCCCTGACGGTCCGACAGGCGGCTGATAGCGAGCAGCAGAAATCCCGCGGAGCTCGAGCGCCGACTGCGCGCCCGCGGCGTCGAGGTGGAAGGCAAGACGCCGCCGGCGGCCCGCTGGATTCTTCCGTTTTCCTTTTTGCTCCGGCGGGCTATCGTTTGCGGCCTCTGGAAGGAACGTCATGACAGAAGAACGAAAAGCCAGGCTCGCCGAAGTCAATCACTGGGACGAAATTTTCGCGATGCGCGACCGCCAGCGCGAGGAAAAGCGCGACGCGCTGCAGGTCGTTAGCGAATCCGAACTTCCGCTGGAAGTCAGCCGCCAGGGCTTGATGCGCTGGTACCTGCATCCCTCGATCAAGGACACCGCGATCTCCTCCTACCTTTTCTTTCAGCAGGAAATCCCGCCCGGCAGCCGCTCCGGCCGGCTCAAATTCCAGGGCAATCAGATCATGGTGATCCTGGAGGGCAGCGGCTACAGCATGATCGATGGCGTGAAATATCCATGGAAGGCCGGCGATCTGGTCAGCCTACCGCTGCGGGCGGACGGCATCATCGTGCAGCATTTCAACACCGATCCGGAAAAGCCGGCGAAGTTCATCGCCACCGAGGCGAACTGGCTCGAATGCACGACGGTGGATCGCGGCTGCGGCTTCGAGCAGCTGGAAGACGCGCCGGAATACCGGCACGCAAAACAGAACGGATAACCGGAAAGAAAACGCCGCAATGGCTGAAATAGAACGAACCAGAGAGCGCGAACGCGCGCCGCTTGCGGACAACACCTATGAGCGCAGCATGCGCGCGCGTGCGGAATGGACCCAGCGCAATTTGACCGGGCCTCTCGTCGTCACGCAGGAGGATCGGGAGTGGTTTCAGGCCCGCCAGGGCAAGCTGTTTTATTACCTGTGCCCGGTATCGCACAAGGAATCCCCGCTGAGTCATTGGCGGGTCTTCATGCATGAAATCAAGACCGTCTCCGGCAAGCACCGCCACCAAGGCGGCCTTCTGATCTACGTGCTGGAAGGCAAGGGCTATTCGATCGTCAACGGCGAGCGCAAGGATTGGAAAAAAGGCGATCTCGTGCTGCTGCCGATGGCGCCAGGCGGCGTCGAGCACCAGCATTTCAACCTGGAGCCGGAGAAGGGCGCCGCGCGCTGGATCGCCTTCATCAACATGCCGATCCACGAGCATGTCGCTTCTGACCTGCAGCAGGTCGAAAACTCGCCGGACTTCAACCGCTGACGGGCATCCAAAATTTGACGATCGGGAGGACAAAATGAACGCGGGATTTGCACGTTCTTTTTCATATGCCCTGGTCGGCGCCCTGACCGCATTCCTCGCCGCTTCCAGTCCCGCGCAAGCGCAGGCGCCGTTTTCCTTTGAAGGCAAGACCATCAATTTCGTGGTGGGCTTTCCGGCCGGCGGCGGCACCGACGCTTCGGCGCGGGTGATCGCGCCCTATCTGACGAAATATCTGCCGGGCAATCCGACGATCATCGTCAGCAACATGCCGGGCGCCGACGGCATGACCGCGATGAACGCCTTCGTGCAGCCTCAGCGCACTCCCGCGGACGGCACCACGATCACCATGGGCTCGACCACGACCTCGGATCCGCTGCAATATCGCCGCCCGCAATCGCAATTCGATCCGACCAAGTTCCATTTCGTCGGCGGCGTGGGCCGCGGCGGCACCATTTTGATCATCCGCACGGACGCCGAGAAGCGGCTGTACGACAAGAGCCAGCCGCCGGTCGTCATGGGCTCGATCGGCGGGGTGCCGCGCTCCGGCATGCAGTCGACCGCCTGGGGCATTGCTTATCTCGGATGGAATGCGAAATGGGTGGTGGGCTATCGCGGCACCCAGGACCTGTTCATCGCGCTTCAGCGCGGCGAGATCGACATGACCGCGACCGGCAATCTGCGCGACGTGCAGCATCTGATCGACAACGGCACGCTGAAGATCCTGACCCAGTCCGGCACGGTGCGGAACGGCGAATTATCGAAGCGTCCGGAATTCGGCGATGCGCCGGTGCTCGCCAGCATCGTGCAGCCGAAAATCACCGATCCGGTGGAAAAGCAGAGTTTTGATTACTGGACCAGCCTGACCTCGATCGACAAGTGGCTGGCTTTGCCGCCCGGCACGCCCGAGCCGATCGTCAAGCTGTATCAGCAGGCCTACGACAAGATCGGCGACGATCCGGAGTTCCTGGCCAGAGCCCGCAAGATCAGCGAAGACCTCGAGCCGCAGTCGGGCGCCGACGTGAAGCGCCTGATTGATACGCTTGGAACGATTCCGCCGCAGGCGATCCAGCAGATCAGCGTCATGCTGCGAAAGCAGGGCCTGACGATTGAGTAATGCTTTCTCCCTCCTCCTGAAAGGGGGAGGGTCGGGGAGGGAGTCTTAATGACGCGATCCCCACCCGTCGCTCCGCGCCGACCTCCCTTTTTAAGGGAAGGTATAAGAAAAGCCTAGCTCGCCTTCCGCTCTGCCGCCGGCCACTTCAGCACGGCGTCGCCGATGGCGCGGCGTTCGCAATCCGCGACCCATTGCGGGTCCATATCGACCACGACGTTGACGACGTATTTCACGTCTTCCATTTTCTCGTCGTCGCCCAAGAGCGAAACCGCGGTCTTGCGCGCCTCCGCGTTGTTGCCGATCAGGCAAGGAGAATGCGATTCGATGATCACGGTGTGCTGGTCGGAGCAGTTGAAGGCCCAGTGCACCCGGTTGCGGGGAATCCGCATCAGGTCGCCCTTCTTGCAGTGATAACCCTGGCCCTCGACAAAGAACCACATCTCGCCTTCCACGATGTAGTTGATCTGCTCGCATTCGTGCCGGTGCGGCTTGGTGTGATAGCCCGGCCCGCGTTCGGCGAACATGATGCTGTTGTCGACGCCGTGCACCCGCTGCGTCGACATCACGACGCCCTTGTGCGCGGCGGCCGAAGGCGCCGCGGTGCGCACCGGCAGATCGGCTTTTCTGGCGTGGTAGTTTTGACGTTTGGCTATTTCCATTTTCCCCTCGTTGTTAATCTGTTGAGTTCAACCAGCCTCGTTACTGCAAGCCGGCGGCTGGCACTATTTTCTCCAGTTCCTCGATGGTTTCCTTCGGCGTCGCATAGAGCGCGGCGACCAGCTTTTCGAGATCTTCCGCTGGCCGGTAGGTCATATCGACGGAGGTCTTCTTCGCCTCCTCGACCAAGGCCGGGTCTTTCAGTGCCGCGGCGAAGGCCTTGCGCAAGGCGGCCACCCGTTCCGCCGGCACCTCGGGCGGGGCCACATAGGGCCGTCCGAACTCGGTTGAGGAGAACAGGAAACGGAGCATCTGCTTCTGTTTCTCGGTTTTGGCGAATTCATAGATCGACGGGACGCTTGGGTCTTCCTCGAACGGGGTGTCCTCGACGTGCAGGATGATCTTCAGCTTTCCTTCCTTGACCATCTGCGAATGATGGGATTGGAACACCCCGTGGGTGTGGCAGATGCCCTCGACCTCGCCGCGTTCCAGCGCAAGCATCGCCGCTGCGGATCCCTGGTAGCCCTCCACCAGCTTGAACTTGGTACCGAGCACATTGTTGAGTGCGATCGGGACAATGCTGAGTGAGGAGCCAGGGCCGGAGCCCGCCATGATCACTTCACGCGTAAACACATCCTTTGCCGATGTGACGCCGCTCTTGGCGGAAACCATGCAGACCCGGCCGGGCAGCGAGGATCCGCCGATCCAGTTGAATTTTCGTACATCGGCCTCGATGTTCATCTTGCCGATCACGGCCTGGCTCGCGATGTTGCGCGAGAAGGAGCCGAATACGGTGCCGTCGCGCGGCGCCTTGTTGTAGAGGTAATTGGTGGCGGTGACGGTCGAGGCGCCCGGCATGTTCTGCACGATGACCGCGGGATTGCCGGGAATATGCGCGCTTAAATGTCTCGCCAGCAGGCGTCCGCCGATGTCGTAGTCGCCGCCGGCGGCGTTGCCGATGATAATCTTGACCTGCTTGTCTTTGTAGAATTCGGCGACCGATTGCGCCGCGGCCGGCGAGAAGTGAAAAGCGAGCGCCATGCCCAGCAGCACGGACGCGACAGCCGGTTTTCTCATGATCCCTCCCGAGTATTTCTTATGTCGTGATCCGAATGCTACGAACCTTAACCCGCCTAGGCAACGCCGCGATTGCCCCAGAAAGTAAGCCCAAGCGCTGTCTTGCTTCAGTCACCATTATTGGACGGACGGTGTGTGGGAACGGTCGAGGCGCTCAGCCGCCGCTTCTCTTAGCATGCGGGCCCGCTGCCTTACCGCGGCCGCAGTCAGCCCTTGCCCCCCGTCGGAGAGGATTCTCGCAATGCCGGCATAATTGCCGTGCGAAGCCGGATTCAGCGACAAGGCCGTTGCAAAGGAAACCAAGGCAGAGCGCGCATCGCCTCGTTGCATATGATGTTTCGCTTCCAGTGTCAGAAGTCTCCCGTAAGCGCAGAGAACCTCATCGAAAAGACTGCTGGTTATGGGCGGACTGTTTTTCGGAAGTTGAACCGCTGCGAAACTTTCGCAAATAGCGTCCGGCTTCAAGAGCTCATCGGTTTTCAGCAGCAGCTCGTGATGCCGCGTCAAGGCCATCGACGAGACATAAAGGCAGAAGGTGACGAGTTCTTCCTCAGCCTTCGGCAGATTCATGCTCCGAATAGTGTGGAGTTGAAGCGCGGCACTCTGCCGCTGGCCATCAACAAGCAGATCTTTGTTCTTCGGACCCCACGACGTCGTCAAACTCCCGTCACGAGCCCAACGGCGGTAGAGCAGTTCCGGCACCCGCCGAGCGGCTCCCGCCGCAATCAGATTCGTCAAGAACGGATAGCAACGCCAGAAGCTGTCTCCGGCAATGACCGGAAATCGCAGGCCTTTCGAAATCAGTACACTTCTGAACAGGCTGCGCAGCAGACGTCCTTGCGGCGGCTCCACCAGAAATTGGATCAGGCGCTCGGCCGCCGTGCCCACAAAATCGCGGCCGGGCGAAAAGGCTTGCTTGTTGCCGAACATCTCCAGATCGCAGTGCGCGCTCTGCGCGTCAGGATCATCCAGCAGCGTCTGGCGCAGACGTTCGGTGTAGCGCGGCTCGATAATGTCATCGTGAAAATATAGAAAGCAAAATTCGGTATCGACTTGATCGAGCAGGAAGTTGGCATTCTCGGACCAGCCCAGCCTTTCGGTCTGCACCCTGATGTCGAGCCGGGGATCGTCTTTTGCTTGGTTGCGGCAGATAGCTTCGGTTCCGTCGCTCGACTGGTCGATCGACACCAGGATGCGCACGTTCTTATACGTCTGCGCCCTGGCGCACATGAGCGTGCGCTCGATAAAGGCTTCGGCCTGCCAAGCCGGGATGCAGATCGTAACGTCGGCTACGGACATAAGTGGGTCTTCAGGAAGTTGCTGTCGGAAGGATAGCAATGGCGCCGGTTCGTCGGCTCTTCAACATAGCCCCCGGGATCGCAGGTTTCCAGCGCGGCGAGCCTCAGCTGCGCATGATCGCCGGACCCCACATGTTCAGCGTGTAGGGCTCGTGCTTCCACTCCTTCACCGGCCGGTCGTGCACGACTTCCAGCTCGGCGGAAATCTCGATCATGTTGCCGTCGGTGTCCTTGATGAAGATGAAGAGGTTGTTGCCTGGCCCGTGCCGCCCGGGTCCCCAGACGATGGGAATGCGCATGCCGCCGAGATGGTCGGCCCAGTCCTTGATGGTGGTCCACTCGCCCGCTTCATAGCTGTGGTGGTCGAGGCCCGCTTCGCTCTTGAGGAAGACCGCCACCGTGTGATGCTCGTGATTGCAGCGCAGGAAGCAGGTGGTCACCGCGCCCTGCTCGTTGCGCACCCGGTCGGAGACCGCGAAGCCGAGCTTGTTGGCGTAAAAATCCTCGATCGCCGGCATGTCGGTGCTGGTCACGGTGACATGCTGCAGCGGGCCATGGATCGGGCCGCGCTGCCGGATCGGATTGAGCGGCTCGTCCGCCACGCCGAATACGATCCGGTTGCCTTCCGGATCGCGGACCGCGAAAGCCTGCTGGTCGAACAGCGCTGAAGGCGAGGGGATCAACTCGGCCTTCTGCTTCTGCACATGCGCGCGCAGCATTTGCAGCGCATCGGCATCCCGGCAGGCGAAGGCGGCATAGCTCAATTTATTGGCGCGGCCCTTGGTGAACAGCATGCGGCGCGCCGGGCCGCGGCAGATCCAGCCGCTTCCCATGCGCTGCACGGACATCTCCATGGCGCGGCCGTAAAATTCGGCGAGCGCGGCGGGATCGCCGCTTTCCAGTTCGAGATGATGCAAATAGGCGCCAGCGGCAACAGCGACGGACACGGCAAATCCCCTTCTTATGAATACGATGAGCGGCGTTTCCGGCGTTAAAGCCTGATCTCGCCGAGATTGATGCTGGCGCCGAGCCTTGCGGCAACCGTCTTGCTCACCCGCCCGGCGGCGGAGATTTCGACGCTATAGTCTCCCGAGTTCTCCTCCAGGCGATCGAATTTGAAGTCTCCGTAATTGTCGGTGACGGTTTCCGCGACCGCCACGCCATCCTTGAGCAGGCGCACGGTCGCGCCCTCGACGCAGTCAACCACGCCGTTGGCTTCCGCCGCGACAGAGCCGCCGATGAAGCATTTCGAATAGCGCCAGAGATTCTTGTAATAGACGCGGGGTTTTGTGCCGGCTTCCGGCTGCATGACTTCGAGCGCCTCTTGGCGCGCGATGCCCGCCATCTCCTCGTCGCTCACCTTGATCGCGCGCATGGCGCCGGTCGGGCAGGATTGCTGGCCGCGCGTCTGCTTCCAGCCCGCGTCGAGCAGATGCGCGTCGAAAGTCCAGGCTTGCGGCAGCTGCAGCTCTTCATTCCACCAGATATGCCCGTAAGGGCAGGACCCGATCAGATCCTTGCGCCCCTTGGCCTTGACCGGGTCGATCAGCACGATGCCGTCGTCGCGCTTTGTCACCGCGCCGCCGCCCTTGGCGACGCAAGGCGCGTCGTCGCAGTGGTTGCACATGGTCGGCACATAGGCGACGTCGACCATCGTTGCCTGACCGCGCTCCTTCTGCAGGATGTCGATCCACCTGTGACCGTGGCGTGGCATCGGGGCGGAGTAGCCGGGGAACTCGTTGCCGACATACTCGTCCATGGCCGCCAGCGTGCACAAATTGCAATTCGTGCACTCGGCGACGTCGATGATCATGTTCCATTTATTCATGGTCACGCCTCAACTCCGGGCATCGTGATTCCGTCGGCTGGCACGAGCTGCGCATCCTGCAGCCGGCGCTTGATCGCGGCGGTCTTCCCGGCCGCGGCAAAAGCCTCCGACATGTGCTCAACCCCGCGGTCCCAAAGCTCGACCTGCACCAGCGCATGCGAGCCGGCCAGCGAATGGGTGGTCTTGGTCTGCGTCTTGTGCGGCGTGAGCAGGTTGAGGCAGCCGCCGCGGTCGACCGATTTTCCGGGCTCGCCCAGCGGGTCATAGATCGCCGATGACTCGTAGCCATGGCAGACGCCGCGCGGCAGCCGCTCGGTCGGCACCGCCGCGCAGATCACCGCGCCGCGGTCATTATAGATCTTCACCAGGTCGTGCAGCTTGATCCCGCGCTCGGCGGCGTCCGCCGCGTTGAGGCGGAGCGTCCAATAATAATAGCCCTCGATCTTCACGCGATGGTCGGGGATGTTGAGCAGGAAGGAGCTCTTGCCGTCGCCCTGGGTATGGAAGCTGAATTTCGAATGCGGCGTGAGCAGTTGCAGCGGGTGGCGGGCATATTCCTGCGAATGCGGCCCTTCCCATGACGGCTCGTATTTGACGATCGGCGGGCGCTCGGGATCCATGGCGCGCTTGAGGCTGTTGCATTCGAATTCCAGCTTGCCGGACTGCGTCTGCAGGCCCTTGAGAAATTCCTCGCTGTAATCCGACGGCAGCGGATGCGCCTCGGGCACGTCTTTCTTGCGGTTTTCCCAGAACCAGCGGAACGACACCGGCGCGCGCAGCTTCTCCTTCTCCGCCGGAATGACGTAATAGCCCTTCTTCAGGAGCTTGCGCCAGGAAATCACCTTCGGCAGATCGGAGGAGAGATAGGCGCGCTTGACCCAGTCGAGCTCGTTGCAGCCTTCATTGAAGTAGTTGGCGAGGCCGAGCCGCTTGCAGATTTCGGTGAAGATCCAGAAGTCGGACTTGGATTCGCCGAGCGGCTCGATGGCTTTCGACTGGAAGATGACGACGCGGTGGTTGAGCTGCTGCTGGCCGTGGTGTCCGTAGCCGCCGAGCGCAGCCCATTCGCTGATGTCGACGCGCTCGAAATTGGTGCAGGCCGGCAGGATCACGTCGGCGAATTTCGCCTCGCCTTCGAACCAGATCGACTGGTTCACCACGAATTCCAGGTTCTCCGACTGGTACATCCGCACATGGCGGTTGGAATTGTTCATGGTAGCGAGGATCGAGCCGCCGTATTTGTAGAGCATGCGCACCGGCGAATGGCCGGCGGCCGGATAGACGAATTTGCCGAACTGGTGCTCGATCGATTTGCCGATCCAGCGGTAGCCCTCGGCTTTGCCTTCGATGATCGCCTCCGGCATCCAGATGCGCGGGATCTGCTGCCCGTTGGAATTCATCGTCGGCAGCTGCGGCATGCGCTGATAGAGCGCCACCGGCATCGCGGTATTCTCCAGATCGCCCGACATGCCGCCTTCGGAATAGCCGGGGAAATAGAAATTGAAGTCGACCGGGCAGCCCCATTGCAGATTGCCCATGTTGCAGCCGGGCTTGCCCAGACCCTGCATCGCCGAGAGGCAGACCATCACGCGCGCCCATTGGATTCCGGTCTGGTTGCGGCAGGCGCCGCCGTGGCCGTTGCCCCAGCCGCCGGGCGCGAGATAGACGTGCTTGCGTCCCCATTCACGCGCCAACGCGCGCACATCTTTCGCCGGCACGCCGGTTTCCTTTTCCTGCCACTCCGGCGTTTTCGCAATGCCGTCGTCTTCCCCCAGCAGATAGGCTTTCCAGACGTCGAAGCCGACGGTGTGGGTCTTCACGTAGTCTTTGTCGTACAGGCCTTCCTCGATCCAGACATAGGCGATCGCCATTGCCATCGCCGGCGAGGTGGTCGGCTTCGGCGCGAACCATTTGCCCGGCAGGAATTGCGCCGAGGCGTTGTAATAGGGATCGACATGCACGACCTTGATGCCGAGCCTGGGATTCTTCAGCCACTGGCGGCGGATGGTGCCTTCCTGCGCGCCGTATGATCCCGAGGTGGTTTCCGGATCGGCCGACCAGAACACGATCATGTCGCAGTTCTGCAGGCAGTCTTCGACCGTGCCGTAGGTTTCCGACTGCCCGACCCGCAGCGTATGGCCCCAGTGGTGCACCGCGCCCCAGTACCAGCCTTCCCAGGAATCCGGGTTGTGGTGCACGCGCGTCATGCCGACCGCATTGGTGAAACGGAACAGCGCCGAGAGGTAGTAGCCGATATTGCCCCAGGTATGGTGCGAGCCGTGCGATACCGCGATCGAGCCGGGTCCATGCGTCAGTTTCTGACGCTTGATCTCGTTCGAGACGATAGAGAGCGCTTCCTCCCAGGAAATGCGCACATAGCCTGACTTGCCGCGGTTTTGCGGATTGCGTTCGCCGTTCGGGTCGAAGTCCATCCGCTTCATCGGGTAGAGCAGCCGGTCGGGCGAATAGACGATCGACTTGCAGTTCTGCCCGTGCGGGGCGAGCGTGGTCTTGCGCGGCGGCGTCAGCTTCAGCCCGCGCGCCTCGATCGTCCAGGACGCGCCGTCGCTGTCGTCGAGGTCGATCGGCGTGGTGCGGATGATCTTGCCGTCCTTGACGTAGACGAAGAGCGGGCCGCCGTTTGCCATGTTGCAATAGCGCATCGAGCCGTCCGGCATCTTGGTGCCGAATTTGGTGCCGGCGCTTTGCGCCATCAGCACGGTCTGCGCGAACCAGTTCACCAGCCCGTCGTCGCCGGTCACGCCCAGGGCGAATTCTTTCTGCGCATTGATCTGGTCGAGCCAGTTGATCGGCGGCGTCAGCAGCAAGGCGCCGACCGCGGCATTCTTGAAGGCGACGGTGACGTCGGCGTTCTTCAAAACGCCGGCGCCCGAGGTGATCTTGCCCTGGGAAAATTTGAACCAGCGGCCGATCTCCTCGTCGCGCGTGACGAACTGTCCGGTGAGATCGTGCTCTTTCGCGCGGGCGGCGAATTGCGGATAGCGCCAGGCGGCGAATTTCACCAGCTGCGCCAGCCCGAACAGGATGACCTTCAATTTCAGTTGCGAAAACATCGGCACCCCTGCGATGCGGGATTCTGCTCCGCTCCGGTTCAGCCGGGCGACTTTCCGCCATTATAGTCTTTCCGGCCGCTCGCTCTATGATGCAATTTGATAGTTGGCTGATCGAAATTTTCGATCATGCCAGCGGGCGCCCTCAGGAACGCCGCCGGGCGGGGCGGCGGCCATTGCCGGCGCGCCCGCCGGGCGGCAGCTCGATCTTCGCCGCGGTCTGCTTCAGTTCGGCCAGGAAGGCGAGGCAGACCGCCGAAAGCTCCGGCTGGCTGCGCGCAATCACCGCGACCTGCCAGGGCTGCATCGGCGAATCCAGCAGGACGGGCGCGATCGACCGCGGCTTGCGGCCGCCGGCGAATATCTGCGAGGGCACCAGCGTGACGTAATTGCCGCTCTCCACCAGCGCGAGCGCGCAGGCAAAGGACGTGCATTCAACCGTGCTCTTCGGCGGCTCGAGCTTGTTGGCAAGGAAGGTCTGCTCGAAAATGTCGAGCCCGGTATGGCTGCCGCGGTAGACGATCCAGTCAAGCGCGATCAGATCGGCCAGCCGCAACTTGCGCTTGCCGAGCAGCGGATGATCGGCGCGCACCGCCGGCACCAGCCGGTCCCTCACCAGACTGACGAAGTTCAGCGTCTCGTCGCGCGGCAGCCCGGGCACCAGGCAGATGGCGAGATCGACGTCGCCGGTGCGGACCGCGGGCAGAATGTCCGGATAGACGCCCTCCAGGATCTGGAAGCTCACCCGCGGATGCGCGCGCTGGAAGGCGATCACCGCCCGCGGCAACAGCCCCATCGCGACGGTGGGCGAGGCGCTGACGCGGATTTCCCCGACGCTGGCGCCCTGGATCGCTTCCACGTCGCTGCGGGCATGGCGCAGCTGCGCCTCGATCGCCTTGGCGCGCGCGAGCAGCGCCTTTCCGGCATCGGTCGGCGCAACGCCATGCGCGCCGCGATGCAGCAGCGCGACGCCGAGCTCGCTCTCGAGCTGCTGGATGCTCTTGGTGACGGAGGACTGCGACAGATTGAGCGCCTTGGCGGCCTGCCGGACGGCGCCGGCTTCCACCACGGCGGCGAAATTGTGCAGTTGGCTGAGCTTGATCGGCACGAAGAGAGGCCTCGGGGGTGATCGAGAAAGGCTATCACCCAAGGTAAAAATTGCCTAATTATCCGCTCACGGGGCGCTTGCTTGAGCCTCTCGCCGGATACCCATTCACCGCGCCTGCAACAGCTCCTTCATGCGCTGACGCACCTTCGCCTTTTTGACGGTGGTGAATTCCCAGTCATAGGTGTCGAAATACTGCACGCCCGGCTTCGGGATGATCTGCGGCGGCAGGAAGTTTTCGTCGATGTCGTTGCGGGTCGGCGCGGTTCCCATGGCGCGGTTGAAAACTTCGCTGCCCTCCTTCGACGCGATCCAGTTCACGAACACCTTGGCGGCGTTCGGATGCGGGGGCCTGTCCAAGAGGGCAACCTGGCCGAAACTCGCCGAAACCTGGCTGTAGAGATCGGTGAAATTTTCCAGGATCTCGACGGGTATCCCTTCCTGCTTCAGCTTGGCCACGTCGGCGTCTTCGGCGCCAAGCGTGATCGGATAAGCGCCGCGGGCGAGCCCATCGGTGATCTGCCGCGTGTCGCGCATGATCGCCGGCTTCTGGTCGACGTAAAGCGCCTTCACGAAATCTTCGCCGTGCTGATAATAAAGATGCGCCGCCTGGTTGCTGCCGCTGCCGGTGATGGTCGGGTCCTGCAGCGCGATCTTTCCCCTCCATTTCGGGTCGAGCAGATCCTTCACCGAGCGCAATTCGCCCGGCTTCACTTCTTTGGTGTTGATATGGAACATCGTGGTGACGGAATTCGCCAGCCGCAGGATGTATTGTTCCTCGGGATCGCCGAACCAGAGCTTGCCCTTCTTCCATTTCTTGCCGTCGACCACTTCCGGAAGCTGCAGCGCGGGACGCAACGGCTGCAGCATCTTCTCGCGGTGGAAGACCAGCGCCATGCTCTCGTTGCCGGCGAACACGACGTCGAGCGAATGAATGCCGGCCTGGCGTTCGGTCCGCAATCTCGGCGCCAGCTCGGTGCTGCGGCCGCCGGCGTATTCGACATTGATGCCGTAGCGCGCCTTGAAGGCGGCCGGGAGCGTACGGCGGAGCTCCTGGCTGGGCGGACCGGCCACCACCACCTTGCCTTCTTCCCGCGCCGCCGCCAGCGTCTCGTCCCAGGATTGTTTCCAGTCGGAGGTCTGCGCCGTTGCGCAAAGCGGCGACAGCGTCATCAGGGCCAGCAGCACGGATATTTTTTTCATTGCTATCTCCCTGCCGAGTCCGTTAACGGGGATCGTTATCAGCGGCCAACCTAGCAATGGACCCGTTCCACCAAAGCTGCGACTATCACAAGACTATTTCAAGCACTCGCGAATAACGCGAGGCTGTCTGGGAGGAAAAAATGCTGACACGAGGTATCGCTGCATTCCTGGTCTCGCTGGCGCTGGCGGCCGTGCCGGCACAGGCCGACGCGGTTTCCGATTTCTACAAAGGCAAGACCGTGACCGTGATCGTCGGCTATGGCACCGGCGGCGGCTATGACGTCTTTGCCCGCCTCCTGGCGCGGCATCTGGGCAAATATATTCCCGGCAATCCCTCGGTGATCGTGCAGAACATGCCCGGCGCCGGCAGCATGCGGGCGGTGAACGCACTCTACAACACCGCCCCGAAGGACGGCACCGCCATCGGCATGTTCGGCCGCGACATGCCGCTGGTCGCGATCCTCGGCACCAATCCCGGCGTGCAGTTCGACCCGCGCAAATTCGTCTGGCTCGGCTCCTCGTCGGATTTTTCCAACGACGCCTATATCCTCTTGGTCCGCAAGGATGGACCGGTGCAGTCGATCGAGGACGCCCGCCGGCCCGACAGCCAGCCGATCACGCTCGGCGTGACCGGCGAGGGCTCGACCGGAACCGACATTCCGATCCTGCTGCGCGATACGCTGGGATTCAAATTCAAGCTGGTCAGCGGCTACCCGGACAATGGCGCCATTTTCCTGGCGCTCGAGCGCAACGAAGTGAATGGGCGCACCGTCGATCTTTCCTCGGTGACCTCGCTGAAGCCGGAGTGGCTGAAGCCCGACAGCAATATGCGCATCCTGGTGCAACTGGCGCGCGCGACGCGGCATCCGATGTTCCCGGATGTGCCGACGGCGCGCGAATTGGCCAAGGACGAGAAGGCGCGGACGTTGATCGAATTGGCCGAGCAGTCCTACATCCTGTCGCGTCCTTTCGCCGCGCCGCCCGGCGTGCCGGAGGATCGTGCCAAGGCGCTGCAGGCGGCGTTCATGGCCGTGCACAAGGATCCGGAATATCTCGCCGATGCCGCAAAAATCCGTGTGGAGGTCAGTCCGGTCAACCACGAGGTGGTGATGCAGGCGATCAACAAGATCGCCAACGCCCCGCCCGATCTGCTTGATTATCTGCGCAAGCTGCACAGCGACGAGAAGAAGGGCGGCTGACCAGCCGCTCTGCCTCCAACAAACAGAAGAACAGGGCTCATGCACGACACCACGTCCGAAAAGCATTGGCATCAGCCCAAGGCCGGCGAGAATGCCGGCTTTGGCGATTTCAAGCGGCCGCAGATGCCGTACGACCGTTTCATGGAGGCGGAAGGCGTGCCGGTGTTCCGCGGCATCGGCGTGCGCCGGGTGCAGGATCTGCCGATGGCGCCCTGGAAGCGGCTGGGAGGGCGCGGCAGCTATATCCAGCTTTACGGCACCGAAGGCCTGTGGGGCATGTATGTGGTCGAGGTTCCCGGCGCCGGCGCGCTCCATCCCGAGCGGCATCTGTACGAGAAGATCGTGCTGGTGGTCGAAGGCCGCGGCTCGACCGAGGTCTGGCAGGACGGTCAGAGCAAGCCGCACGTCTTCGAATGGCAGAAGGGCTCGCTCTTTACCATCCCGCTCAATGCGCATCACCGCATCATCAACGCGGCGAGCTCGCCTGCGCTCTTGCTGTGCGGCACCTCCGCGCCCAATCAGATCAACCTGACCGACAACATCGATTTCGTCTTCAACTGCCCCTACGTCTTCAAGGACCGTTTCTCGGGCGAGGAGGACTTTTTCAAGCCGAAGGACGATATCGAGCCCGATCCGGTGCGCGGGCTCGCCATGCGCAAGACCAACATCATTCCCGATATCATCACGACCGAACTGCCGCTCGATAACCGCCGCTCGCCAGGCTACCGCCGCGTCGAGCCGCATATGGGCGGCAACCGCTTTTACACTTTCATCGGCCAGCACGAGACCGGCCGCTATTCCAAGGCGCACAAGCACCATTCCACCGCGGTGCTGATCGCGATCCAGGGCAAGGGTTACACGTATACCTGGCCGGAGGCGCTTGGCATGACCCCCTGGAAAGACGGCCATGGCGGCAAGGTGCTGCGGCAGGATTATGAGCCGGTGGGCATCGTCTCCGCCGCGCCGATGAGCGGCGACTGGTACCATCAGCATTTCGGCATCAGCCCGGGCGGGCTGCGGCTGGCGGCCTGGCACGGGCCGAACAATCATCCGGCGCTGAAGGCCGGGCGCCCCGGCGAAGCCATGCGCGACGTCTGGGCGATCGACGTCAGCAAGGGCGGCAACGCGATCCCCTATCATCTGGAGGATCCGTTCATCCGCGCGGAATTCGAGGAGACGATGCGGCGCGAAGGCGCGGCCTCGCGCATGGAGCCGGTGCTTTACGACGGCCCGCCGCCGGAGGGGATGGAAATGCCGGACGTGATGTAGCGCCGCTCACTGGTTCTCGCTTTCTTAGGTGGTCGCAATGCTCGATGGCTTCACGCGCACCGAAATAAAGACCAGCGGCGCACGCATCTTCACGGCGCATGGCGGCAAGGGACCGCCGATCCTGTTGATGCATGGCAATCCCTTCACCCACCTGTCGTGGCACAAAATCGCGCCGCGGCTGGCGCGCGAATTCACCGTCGTGTGCACGGATTTGCGCGGCTACGGCGATTCCGAGAAGCCGCCGGGCGGCGACGATCACAGCGGCTATTCGTTTCGCGCCATGGCGCAGGACCAGATTGAGGTGATGGCTGCGCTCGGCTTCTCCCGCTTCTATGCCGCCGGCCATGACCGCGGCGCGCGCGTGCTGCACCGCATGTGTCTGGATCATCCCGAGAAGGTGGCGCGCGCCGCCATTCTCGACATCATTCCGCAGCATCACCTCTTGAACAACGTCACGCGCTCCTGGGCCACGTTCTCCTGGCACTGGTTTTTCATGATCCAGCCCTATGACCTGCCCGAGCGGCTGATGAGCGCCGATCCAGATTTCTACATCCGGAAGAAACTGGCGAAGGGCAAGGAAGGTCTCAGCTTCTTTGACGAGGCGGCGCTCGCCGAATACATGCGCTGTTTCCGTAATCCGGCGACCGTGCATGCGATGTGCGAGGATTACCGCGCGACCTTCGGTATCGATCTGGAGATGGACACGAAAGATTTTGAGGCCGGCCGCAAGATCGGCTGTCCCGTTCTCTTGCTCTGGGGCGCGACTGGCGGCGTCGGCCGCAATCACAAGTCGATGGACATCTGGCCGCACTATGCCTCCGACATCAGAGGCGGCAAGGCGCTGCCCTGCGGCCATTACCTTTCCGAGGAGGCGCCCAACGAGACTTATGAAGAACTGCGGGCGTTCTTTGCCGCGGGCGAACTTGGTTAGGCGAAGTGCCGGATGTGATGTAATCGCAGTTACTTAGACGACGCCGAGGGTCGCCGCGTAATACTCCAGGTCAATTGCTCCACCCAATGATTTGTGATCGGCTGGTCGTCCGCTAGAAAAGCGAACGACATCCGGACTGTGAGGCCGTCGAATGGCCCTGGATTTGCCCGCGGGCAGCCGTCCATTGACCGGCGGATTTGTCGACGCCTGGCTGCGCAATATGATCGCCGGTGCGGTCTGCGCCATTGTCTCCCTTGCCTTCAGTCTCTCCTACGCAGCCCTGATTTTTTCCGGCCCGCTGACGCCGTATCTCGCTTACGGCATCGCGGCCACTTTCATCTCGGCGGCGATCGGCGCGATCGTTATGGCATGGCGCAGTTCGCTGCCATTCGCCTTCGCCAGTCCCGATGCATCGACAAGCGCGGTGGTCGCTGCGCTCGTCGCCGCGCTCGCCAGTCGATTGGCGGCGGAGGGGGCCGGCGAACACCTGCTCGCCTCCACCTTGATCGTGCTGTCATTGAGTTCTGCGCTTACCGGATTAGTGCTGTGCGGATTGGGGATCGCGCGCGCCGGCCGCGCCGTGCGCTTCGTGCCTTACCCGGTGATCGGAGGCTTTCTTGGCGCGGCGGGATGGTTGATCGCCGCAGGCGCGATCCAGATCATCACCGGCTACCGGCTCAGATTATCGGGGATCGAGAATTTCTTCGACGGCTTGACGCTGGCAAAATTCGCGGCCGGTGCTTGCGTTGCCGTGGTGCTGCTTTTCGGCAAGCAGGCTTTCAAGGGCCCGCTCGCGCAACCGGGCCTGCTGCTGGCCTGCGCTGCGGCGGTCTATGCCGGCCTGGCGCTGTTCGGCATTTCGCTCACCCAGGCACAGGCGGACGGCTGGATGTTCCAACCGCCATCCGCGGCCGCGATTTCCCCTCCATGGGATCTGGATGAATGGCGGCGGTTTCCCTGGCATTTGCTGCCGGCGCTCAGTGCCGACCTCATTGCCGTGATGTTTGTCGCAACCGTCAGTATTCTGCTCAACGTCGCCGGACTTGAGGTCACCGCGAAACGGGAGGCTGATCTCGATCGCGAACTCGCTACCGCCGGGATTTCCAACTTGGCGGCGGCCGCTTTCGGCGGCTACGTCACGGGCGTGCCGCTGTCGCGATCGACGCTCGCGTTCAAGCTCGCGGGGAACAGCCGTATTCCGACTCTCTGGGTCGCGGCGAGCTCCGCCGCGATGTTGGGAATCAGTCCGGGATTTCTCGCGTATATCCCGAAATGCGTGCTCGGCGGATTGCTGCTCAGTCTCGGTCTCGATTTGCTCTACCGCTGGCTGATCGCCTCATCACGCCAGCTGTCGCGCATCGAATACTTCTCGCTCGTTGCCATCACGCTGATGATCATCAATTGGGACTTCGTTGCAGGTATCCTGGTCGGCATCGTCATCAGTTGCGCCACCTTCGCCCTGAGCGCCAGCCGGGTCAGCGCGATCAAGTTCAGCTTTGACGGCTCGGAATATCGGAGCTCGCTCGACCGCGGCCCGAAGGAGCTCGCGCTGCTCGCCCAGCATGGCCGGGAATTGCAGGGAATGAGCTTGCAGAGCTACCTCTTCTTCGGCTCCGCCAATCAGCTCTATCAGCACATCAAGCAATTGCTCGTCTCGCGCCCCGAGTGCCGCCATCTGTTGTTCGATTTCCGCCTTGTGACAGGCATCGATTCCTCGGCAACCCATAGCTTCACCCAGATCAAGCAGGTCGTAGACAAATCCGGTGCGCGGCTGGTGCTGGTGAATCTTTCGCCCGCCATGACGAACGCTTTTCGCGCCATCGGATTTCTCTCCAAAGACATCGTCATCGGGTCCGATCTCGACCGCGCGTTGGAATCCTGCGAGGACGCCATCATCGCGGCGCATCGGACGAATGAAGGCGCCGCCCGATCGCTGCGCGACTGGCTGGCCGAAGAGCTTGATACTCCGCAATACGCGGACGCCCTGGCGGAGCAATGCAGGCGCATCGAATTTGGCCCCGGCGACATCATCGCTCGCCAGGGCGAGCGGTCAGATTCCATGCACTTCATTCTTGAAGGACGGGTCGGCGTCATTGTCGAAGGAGGAGGTGGGCGAAGGATAAGGGTGCGCAGCCTTGGGCAGCATACGACCATTGGCGAGATGGGACTGATTACCCGAAGGCCACGCAGCGCCACCATCGAGGCCGAAGTCGCGAGCGTGCTATACGAGCTCAGCGCCGAGGCTTACGAGCGCATCAAAATCGACAATCCGGCACTGAGCAGGGCGCTGCTCGCTTACGTGATCAGGGTGATGGCCGAGCGGCTGAGTTTTGCAAGCCGCGTCATCGGTGTGTTGCAGCGCTAAAACACGGGCCCCGGGCGCCTATCGGGCAGCAATTTTATTAAAATTGCCACGCACTATTCTACAGCTCCCTCAGTAACGTCAGAAGATTCTCTTGTCAAACGGCGCATCCCCCGTCAAACACGCGCCGACGTATCCAATAGCAACCCTAGGGGGAAGTTCATGTTGAAATCGCTTTCGGTATTGACAGCTGCGGCAGTGCTTGGGCTCGCGGCGGTGAGCATCAGCGCAACGAGCAGTGATGCCAAGAACAATTCAAGCCGCTTTCGCTGCGACGCCGTAGCAGCCACCGATACCAGCCTTTCTGTTCAATACGAAGATCGCCTGAAAACGAAAGGACCGCGCAACAAGTTTCGGGCGGAGTTTGAGACCACCACGACGGACGGCTTTGTTGCCGGGCAGCCGGTGGTCTTTTCGGTCGACGCCGTGGTCGTCGGCACGGTCCCGCTAGTGTCGGTCGGCCCGGCAGAATTGGAGGCCGAGCTTCGCCTGGATAGCAAAGCCAATGGCCGTGGCCATAAGAAACCCTTCCCGCCCGGCTTTCCTGTGGTGCAAGCGGGATCCGTGGTGGAAGCTTCGGTCGGGGGATTTGTGATCCTTGGTTGCGCGCTGGCGCTGAATTAGCGGCTCACGCAGTCACGAAGGCCAGCGGGTCGCTTTCCTCTCGCCAGCTGGGCAATCTTGGTCTGAAGGCCCGCCGCCGCTCCGGCGCGGGCCTTCAGCTATTTAACGCGCAACCTTACAGGCCTGAATTTCCTTCGGCGCGGCGCATCCGCCGGGCGGCATCCCGAATCCAGGGCCGCGCGAGCACGGGCCGCCGGACTGACGGTCGCAGGCTGTGCGATTGTGCCGCGTATCCAATTTGCTAACATCCCGGCAACAGCTCGCTGCCGGCTGGCATCAGCACGGCGCCCATCACAAGCAGATCCGAGGGAGCCCCGCCGATGTTCGCCAGAATCAATCATTTGGCTATCTGCACCACGCAATACGCCATCAACGCCCGGTTTTACCAAGCGCTGTTCGGGATGAAGGCGGCGAATGTGCAGCGTCCCGCGCGTGCCGCGCCGGTCGGCGATGGCCAGATCGGCCTCAATAATATCCCGCTGCGGGACGGACGGCGGAGCGGCCTCGACCATTTCGGCTTCGAGGTCGAAAGCATTCCCCTCGCCATCGAGCGGATGAAGAAATTCGATCCCGATCTGCCGCTGGTGCAGCGTCCCGCCGTGCGTCCCAACGCGGCCTGGAGCGCGGCCGATCACGACATGATCATCTACGACCTGGCGGAACGGGATTCCGGCAAGGCGCAGGATATCTTCGCCGAGAACAAAGGCGGCGAACTGCCGCAGCGCTACATCAATCACATCGCCTTGCGCGCCACCAATCCGGAGCGCAGCGCGGAATTCTACTCCACCGTTTACGAGCTTCCCGTCTCCAACGAGAGCAGCGACGGCAATTACCGCCTCAGCGACGGCCGGGTCACGCTCCTGATCATGCCGTGGAAGATGGAAAACTTCATCGGCCATGACCCGGAGCCGCCGCGGCTCGAGCATTTCGGCTTCAAGGTCGAAAGCGTCGAGGCGGTCAAGCGCGACATGGAGGACATCATCGGCTCCAATCCGCTGATGGTGACAAAACCGCTCGGCTATGGATCGGAAGGCAAGGCCCGGCTGGAGGTGTTCAAGCAGTGCCCGATCGGCCAATTCCATCTTACCGATATCGAGGGAGTCTATGTCGACGTCACCGAGCAGTGACGTGACATCGGCCGCTCGCAAACGATCGCGAGGACGAGATTGACGGCACCGGAGGCAGGGAAAATGCCGGCGATGTGCCAAATCGATCGAGGACTTTGAGGGCTGCTCGGGATAGGCCGCCCTCCGGCGCCTTCATCAACCGTATCGAAAAGCTGTGTCGCGTGAGATTGAAGAGCCATCGGCGCTCCGGTGGCTCTTTTTCTTTTTTTCACCAGGTTAAGCCCGGCGGCGCGCGGCTCAGAGCGTCACAGAGCTGGCTCTTGCTCCTGCGCCGGTGCTGACACTTGCACCTGCTCTTGCGCTTCGGTTGCAGCATGCGGAGAAGCCGGCAGCTGCAGCACGGTCGCGCGCTGGCCTTCGCACAGCCGGGTGATCAGCACGATCTGCCCGTTGGGGAACTCCAGCGCATCATGGTGGACATTGGGCTGATCCATGCTGACCTGCCGGAATCGAGCTACCTTCTCCTCGATCCTTCCAAACCGCAGGCTCGGCCAGAGCCGGCCAAAGGCATGGTCGCATTCCACTTCGCGCTCGAGCGCCAGCTCCGTGCCGGGGAGCAGGCACACGGCAACATTCGGTTCCCCGATTGCAGCAAAGCCACGCGTGCAGGAATTGCTAAAGCTCGTCGTTACCAGTTTGTCGCCGACCTTTGCCGGCCGGGTGGCTACGTTGTGAAGACTGTAATCGCACATCGAAGGTCTCCTTCTCTGCGAACAGCCAGGACGGTTGTCCTCTTGCCAAATCGAACCAAGGCAGAATGGCAAACTTGTGTCGCTTTCACTTGTTCCTATTCGGCTCCCCCCCGAGCCTGCGCTCATGATCGAAAACGGCGTGTGACGCGGCGCGCATAAAACTCACGCGCGTGCCGCCCCGCAGAAACGCGTCGGGCATTCCTGCAATGCACCCGCTCTCCCGAAGCGAGGCAGGCGCAAGGCAGACTGCGGCGGCAGAAATCGCTCTACGGAATATTTACCTATTTGCCCCAGTCTTGTTCACCCAGCAGACGTTAAGGCCGCCATGTCCGCAGTGTCCCAGCCGAGTGAACGAAGACGGAGCCGGCGAGCCCGCTGGCAGCTGGCGGCTTCGATCAGGGTCGACGAGGACGGCCCCGGTTTCCCCTGCGTTGTTTGGGATGTCTCAGACGGTGGAGCGAAGCTTGCGGCCGGTCGCCCCGAGTTATTGCCGGAACGCTTTACCCTGGTTTTTTCCAGCACGGTTCATCGGCACTGCCAGGTGACGTGGCGGAGCGAGAAGTTTGTCGGGGTAAGCTTTGTCGACGCCTAGGAACGTCGCGACTTCTCTGTCACGCCGGCTCGGATCAGCTCGCTGCACATGCGAGGAAGTTGCCCCTCCACGCCACCAGGCGGGCGACGCGTCGGCACACCTATGCGACCGCTGCTGAATATTGTCGATGGCCGATGTGCGCCATACGACAAAAATTAATCTTTTAGAGCAGATACTTGTAGGAAATCCAAAACTGACGAGCCGGTCCATGTCGTCATTTTCACTGCTCTCGGAACTTGAAGAATCCTTAAAGAGCGGCAGCCCTGAAAAGCGCGTGCACATGCTGCGGCGTGTCACGGACGTATTGCTCAGGGACGCGGATCGACTGAATGAGCAACAGATACGTGTATTTGACGATGTTCTGGTTCATCTCATCCAAAGGGTCGAAACCAAGGCGCTCGCTGACCTGAGCACGAGCCTGGCTCCGGTCAACAATGCTCCGATCGAGGTGATCAGGCGTTTATCCCGCCATGACGAGCTTGCCGTTGCCGGACCGGTGCTGGCGCAATCGAACAGGCTCTCGAAAGAGGATTTGATCGACGTTGCGAGGACAAAAAGTCAAGGCCATCTGCTCATCATGTCGGGGCGTCCTTCACTCCCGGCGCCTGTGACCGACGTGCTGATCGAGCGCGGCGACATGCAAGTCCACAAGACGTTGGCGCGCAACCCCGGGACGCAGTTTTCTGAACACGGTTTTGCCGCGCTTGTGAAAAAGTCCGAGGGTGATGACGAGCTTGCCGAGAGGCTTGGCTTGCGCCTGGACATCCCGCTGCACCTGCTCCGGCAACTCCTGGCGCGGGCCACCGATCTGGTCCGCTCCCGGCTGCTGGCGGCGACACCGCCCGAAAACGAGGAGAAAATTCATCGTGCGCTTGCAAGCATCGCGGACGAAGTCGGCCAAGAGGCAGTAAGGCCGCGGGACTTCGCACAGGCGGACAATGACGTTACCGAGCTCAACCGGCGCGGCAAGTTGAACGAAGCCACTCTGGTGGGATTTGCAACGCAGCGTGAATATGAAAAAATGACAGCCACGCTGGCGTTGTTTTGCGGGGTCAAGTCGAAGCTGATTGAGCGCCTTCTCCAGAAGGTCCGCCACGACGGGCTTATTGTCGCCTGCAAGGCCGCCAAACTCTCTTGGCCGACGGTTGAGCTGATCTTAAAGAGCCGGTTTTCTCATCACCTGATGTCGGACGAGGAGCTTCGCGTGGCGAGGGACGACTTCCTCGAGCTGTCGCAAGCATCGGCTCAAAGGACCATACGCTTTATGCAAGTCCAAGAGACCGCGAAAAAAGCCTGCTAGGGATTGAAACCGGCGGCCGGGCCGCCGAGCATCGATATTGCCAGATTGCCCCCGCTCGCCCCGACGGCGAGAAGCCGCCCGGGGAGCGGGCAGCCAACATAATGGTGCCCAGGGGCGGGATCGAACCACCGACACCGTGATTTTCAGTCACGTGCTCTACCAACTGAGCTACCTGGGCATTTTGCGCCCGTGCGGGTCATCAAAGGGCGCGCGGGGGTTATAGAGGCTCGATTTTGGGCTGTCCAGAATGACGAAAATACCCGCCGATTGGCGGGATCCGGCCGGAACCGGCCGGCGCCTCCTGGCGTTGATCTGCGTCAAGGGAGGCCCGCCTTTCCCTGCCATTCTTGCCACTGGCGCCTGTGAGGATGCGATGCCGCTGGATTTCAACCGCCTTTTCCCGATGAAGGACCTGCCCTCAGCCCGGCTGATGAAGCTGAAGGCATTCTGCCTGTTTCGCGCCGGGGTCCTGAGCGAGAAGGACACGAACGAGATCCGGAAAAAGGCGGATGCCCTGATGCAGAACTCGCGTTTCCGCTCCGCGCAGCACCCCCGCCGCGCCGCCTGATCGCCGGCACGGTCTCGTAAGCTCAACACAAGATGTGACGCCTTTGACGCTGTCAGCGCGGCTGCGGCGGAACCACCGGCTTTGCCCGATGTTGGCATATCGTTTGCTCATTCCACTCAGCCGCTGGCCGCCCGCACTCCGGAGACCGCAATGTCGATGTCCAAGACCGCCCTGCTGTCCATCCTTGTCGCATGCTGGATCGTCGGCCTGCTCAATCAATTCCATTCCTGGAATGCGACCCTCTTCTATCTCGTCCTGTCGATGCTGATTGTCGCGATCGTGGCGGCCAAGCGCCATTACCAGATGGCTTATGCCAGAAACCGGACGTCGCGTCGCCGCTAAGCCTCGGATAGTGCAACGCAAACGCGAAAATTTATGGGCGGCAGGGATGAACCGAAAGCGTGTTGCCGCGTTTTCGATCTATGAGATATGTCTGCGATTACACACTCAAAATCGTCTTGTTGGTCTTCATTTTAGCTCGGTTCCTCACCGGCCCGGCGCCAGAAGCCCAAAACGCTGCCGCCAAGCCCACGCACGAGCCTTCCGCCGACACCCTAACTTGATCCGCTGAGATTAACGCGCGTTCATCCCGCGCGGCGGGTGCCGGTGCGTCGCGCCGGTGCGCGCGCATTGCGCCGTGTTGCCGCCGGGCGGGCCGCGCTGCGCTTGCCGGCAGCTTTCGCGCCGGCGGACTCGGTCGCCACGCTGCGGCGCAAGGCGTCCATCAGGTTGATCACCCGGGCGGCAGGCCGCTTCGGCGTCTCCTTCGGCATCGGCAGGCCGGCCTGCTTGGTCTTCAGCAATTCGACCAGCGCATTCTCGTACCGGTCCTCGAAAGTGGAAGGATCGAAATGGCCGGCCTTGGTCTCGAGGATATGCGAGGCGAGCTGGCGCATTTCCTTCGGCAGCTCGACATCGGGAATGTCCTCGAAATAGGGTTTGGCGTCGCGCACCTCGTAGCTGTAGCGCAGCGCGGTCGCCAGCAGGCCCTTGTCGAATGGCTCGAGCATCAGGATGCGCTCGCGCCGGTAGAGGACGACCCGGCCAAGTCCCACCATCTTCTTCTCGCGCATGGCTTCGCGGATGACGATGAAGGCTTCCTGGCCGACTTCGTCGGTCGGCGCGAGATAATAGGGGCTGTCCATATAGCGTTCATCGATCTCCGCGCGCGGCACGAAGCTTTCGATGTCGATGGTGTGCGTGCTCTCGATGGAGATCCGGTCGAGCTCTTCGTCTTCGATCGGCACATGCTGGTCGCGGCTCACTTCATAGCCGCGCCCCTTGTCCTCTTTCTCGACCACTTCCCCGGTCTGCTCGTCCACCATCTGCTGGCGCAGGCGGTTGCCGGTTTTCCTGTTGATCTGATGCAGCGCGACGCGCTCGGAGCGCGATGCCGCCGGGTAGAGCGCAATCGGGCAGGAGACCAGCGATAATTTGAGATAGCCCTTCCAGTAAGGACGCGGGGCCATGAGAACTCTCCACAATACGCAAACTATGGGGGCGATCTTATCCGCGGATCGGACAGGACTCAACGCGCGCTCCAGTGGCGCGTTCCACGCGGTTAAGCGCAGCTGAAAGTGAAACGAAACAGAAACGTGCTAGTGCCGCCGATTTGAAGTTCCTACAACATTTGCCTTAAGTGCAATCGGAAACTTCACATCGGATAGCGGCAAAGTTGCGAGTGCCCTTTTGCTTGCGAAGTTCGTGTCAAAGGAATGCCGCCAGGGTCCACGAACTTCGGAAGCGGGGCACTCGTCAGGCCTCGCCGATCTCCCGCAATATCTCGGCGGTATGCTGCCCGAGCTGCGGCGCGCCATGCTCGGCCGCGGCGCCCCAGCCGTCGAAGCTGATCGGCGTCCGCACGCCCGGCACCTTGCCGGTCCTGGCGGCGGCGTTTGGCCGCTCGATCTGCATGCCGCGCGCCACCACCTGCGGGTCGGCGAAAACCTGCGCCAGATTGTTGATCGGGCCTGCCGGAACGCCCTCCGCCTCGAGCTTCGCCAGAAGCTCGTCACGCGTCATGCGCGCCGTCAGCCCCGACAATTTCGCCGACAGTTCGTCGCGGCGCCCCAGCCGGCCGGCATTGTCTTTGTAGGCGGGATTTTGCGCGAGCTCCGGCGCGCCGAGCACATGGCAAAATTTGATGTACTGATTGTCATTGCCGGTCGCGACGATGACATGGCCGTCGGCCACGGGAAATTCCTGGTACGGCACGATATTGGGATGCGTATTGCCGATGCGGGCAGGGATCTTGCCCGAGACGAGAAAATTCAGCGCCTGGTTGGCGAGCGTGCCGACGGTGGAATCCACCAGCGCGGTGTCGACGTGACAGCCGCGGCCGGTGCTCTCGCGCTGCGTCAGCGCGGCGAGGATGCCGATGACCGAATAGCAACCCGTGAGGAGATCGGAAATCGGCACGCCGACCCGCGTGGGCGGCCCGTCGGCAAAGCCGGTCAGGTCCATGATGCCGCCCATGCCTTGCGCCATCAGATCATAGCCGGCGCGCTTGGCATAAGGTCCGTCCTGCCCGAAGCCGGTGACCGAGCAATAAATCAGCCGCGGATTCTCCGGCGCGAGGCTCTGGTAGTCGAGCCCGAACTTGGCAAGCCCGCCGACCTTGAAATTCTCCAGCAGGACGTCGGAACGCGCGGCGAGCTTGCGCACGATGCGGCGGCCTTCCTCGCTTTCGAAATCCAGTTCGATCGAGCGCTTGCCGCGGTTGGTCGAATGGAAATAGGCCGCGCTGACATGGCCGCCGTCCTTGCCTTCGACAAAGGGCGGGCCCCAGCCGCGCGTGTCGTCGCCCGCGCCCTTGCGTTCCACCTTGATCACGTCGGCGCCGAGGTCGGCCAGCATCTGTCCGGCCCAGGGGCCGGCCAGGATGCGCGCCAGCTCGAGAACACGGATGCCAGCCAGGGGTTTCGCCATCGGTCACTCCAGGGGGGAAGAAGCGGCCCGCTTCATCGCCTGCCGGCGCAGCAAGGTCAAACGCGGAAGCGCGGATCGAGGTAATCGCGCAGACTGTCGCCGAACAAGTTGAAGGCGAAGACGGCGAGGCTGATGGCAATCCCGGGGAACAGGATCATCCAGGGCGCCTCGCGGTAGAAATCGGCGGCATTGCCGGAGAGCATCAGGCCCCAGGCCGCGGTGGGCTCGGTGACCCCGAGGCCGAGGAAGGAGAGCGACGCCTCGGCCAGGATCGCCTGCGCAATGAAAGCCGTCAGCATGATGAGGTAGGGCGCCACGACATTCGGCGCCATGTGACGGAAGATGATGCGGGCATGCGAATAGCCCGCGGCGCGCGCAGCATCGATATAAGGCATCACGCGCACCGACAGCGCGGCCGCGCGCACCACGCGGGCAACGCGGGGAATGATCGGGATCGCGATCGCCGCGATCAGGTTGACGTCGATGCCGCCGACCAGGAACCGGGGAAAAGCCGCGACCACCACCAGTGCCAGCACGATCAGCGGAAAGGCCAGCAGGATGTCCACCAGGCGCTGGATATAATCGTCGATTTTTCCTCCGAAATAAGCCGACGCGATTCCAAGCACTGCTCCGATCGAAGCGCCGGCGAAGGACGCGGTGAAGCCGATCACCAGCGCGGTGCGCGAGCCGTAGATCAGCCGGGAACAGATGTCGCGGCCATAAGCGTCGGTGCCGCACCAATGCGACCAGGACGGCGGCGCCAGGATCGAGGCAAAATCGATATTCAGCGGATCGTAAGGCGCGACCCAGGTGCAGAAGATGCCGGCGAACATCATCAGGCAGATGATGACGAAGCTGACCGCGCCGAGCGGCTGCGCGCGGGCGAAATCGCCGGCTCCCCGCCAGAGGCGGATACGCGGAGCGGCGAGGGCCGGCAAGGCGAGGGACATGTCAGTTATACCGGATGCGCGGATCAAACCACGCGTAGAGCAGGTCGATGATCAGATTGACGAAGACGTAAAACGCCGCGATCAGCATTACCATTCCCTGGATCAGCATGAAGTCGTTGCGCGACACGCTTTGCACGAACAGTTGCCCGATGCCGTTGAGGTTGAACACCTGCTCGGTCACCACCAGCCCGCCGATCAGAAAGGTGAATTCCAGGCCGATCACCGTGATGGCGGGCAACAGCGCGTTTCGCAGCGCGTGGCGGGAAATCACCAGGCGCTCGAACACGCCCTTGGCCCGCGCGGTGCGGATGTAATCCTCATTGAGCACTTCCAGCAGCGAGGAGCGGATCATGCGCGCGACCACCGCGCAATAGCGGTAGCCGACCGCGATCGCCGGCCAGATCAGCTGCTTGAGATTGGCCACCGGGTCGACGTAGATCGGGGTGAAGGTGATCGGCGGCAGCCAATTGAAGAAGGCCAGCAGGCTCAGCATGATCAGCATGCCGAACCAGAAGGACGGGATCGACAGCCCGCCGATCGTTATGATTCGCATCAGATAATCGATCCAGGTGTCGCGGAATAGCGCCGCCAGCGTGCCGAGCGGGATCGCGATCAACACCGCGATCAGGGTCGCCATGATAGCGACCTGCAACGACAATTCGAGGCGAAGGCTGATCTCCTCGATCACCGGACGCTCGGTCCACATCGACCTTCCGAGGTCGAGCTTCGCCATGCCGATCATCCAGTCCGCGAATTGGACGATCAGCGGGCGGTCGAGGCCGAAGCGTTTGCGCTCCATCTCGATGGTTTCCTGCGAAACGTTGCCGCCGTCGCCGCGCAGCTTCACCTCCACGATATCGCCGGGCACCACGCGCAGCAGGAAAAATACCAGCACCGCGACGCCGATCAGCGTCGGGATCATCAGCAGCACGCGATTGATGGTGTAGCGGAGCATTTTAAGATGCCGGCGCGGCCATTGCCCTCTCCCCGCGTCGGCGAGGAGAGGGCCGGGCGCTTACTGATTAAGCCAAACGTCTGCGAGGTCAGCGCCAAGGTTATGGCTGGGGGACATCTTCCAGCCCATCACCGTCTTGTGGCTGAGCACGATGCGGTGCCACCACAGCAGCGGCTGCTGGTAGCCCTGCTCAAACAGCCGCTTTTCCAGCGCCATGATCAACTCGCGTCGCTTGCCGGGGTCGCGCTCGCGCACCTGCTGCTCGTAGAGCTTGTCGATCTCCGCATCGTTTGACCGCGACATGTTAAGCGGATTGCCCTTGTGTGACAGATATTTTGTCATAGCGAGCGAAGCGTCGTCGTTGAACAGGTTGTTGAAGTCGATCGCCACTTCGAAGTTGCCGCTCTGCAAGGCCGAGACATAGGGTGCGGTATCGGACTGCTTGTGCTCGACCTCGACGCCGATCTGCCGCCATTGGTCGACCAGAAAGACCCCGGCGGGCGTGTAAGGCATCGCTAGGTTGCGATTCCAGAGCGTGAACTTCAGGTTGGAGACGCCCGCTTCGGCCAGCAGCTTCTTGGCCTCGGCACGGGACTTCGCGATGTCCTTGGAGAAGCCCGGCAGCTTCACCAGCTCGGCTTCCGGCGTCGCCAGCGGCGAGCCGGGCCGCACCACGCCGCCGACCGAACGCAACGTCGAGATTTTGGATAGGCCCTGGCTGCCGCCCCAGCGATCGATCGCCATCAGCAATGCCTTGCGCACGCGAGGGTCGTCGAATGGCTTCTTTTCGACGTTGAAGACGACGACGAGGTTGAGCGTCCAGCTCGATTCCTCCACACGCAATTTGTCGCCCATCGCAGCGACCATGCGGTCGCGCTCGGCGGGCGAGACGCCGCGGAATTCCGCCAGCACCTGTCCGCCTTGCAGCGCATTCAGCATGGCCGCGGCCTGCAACATGAAGATGCCGCGATAGCCGTCAAGATAGGGCAGGCCCTGCTTGAAGTAATTTTCGTTGCGCTTGCCGGCGACATGGCTGCCCTTGATATGCTCCACAAAGGTGAACGGTCCGGTGCCGTTGATCTTGGTCTTCGGAGCATTCGGATCGGCGGCCAGGTCCTTCGCCGCATAGATGCAATTCCAGGGCGACGCGAAGTGATCGAGCATCGAGGAGTTCACCGCCTTCAGCTTGAACACGATGGTCGTCGGGTTGGGAGTCTCTATGCTCTCGATGTCGGCGAAGGTTGCCTTGCGGTTTGAAATCACGCCTTGCGGCGGATTGCGCAGCCGGTCGAAGGTCGCCTTCACATCCGTCGAGGTGAGCGGCGTGCCGTCGTGAAACTTCACGCCGTCGTGCAGCATGAAAGTATAGGTCAGCTGATCGGGCGACACCGTCCAGGACTTGGCGAGATCGGCCTCAACTTCGGGAAACTTGTTGAGGTTGTAGCGCAGCAGGGTGGAATAGAACGGCGACGAAAAATGCAGCGTCGCGTAAGTGTCGCTGCCGTGGCAGTCATAATGCGGTGTTTCGGCGCTGATCGCGAAATTGAGCGTGCCCCCTTTTTTCGGGGTCTGCGCCTGCGCCGCGCCGGCGGCAAAAGCGAAGGCAGCGGTTGCGAGAATAACTCTCGCTAGCTTGGTGAGCATTGTTTCCTCCCGGTGTTTGTTCTCATTTTCCTCGAAGTCATACCTTGATGCAGGCGGCAAAATGACCCGGCCTTTTCTCCTCCAGCGGGGGCACGATTTCGCGGCATTCCTGGCTTGCCAAGGGGCAGCGGGTATTAAAGACGCATCCTGATGGCGGCGCCAGATGGCTTGGCAGCTCTCCTTGGATCAGCCGCGGTTCGCGGCCCTTTTCGATGGTGGGATCGGGGATCGGCGCGGCATCCAGTAGCGCCTTGGTATAAGGATGCAGCGGCTCGCGGTAGAGCACGTCGCGGTCGGCCACTTCCATGATCCGCCCGAAATACATCACCACCACCCGCATGGAGATGTGCCGCACCACCGCCAGGTCATGCGCGATGAACAGATAAGCCAGTCCGAATTTGCGCTGCAGATCTTCCAGCAGATTGATGATCTGGCCCTGGATGGACACGTCGAGCGCCGACACCGCTTCGTCGCAGACGATGAAGGAAGGATTCATCGCCAGCGCGCGGGCGCTGCCGACGCGCTGGCGCTGCCCGCCGGAAAGCTGGTGCGGATAGCGGGCCGCCATTTCCGGGCGCAATCCGACCTGCTGCAGCAATTCTGCAACGCGCTCGCTTGCCGCCTTGCGGTCGGCCGCGAGATCGAAGACATGCAAGGGCTCGCCAATGATCTGGCCCACGGTCATGCGCGGATTGAGCGAACTATAGGGGTCCTGGAAGATGACCTGCACCTTGCGGCGGATCCTCTTCATCGCCGCGGCGGATGCCGCCCCGATGTCGATTCCTTCGAATCTAAGTTCGCCCGCGGTCGGCTCTTCCAGGCCAAGGATCAGGCGACCGACGGTGGTCTTGCCGCAACCCGACTCGCCGACCAGACCGAGCGTCTCGCCTGGATAGAGATCGAAGCTGATGTCCTCCACCGCGCGCACCGTGCCGCCTTTGCGGCGCAGCCCGCCTGCAATGGTGAAATGCTTCTTCAGGTTGCGCACCGAAAGGAGCGGTTGGGCGGTGTCATGCGGCGCGGGCACTCCGGCGCCGCCCGCGCCCGTCCAGGTAATCTTGCCGGCGGCGATTTCCTCGTGGCGATGGCAGCGCGACAATCCGCCGGTGTCGGTGGGATAGAGTGGCGGCTCTTCGTCGCAGACCGGAATGCGAAACGGACAGCGCGGCGCGAACCGGCAGCCCGGCGGGATGGCCGCGAGATTCGGCGGCAGCCCTTCGATGGTTTCCAGCCTGGCGCCGCGCGGCCGATCGAGCCGCGGTACCGAGCGCAACAGTCCCATGGTGTAAGGATGGCGCGGCCGGTGAAACACCGCCTCGGCCGAGCCCTGCTCGATCCGCCGCGCCGCATACATCACGACGACGCGGTCGGCGTAGCGTGCCACCACGCCGAGATTATGCGTGATGATAATCAACGCGATGTTGAGCTGGCGCGACAGGTTCTTCATCAGTTCCAGAATCTGCGCCTGGATTGTGACGTCGAGCGCGGTTGTCGGCTCGTCGGCGATAATCAGCTTCGGATTGCAGGCGAGCCCGATGGCGATCACCACGCGCTGGCGCATGCCTCCGGAAAACTGGTGCGGATATTGTCCCAGCCGCCGCTCAGGGTCTGGGATGCCCACGAGATTGAGCAATTCCACCGCGCGGTCGCGCGCCTGCTTGTCGGTCATGCCGAGATGAATTTGCAGCGGCTCGGTGATCTGCAATCCGATGGTGAGGATCGGGTTGAGCGAGGTCATCGGCTCCTGGAAGATCATCGAGATGTCGCGGCCGCGCAATTCGCGCATCTGCTCGCTACGCAGCGCCAGCAGGTCCCTGCCCTCGAACAGGATGCGCCCCTTCGGGACGCGGGCGGTCAGCGGCGGCAACAGGCGCATGATCGAGAGGGCGGAGACGGACTTCCCGGAGCCGGATTCGCCGACGATGGCCACCACCTCGCCACGGCCGATTTCGAAGCTCAAGCCCTCGACCGCGCGGACCAGGCCGCGCGAGGTGGCGAAATGCACATGCAGATCCTCCACCTTCAGCAGCGGTGCTGAGGTCTCGGTCGGCCGCACGGCGGTTTGAGACTGCGCTTCCACCCCGTTACTCGATGCTTGTTGTTAGTCTTGTCCCGCAGCTATAGCCGATTGGGAGCCTGCCTGCCATTGCGCGAAGGTTGAAGGCGGTCGGGCTTCCGATGTCAGATCAACTGGTTGTGCAGGGATATCGGGGCATTTATGCGCGAAATTCCCGCGCCCCTTGCTTGTCCTGCGAAAAATAGCCACATCGCTTGCTGACTATCTCGTAGTCTGGGCTGTCGGGCAAATGATGAATACCTCGTTTTTCGGCGAGTTATTGCAGAGCATTTCGGAGCGGGGCAGGGCGCTGCTCGACCGCTCGCGCGAGCGCCGCGGCGACGCGCCGGCCCGTTCCGCCAACTTCCTGGAATTATGCGAGGAGCTTTTGTCCGGCCGGGGCGAAGCGTCCGGGGTTGCGCTCGCCCGCGAAATCCTTGCCCGCTACAACGAACTGACCATCGGCCCGCGCCTCGCCTTTTTCGAGGCGCTGGCCAGCCGCTACGGCGTGGACCGCAAGCGGCTCGACGCCGCGGTTGCCGCCTGGCAAGCGGCGCCGTCCGAGGAGACCGCCGCCGAGGTGCATCTCGCCGCCGAGCCGCTGCGGCAGGAACTGTTCCGCCGGCTCAATCTGGCGCCCAACGGTACCGCCGCGCTTGTGCGCATGCGCGAGCAGATCATCGACGCGATGGATCACCGCGACGATTTCGGCGCGGTGGATGCGGATTTCGTCCATCTCTTCTCGTCCTGGTTCAACCGCGGCTTCCTGGTGGTGCGGCGCATCGACTGGTCGACTCCCGCCAGCATCCTGGAAAAGATCATCCGCTATGAGGCCGTGCACGCCATCAGCGACTGGGACGATCTGCGCCGGCGCATCGATTCGCCGGACCGGCGCTGCTACGCCTTTTTTCATCCGGCGCTGGTGGATGAGCCGCTGATCTTCGTCGAGATCGCGCTCACGCGCGAGATTCCGAGCTCGATCGAGCCGATCCTGGCGGCCAAGCGCGAGACCATGGACCCGGGCAAGGCCGCGACGGCGACATTCTACTCGATCTCCAACTGCCAGCGCGGATTGGCCGGCGTCTCCTTCGGCAATTTCCTGATCAAGCAGGTGGTGGAGGAGATTTCGCGCGATCTGCCGGCGCTCTCGAATTTCGTCACGCTGTCGCCGGTTCCGAATTTTGCCGAATGGCTGCGCCGCGAGCGGCTGGCGGATTCCTCCGTCGCGCTGCGCCCGGAAGACGGGCCTGTGCTGGTGGTCCTCGACCGCGAGGATTGGTGGCAGCAGCCTGAGATGGTGGAAAAGGTACGCGACCCGCTGATGCGCGCGGCGGCGTTTTATTTCATGCATGCGCGTACGCCGCGCGGCCTGCCGCTCGACTCGGTGGCGCGTTTCCATCTCGGCAACGGCGCGAGGCTGGAGCGCATCAACTTCCTGGCCGACACCTCGGTCAAAGCTTTGCGCCAGTCGCACGGGCTGATGGTGAATTACCAGTACGATCTCGGCGAGATCGAGAAGAACCACGAAGCCTATGCCGAGCACCGCACCGTGGTCGCCTCCAGCGCGGTCTCCCGCCTTGCGCGTTCCGCGCCGCTCGAGCTGGTTCCGGCGGGCGGCAATTGACGATTTCCCTCTCCCGCCTGCGGGGAGGAGGACCAACAGGCGTTCTGCCCGATTTGGCTAACTCTTCCCGTACACCGGCACGATGCCGCCGCGGCTGACCCGATTGTCCGGCGAGGCCAGGAACAGGATGGTTTTCGTCACCTCCTCGACCTTCGGCCACAGCGCGTAGTCCGCCTTCGGCATGGCCGCGCGGTTGGCCGGCGTATCCATGATCGAGGGTGCGACCGCGTTGACCAAAATGCCGTCTTTCGCAACTTCCTCCGCCAGCGACGCGGTCAGCGCGGCAACGCCGGCCTTGCTGGCGGTATAAGCCGCCATGCCGGCGCCGCCGCGCCATTCCAGCCCCGGCCGCGCCGCGACATTGACGATGCGCCCGCCATCCCGGTTGCCCGCCATGCGGTTGACCGCCGCGCGGCAGCAGAGAAAACAGGTGACGAAATTCATCTCGATCTGCCGCATCAGCGCGGCTTTGTCGGTTTTCGCCACCGGGCTCATGGCGAAGCCGCCGGCCAGATGAATCGAAGCCCAGAGCCGGTCCACTCCGTCAAACAGCCGCGCGACGCCCGCTTCGTCGGAGAGATCGGTATTGCCCACCAGCACGACCTGGCGGTGGCCGCGATGCGGGAAACGCTCCGCCGCCGTTTGCGCATGCCATGGCACATGGCACACCGCCCCGGCTTCGATCAGCGCGCCGACCACCGCGATGCCGAGCGCGCCGGTGCCGCCGGTCACCACCACATGCCGATCGGAAAAATCCATTGCGGCCTCCCGTCGGGCTTTGCCGCTTGCGGCAGGCAAAGCCTCATCCGCGTCCGCGCTTCGCGCGTTTCGGCAG
>DASSPI010000042.1:0-21075 GCA_035699705.1 Xanthobacteraceae bacterium
GCGGCGAGCACCATCTCGATCTCGGGAACCGAGGCGATGTCGAAGCAGGAGCCGAGCCCGGCCAACAGCGACAGCACCTCCGGCGCCGGATTCGCCTTCACCGCGTAGAACACGCGCGTGTCGGGCAAAGCCTTGGCGAAGACATTGTAGTTGTCGCGCACCACCTCGAGATCGACGACGAGGCAAGGCCCCTCGTCCTGGCGGTTCTTCAGAAATTCGCGGATGCGCGCTGTCATCGGCGCTGTTCCCATTTCAGGCGGCGAGGCCGCAAGGTTGAGCTTTGGATGCGATTCCTCAGGGACGGCGAAAAAATTCGCCGGCCCGGATGAACCTCATCCGATTGCTGCCTTGGTCCGAATGGGATTTCCCATCCGCACTGCCGGCAAAGAAGGACAAGCCTTTTCAGTGATCCGGCATTTGCGCCGGCACTACCAAAAAAGCCCGCTCCGTCGTTGCTTTAAGCCGCGTCCCCCGTTGAGAGCGGGGTGCGCCGGTTTCGCCTCCGGCTGCCGATCGCATGGTTAGGAAGAGCAGTTCTCTTCCCAGGCGGCTGTCCGGCCTCTTGTCCGGATGCCCACCGATCGACACACGGCCACAGGCACGTGCGAAATTGGGCAACTCGCGAAATAATCGATTCAGGCGCGAGCTGCAAGCCTTTTACCTCTTGCGGGTAAAGAAACTCTATCGATTGTGGTGCTGTGGTGCCTCGCCGTCGCCGTCGCGGGGCGCGCGGCTAGTGCCGCCGGAAGCGGGGCACTAGTCGCGAGCAGTGAAGGGCTCAACCCTAAACGCGCTGCGCATGAAGGACACCATGACCGCCAGCCCGGCGCCGAACAGCACGATGTCGAGCGTATAGCGGAAGACCTGATCGAGCCCGAACAGGGTGGCGATCGCCCAGCTGGCGGCGAAGGCGGCGCCGAAGACCTCGGCCCCGATCAGAATCGCCGCGCTCACCACGGTGCTCACGTTGAGCCAGTTGATGCGGCTGCTTTTGCCCGTCATGGTGCTGTTTCCCTACGCGGCGTACCCTGAGTTGGCCGCAATCTCCCTGAAATCTGCGTCCGGTTCAAGGCAAAAGGCGGCGGCATGAACGAAGGCAATTCCTCACCTGGCGGCGACATGGACAATCCCCTACTCGGCGAATGGACCGGCCCCTTCGGCCTGCCGCCCTTCGGCGCGCTCAAGCCCGAGCATTTCCCGCCCGCCTTCGAGCAGGGCTTGGCGCGCCACCGCGCCGAGATCGATGCCATCGCCGCCGATCCGGCGGAGCCCAATTTCGACAACACCGTGGCCGCGATGGAGCGCAGCGGGACGCTGCTGACCCGGGTGTCGAACGTTTTTTTCGTCCTGGCCGGCGCAGACACCAGCGACGACTTGCAGGCGATCGAACGCGATATCTCCCCGCTGCTGGCCCGCCACGACAACGAAATCTATCTCAACGAGGCGCTGTTCCGGCGGATCGACGACCTGCACCGGCGGCGGCATGAACTCGGCCTCACCGCCGAGCAGCGGCGCGTGCTGGAGCGCTATCACACCCATTTCGTCCGCGCCGGGGCCGGGCTCGACGCCGAGAAGAAGCGCCGGCTGGCCGAGATCGGCGAGCGGCTGGCGAGCCTCGGCACCGCCTTCGGTCAGAACGTGCTGGCCGACGAGAAGGCCTTCGCCTTGGTGCTGGAGGAGGGCGACCTTGGCGGCCTGCCGGACTTCGTGCTGGCGGCGGCGCGCGCGGCCGCCGAGGAGCGCGGCTTTTTCGGCAAACACGTCATCACGCTGTCGCGTTCCTCGATCGAGCCCTTCCTGCAATTCTCCTCCCGCCGCGACCTGCGGGAAAAAGCGCACCATGCCTGGCTGATGCGCGGCGAGAACGGCGGCGCGAACGACAACCGCGCCATCATCGCCGAGATGGCGGCGTTGCGGGCACAACGGGCCAAGCTGCTCGGCTATGCCAGCTTCGCCGACTACCGGCTTGCCGACCAGATGGCGAAGACTCCGCAGGCCGTGCGGGAGCTGCTGGACAATGTCTGGCAGCGCGGCCGCTCGCGGGCGCAGCGCGAGCGCGACGAACTGCAGGCCAAGATTCGTGAGGAAGGCGGCAATTTCGCCGTGGCGCCCTGGGACTGGCGTTATTACGCGGAGAAGGTGCGCAAGGCGCGCTACGCCATCGACGAGGCGGAGACCAAGCCTTTCTTCCAGCTCGACCGCATGATCGAGGCGGCCTTCGAGACCGCGCGGCGGCTGTTCGGACTCACCTTCTCGCCAGTCGACCTGCCGCTCTATCACCCGGACGTCCGGGCGTGGGAAGTGAAAGACGCCGGCGGCAGGCATGTCGGGCTATTCCTCGGCGATTATTTCGCCCGCGAGTCCAAGCACAGCGGCGCCTGGATGACCTCGTTGCGCGATCAGGAAAAGCTGGCCGGGGAGATTCCGCCGATCATCGTCAATGTGATGAATTTCTCCAAGCCGGAGCCGGGGCACGCCGCATTGCTCAGCTTTGACGACGCGCGCACGCTGTTCCACGAATTCGGCCATGCGCTGCATGGCCTTTTGTCCAATGTCACCTATCCGCTGCTTTCTGGCACCTCGGTGTCGAGCGATTTCGTCGAGCTGCCGTCGCAGCTCTACGAGCATTGGCTGGAGGTGCCGGAGATCCTGAAGAAATACGCCCGCCATTGCCGCACCGGCGAGCCGATGCCGCAGGCTCTGCTCGATCGCGTCTTGGCGGCGCGCAACTTCAACCAGGGCTGTGCGACGGTGGAATACACCGCCTCGGCGCTGGTCGACATCGACCTGCATTCCTTGCCCGACGCGGAAGGGATCGACGTCACCGGTTTTGAGCGCGGGGCATTGGCGCGCATCGGAATGCCGGACGAGATCGCCATGCGCCACCGCCTGCCGCATTTTCAGCATCTGTTCTCGGGCGGCGGCTACGCGGCGGCCTATTACTCTTACCTCTGGTCGGAGGTGCTCGACGCCGACGCCTTCCTCGCTTTCGAGGAGAAGGGCAATGCCTTCGATCCGGAAACCGCGCAGCGCCTGCGCGACTACATCTATTCCGCCGGCAACCTGCGCGACCCGACGGAGGCCTACATTGCCTTCCGCGGACGCCTGCCGACGGTGGACGCGCTGCTGAAGAAGCGCGGACTGGAAGACCTGGCGCCTGCGGCGGACGCCTGAGCCATGGACCTCCACACCGCCGGCCATCGCCGCGGCGTCGCCGCCGCTCCGCATAGCGCCGCGGCGGAGGCGGGCCGCCATGTACTGGCGGAAGGCGGCAACGCGCTCGAAGCGATGGTGGCGATGGGCGCGAGCATTGCCGCGGTCTATCCGCATATGGCGCAGGTGGGCGGCGATGCCTTCTGGCTCATTCGCGAACCGAAGGGCCGGGTGCTGGCGATCATGGCGGCGGGGCGCGCGGGGGCGAAGGCGACGCTGGATTTCTATCGCGGCCACGACGTCATCCCGCCGCGCGGGCCGATGGCGGCGCTCACCGCGCCCGGCACGATCGGCGGCTGGATCGCCGCGCTGGAAGCCGCAAAGCATTACCGCGGCCGGCTGCCGCTCGATGTTCTGCTGGCCGACGCCATCGGGCATGCGCGCAACGGTTACGCGGTCTCCAAAAGCCAGGCGCAGCTCAGCGCCGAAAAATTATCCGAGCTGGAATCCGCCCCGGGTTTTGCCGACGTTTTTCTCGCCGACGGCAAAGCGCCGGAGGCGGGCGCCAGGCTGCGCCAGTCGACCTTCGCGGACACCCTCGAACAGCTCACACATGCCGGGCTGGACGACTTCTATCGCGGCGATGTCGGACGCGAGATCGCCGGCGATCTGGAGCGCATCGGCAGCCCGGTCACCCGCGACGATCTGAGGAACTGCCGGGCTTCAGTCGCCGAGCCGCTGAGCGTCACGATCGCCGCCGGCACGCTCTACAACACGCGGCCGCCGACCCAGGGCTTTGCCTCGCTGATGATCCTGGCGCTGTTCGAGCGGCTGCGGGTCGCCGAGGCGGAAGGCTTTGACCACATCCACGGCCTGATCGAAGCCACCAAGCGCGCCTTCCGTTTGCGCGACCGTTTCCTCGGCGACCCGGCTCAGATGAGCGAGCCGGCAGACCGCTTCCTGCAACCCGCTTTCCTCGATAGCGAGGCGATGCGGATCGACCGGCGCAAGGCCGCGCCCTGGCCGGCGCCTTACAGGGAAGGCGACACGGTCTGGATGGGCGCAGCGGATGGCAACGGCCTCGTCGTCTCCTACATCCAGTCGCTCTACTGGGAGTTCGGTTCCGGCTGCGTGCTGCCGCGCACCGGCGTCTTGATGCAAAACCGCGGCGCCAGCTTTTCGCTCGATCCGAAATCCCACAACCGCCTCATCCCCGGCCGGCTTCCGGTGCACACGCTTAATCCCGCGCTCGCGGTGCTGAAGGACCGGCGCGTCATGGCCTATGGCACCATGGGCGGCGACGGGCAGCCGCAGACGCAAGCCGCGCTCTTCACCCGCCACGTGAGTTTCAAACAGGACCTGGCGGAAGCCATCGACCGTCCGCGCTGGCTGCTCGGCCGCACTTGGGGCAATCCGCGCGACAATCTTCGGCTGGAAAGCCGTTTCGACGGCAATCTGGCGGACCGCCTCTTGGCGGCCGGCCACGACGTCGAAATGCTGCCCGAGGGCTATTCCGACGCCATGGGCCACGCCGGCGCGGTGGTGCTGCATCCGGACGGCACGCTGGAAGGGGCGCATGACCCGCGGGCCGACGGCGGCGCGGCCGGGGTGTAGCGCTGGAATCCGCTGAATAATGTAACAAACCCAATTCCGCCTCACTTTGTGGTATGATTCCCGCCATGAAAATTCCATCGCGTTTTCTCGCCGCCGCCTTTGTCGTCGCCGCTTTCGCCAGCCCGGCGCAGGCCCATCCGCATGTCTGGGTGACGGTGACGAGTGCGGTCGTCTACGACGCCAAGGGCGCCGCCACCGGCGTGCGGCATGCCTGGAAATTCGACGACATGTATTCCGCCTTTGCGGTCGAGGGCCTGCCGCAGAAAACCAAAGGCGTCTTCACCCGCGAGGATCTTCAGGGACTGGCGGAGGTGAACATCACCACGCTGAAGGAATCGGATTTCTTCACCTTCGCCAAGGCCGGCGGCAAGGACGTCGTCTTTGGCGAGGCCTCGGACTATTACCTCGACTACAAGGATGAAGTGCTCACGTTGAATTTCATGCTGCCCTTCAAGACCCCAGTGAAGGAGAAGGATGTCAGCATCGAGGTCTATGACCCGAGTTATTTCGTGGCCTTCGCCTTTGCGGAAAAAGATGCAGTGGCCCTGGTCGGCGCGCCGGCGCAGTGCAAGGCCGCGGTGGAGGCGCCGAAGGAGGTGAGCAAGCAGCTCAGCGAAGCCTCTTTCCTGGCCGGCAACTGGGGCCAGAATTTCGCCAGCAAGATCGCGGTGAAGTGCCCGTGAAGACCGCGGCCGGGCGCGGCACGATTGCGGCTGCTGCGTTTCTGCTGGCTCTCGGTTTTCTCCTCACGCTGTTCGGCGTTCCCGATGCGGCCTTCGCGCAAGGCAGTCCCTTCGGCGTCGGCCCGCGCGCGGCGCCGCCACCGCCTCCCGCCGAGGGCATGATGGGCTGGATCTTCGCCAAGCAGGCGGAATTCTATCGCATGCTCTCGGGCAGCCTGCGTGCGGTGAAGACCGACCAAACCGCGGTAGCCGGCCTGTTCGGCATCTCATTTCTTTACGGGGTCTTCCACGCCGCCGGGCCGGGGCACGGCAAGGCGGTGATCTCCTCTTATCTGTTCGCCAATAACGAAACCTGGCGGCGCGGTGTCGTGCTGTCCTTCGCTTCCGCCATGCTGCAGGCGCTGGTGGCGATCGTGCTGGTCGCTGTGGCTTCCCTGGTTCTCGGTGCCACCGCACGCCGCATGGGCGACGCGGTCTGGTACATCGAGATCGTCGCCTACTCGCTGATCATCTTGATCGGATTGCAGCTGCTGTGGCGCAAGGGCCGCGCCTTCATGGCCGCGTTGCGCGGCAAGGCGGACCATCACGGTCATCATGACCATCACCACCACGACGCCGCCTGCGACCATCTGCATACGCCGCCGCCGGCGAATCTGGCGGGCCCGGGCGGCTGGCGGCGCGGCCTCGCCGCCATCGTCGCCGTTGGATTGCGGCCCTGTTCCGGCGCCGTCCTGGTGCTGATCTTCGCGCTGGCGCAGGGGATCTTCTGGGCCGGCATCGGCGCGACCTTGCTGATCGGGCTCGGCACCGCCATTACGGTGGCGGTGATCGCCACCGTCGCCGTCGGCGCCCGCGGCCTGGCGGGCCGCCTCGTCAGCTCAGGCGACGGCAAGGGCGCCTTGCTGTTGCGCGGCGTCGAGGTGCTCGCCTCGCTGGCGGTGATCGCCTTCGGCGCGCTCCTCCTCGCCGGCTACATGGCGAACGAGCGGATGCTCATTTGATGCTCTTGTCCCGGGCGCACGTGTACGACGTGGCACCGCGTAGGGGACACAAATTCAGCGAAAATCTTCCCGGCGCAATTCGATCGGCTGACCGTGCGGCGTGCGGTCGGCGGCGTGATCCCAGGCCTCGCGATAGCGATGCAAAGTTTCGCGGCTGGTCACGCCCTTTTCCGCGATCAGCCGTTCCAGCGCGGCCATCCAGTGCCGGTAATAGGTTTCCCCGGTGTCGGGATCGCCCGCCGCCTGCGCCCGCCTGATCTCCGCGCCGAGCGCCGCCGACCATTCCGCCGCGGTGAATAGCCCGCGCTCCTGCAGGGCGAGCGTCATGGCAAAGGCCTGCGCCTCCCACGGCTCGCGGAAGACCGGGCCGTCGCCGTCGCGCGGGATTTCCGGCGAAATCTCCGCGAGCCGGCCTCTCTTGTCGGGCGAGGTCATTTACGCCCGCTCCAGGTAAGGCTCCCAGGCGTCGACCGACAGTTTCAATGTCGGGTCGGCGGCCTCGCCCCACAATTCGCGGCCATCGAAGCACACCGTATAGAGCCACTGCGGATCTTCCTCCCGGCTCGGAGCGGCGTGGCTGTCGGGAAAGACGTGACAGCCGTGCACGCGCTCGATGATGCCGACATGGCCGCGCACATAACGCGGCAGCCTCGTGTGCCCTTTGGGATGGATGTTGCGCATGCGGACGCGATCCGAAAGCTTGAACGCCGCCGGCGCCCGCGCCGGCCGCTCATAGGAGCCGCGCGCCACCGCGGTTTCCAGCTGATCGACCGTGAGCTTGCGTTTCAGCGGCTCGCCCGGGCGCAAGGCATGGCCGGCGGCGAATTCATCGGCGCCGACCAAACCGTTGTCCGTCAGCATCCATTCCAGCCCGAGCGCCCAGCGCCGGTAATAGGAACTGCCGAGATAGACATCCGGCGGCAATATTTCCTTGGCGTAGCGCGAGATGTCGCCGTTCCAGGCGCCGGTGTAGCCCATGGCGCGGTTCATCGCGAGCACGCGGCCTTCCCATTCCTCGTGGAACACCGGCTCGTTCTGTTCCGGCTGCACCGGTCCGAAGCCGTCCATGCCGCCCATGTCGTGCACGCCGTTCATCGCGCGGCTCCGGGATCAGGCAGGCGCGTGCCGATCATGCAGTCGCGGTTGACGATGGCGGCGAGCTGTTGCTCGCTCCAGCCCTCGGTGCCGGCGGGCCGCATCGGCACGACGATGTAGCGCACCTCGGCGGTGGAATCCCAGACGCGGATTTCCGTGCTCTGCGGCAATTCGGTGCCGAATTCCTTCAGCACGCTGCGCGGGTCCGCCACCGTGCGGGAGCGGTAGGCGGCGGATTTGTACCAGACCGGCGGAAGCCCGAGCGTCGCCGAGGGATAGCAGGAGCACAAGGTGCAGACGACCATGTTGTGCCGCTGCGGGGTATTCTCCAGCGCGATCAGATGCTCGGTTCCGCCCGGCACGCCCAGCGCGGCGAATGCCTTGCTGGCATTGCCGAACAGCTGGCGGCGGAAATCAGGATCCACCCAGGCCCTGGCGATCGCCCGTGCGCCGCTATGCGGGCCGATCTTGTGCTCGTAGGTCTCGATAATGGCGTCGAGCGCGGCCGGCTCGACATAGCCCTTCTCGACCAGGATGGTTTCCAGCGCGCGCACCCGCAGCTGCATTTCCGACAGCTCGGAGCTGTGCCCGTGATCGTGCTCGTGGTCGCTCATATCGTATTGCTGCCGCAACCGTCGGCCTGTATCAACCCCCTTCCAGTGGCGGCCGCAGGCGGGCACACTGGTCCCGGAGGTCCCGGCGCGGATGGCGCTAAGGCACGTCACGCTCGACGATAAATACGATTTGACGCAAAGCCGGGTGTTCGTCACCGGCTTTCAGGCGCTGGTGCGTCTTTGCCTCATGCAGCGCGAGCGCGACCGCCGGGCGGGGCTCAATACCGCGGGGCTGGTCACCGGCTATCGCGGCTCGCCGCTCGGCGGCCTCGACCAGCAGCTTGAGCGCGCGCAGAAATTTCTCGATGCTGCGCATGTCCGCTTCCAGCCCGGCATCAATGAAGACCTCGCGGCCACCGCGCTCTGGGGCACGCAGCAGGCGGAGCTGCGCGGCGAGGGCAGATACGACGGCGTCTTCGGCATGTGGTACGGCAAGGGCCCGGGCGTAGACCGCACCGGCGACGTTTTCCGCCATGCCAATCTCGCCGGCACCTCGCCGCATGGCGGCGTGCTGGCGGTGGCCGGCGACGATCATACCGCGTCATCCTCCACCACCGCGCATCAATCGGAATTCCGTTTCGTCGATGTGCTGATCCCGGTGCTGGTGCCGGCGAATCTGCAGGAGATTCTGGACTACGGCCTTTACGGCTGGGCGATGTCGCGCTTCACCGGCTGTTGGAGCGCGATGAAGGTGATGCAGGACACGGTGGAGGCGACCGGCATCGTCGACGGCAGCCTCGAGCGCCTGCGCTTGGTCGCGCCGGCGGACTTCGCCATGCCGCCGGGCGGCTTGCACATCCGCCTGCGCGATCCGGTGCCGGCGCAGGAAGCCCGGCTCTATGATTTCAAGCGCGACGCGATCGCCGCTTTCCTGCGCGCCAATTCGCTGACCCGCACCGTCACCTCCGGCGGCAGCGCGGCGAAAGTCGGCGTCATCACCGTCGGCAAAGCCTATGGCGACGTGCGCCAGGCACTGGACGAGCTCGGCCTCGACGAGCTGGCGTGCAACAAGCTCGGCCTGCGGCTGCTGAAGCTCGGCTGCGCCTGGCCGCTGATCCGCGACGAGATGGTCGCCTTCGCGCGCGGCCTCGATCTCGTCATCGTCGTCGAGGAGAAGGAGGCGCTGGTCGAGACGCAGTTGCGCGCGCTGCTTTACGGCACAGCCAGCCAGCCGGCCATTATCGGCAAGAAGGACGAGCAGGAGCGCACGCTGTTTTCCGCCAAAGGCGCGCTGGATGTGGCCGCCATCGCGGCCTGCATCGGCGATCGCCTGTTGAAATTCGCGCCGCAGCCCGATCTCGCCGCGCGTGTCGCCGAGCTCAAGGACATGCGCCAGCGGCTGAGCGAAGCCGAGGAGGTCGGCATCCGCCGCGCCTATTTCTGCTCCGGCTGTCCGCACAACACCTCCACGGTCGTGCCGGAAGGCATGCGCGCCTATGCCGGCATCGGCTGTCATTACATGGCGCAATGGATGGACCGCTCGACGCTCGGCTTCACCCAGATGGGGGGCGAAGGCGCGAACTGGATGGGCGAGGCGCTGTTCTCCACGCGCAATCATGTCTTCCAGAATATCGGCGACGGCACCTACAACCATTCCGGCAGCCTCGCGATCCGCGCGGCGGTCGCGGCCGGAATCAACGTCACCTACAAGATACTGTTCAACGATGCCGTCGCCATGACCGGCGGGCAGGCCAATGACGGCATGCTGACCGTGCCGCTGATCGCCAAGCAGATGGTGGGCGAAGCCGCCGCGCGCGTCGTGGTGGTCACCGACGAGCCGCAGAAATATTCCAAAAACGAGGATTGGCCGCGTGGCGTCACCATTCATCACCGCGATGAGCTGATGGCCGTGCAGACCGGGCTGGCCGCCATCCCTGGCGTCACCGTGCTGATCTACGACCAGACCTGCGCCGCCGAAAAGCGCCGCCGCAGGAAGCGCGGGCTTTATCCCGATCCCGACAAGCGCGTCATCATCAATGAGCTGGTGTGCGAAGGCTGCGGCGATTGCGGCGTGCAGTCGAACTGCGTTTCGATCCAGCCGCTGGAAACCGAGTTCGGCCGCAAGCGCAAGATCGACCAGTCGAGCTGCAACAAGGATTACTCCTGCCTGAAAGGCTTCTGCCCGTCGCTGGTCACCGTGCATGGCGGCAAGCCGAAGCGGCGCGGTGCCGCGATTGAAGGCGCGCCGCTGCCCGGCCTGCCTCCGCCATCGCTGCCGTCGCTGGACGCGCCTTACGGCATTATCGTCACCGGCATCGGCGGCACCGGCGTCGTGACGATCGGCGGCATTCTGGGCATGGCGGCGCATCTGGAAGGCAAGGGCGCCGGCGTCATCGACATGTCGGGCCTGGCGCAAAAAGGCGGTCCGGTGCACAGCCATATCCGCATTGCCGCACGGCCGGAGGATATCCATGCCATCCGCGTGCCGGCGGGCGGCGCCGATCTCGTGCTCGGCGGCGACATCGTGGTAGCCGGCAGCAAGACCGTGCTGGCCGCGGTGAAACAGGGCAAGACGCGCATGGTGGTGAACCTTGCGGAATTTCTGCCGGGTGAGTTCACCCGCGATGCCGACTTCGCGCTGCCCACAAAGCGCATCGAACGCGCCATCACCGAGGCCGCCGGCCGCGAAGGGAGCCATTTTGTCGATGCCACCCGGATGGCGAGCGGGCTTCTGGGCAATTCCATCGGCGCCAATATCTTCCTCCTCGGCTACGCCTTTCAGCTCGGCACGCTGCCGCTGTCGGCGGCGGCGATCGAGCAGGCGATCGCGCTCAACGGGGAGGCGGTGGCGATGAATCACGCGGCCTTCCGCTGGGGCCGTGTCGCCGCTGCCGATCCGGCCGCGGTCGAGGCGCTGCTGCGCCCGCAGCGGGACGAAAGCGCGGACGACCGCCGCCTGTCGGAATCTTTTGGTGAGATGGTGGAGCGGCGCGCGGCTTTCCTCAGCGACTATCAGGACGCCGCCTATGCCACGCGCTACCGCTCCCTTGTCGAGCGTGCCAAGGCCACCGAGGCCGCGCAGGCGCCGGGCAAATGCGGCTTTGCCGAGGCGGTGGCGCGCTATCTCTTCAAGCTGATGGCCTACAAGGACGAGTATGAAGTGGCGCGGCTTTACGCCGACGGCTCATTCGCGCGGCAGCTGAAGGCGGAATTCGAGGGCGATGTGCGCCTGGAATTCCATCTGGCGCCGCCGCTGTTCGCGCCCCGCGACCCCGCCACCGGCTTGCCGCGGAAGCTCGCTTTCGGCGGCTGGGTCCTGCCGGTGTTCCGCGCGCTGGCGAAGCTGAAATTCCTGCGCGGGACTTCCCTCGACCCCTTCGGCTATACGCAGGAGCGCAAAACCGAACGCAAGCTGGCCGCGGACTATGAAGCCATGCTAAGCGAGATCATGCCTAGGCTCACGCCCGACAATCATCACCTCGCCACCGGCCTTGCCGCGATCCCGGAAAAAATCCGCGGCTTCGGCCATGTCAAGGCGCGCCATCTTGCCGCCGCCAAGGCCGAGGAAGCGGCCCTGCTGGAGCAGTTCCGTGCCGGCGCGTCCACTTTCCTCAAGGCCGCCGAGTAACGGTTGACCATGGCCCAGATCACAGCGCCCACCCTCGCGCCGGCTGTCGAGGCCGAGCAGCCCGGCGTCAGCTCCCGCATCGGCGTGCTGATCGTCAATCTCGGCACGCCGGAGGCGACCGACTTTTGGTCGGTGCGGCGCTACCTGAAGGAATTTCTGTCCGACCGGCGCGTGATCGAGGACAATTCACTCTTGTGGAAGCTCATCTTCAACGTCGGCATCCTCACGCTGCGTCCGAAATTCAAGGGCCGCGATTACGACAAGATCTGGAACCGCGAGAAGAACGAGTCGCCGCTGAAGACCATCACCCGCGCGCAAGGCGAAAAGCTGGCGGCCATGCTGGCGGAGACCGATCCGCGCATCGTGACCGACTGGGCCATGCGCTATGGCGATCCCTCGATCGCCTCGCGCCTGGCCGCGCTCGCCGAACAGGGCTGCGAGCGCATCCTGATCCTGCCGCTCTATCCGCAATATGCCGCCGCCACCACGGCGACCGTCGGCGACGAGGTTTTCCGCACCCTGATGACGATGCGGAAACAGCCGGCGCTGCGCTTCGTGCCGCCCTATTACAACGAGCCGGTCTATATCGAGGCGCTGGTGTCCTCGATGGCGACCGAGCTGGCCAAGCTTTCCTGGCGGCCGGACGTGATCCTGGCGTCCTTTCACGGCATTCCGAAGGAATATGTCGAGAAGGGCGATCCCTATCAGGCGCACTGCGCCGAGACGGTGCGGCTGATGCGTGAAAGCCTCGGTCTCGACGAGGAATCATTCATGCTCACCTTCCAGTCGCGTTTCGGCCGCACCGAATGGATCAGGCCCTATACCGACGAGACGGTGAAAAGTCTGGCTCAGAAGGGCGTGAAGAACCTGGCCGTGATCACGCCGGCCTTCGCCGCGGATTGCCTGGAAACCCTGGAAGAGATTGCGGTCGAGAACGCGCATCTCTTCAAGGCGCACGGCGGCAGCAATTTCTTCGCCCTTCCGTGCCTGAACGACAGCGATCCCGGCATGACCGTGATCAGCCAGCTCGCGCTGCGCGAGCTGCAAGGCTGGATTTAAGGAAAATCAGGCGACGCCGGCGCGCAGCAGGTCGTGGAAGTGCACGATCCCGATCGGCCTGCCGTCTTCCTCCACCATCAGCGCGGTGATCTTGGAGGAGTTGAGGATCTCCAGCGCCTCGGCGGCAAGCTGGCCGGGGCTGATGGTCTTCGGGCGCGGCGTCATCACGTCTTCCACCCGCGCTTCCAGCAGGTCGGGCCGCATGTGACGGCGCAGGTCGCCGTCGGTGATAATGCCGGCGAGCTTGCCCTCGCCGTCCACGATTCCGACGCAGCCGAAGCCCTTGGCGGAGATCTCCACCATCGCCTCGCTCATGCGCGAGCCGAGCTGCGCCAGCGGGATGGCCTCGCCCTTATGCATGATGTCGCGCACGAATTTCAGTTGCGCGCCGAGCTGACCGCCGGGATGCAGGACGCCGAAATCGATGGCGGTGAAACCGCGGCTTTCCAGCAGCGCGACCGCGAGCGCATCGCCGAGCGCGAGCTGCATCAGCGATGAGGTGGTGGGGGCGAGGTTATGCGGGCAGGCTTCGCGCGCCTGCGGCAGCGTGAGCACGACATCGGCCGCCTGGCCGAGCGTCGATTCCGCATTGGCGGTCACCGCGATCAGCCCGATCCGGAAGCGGCGGGAATAATCGATCAGGTTCTTCAGCTCGGAGGTCTCGCCCGACCAGGACAGCGCCATGATGGCGTCGTCGCGGGTGATCATGCCGAGATCGCCATGGCTGGCTTCGGCCGGATGCACGAAAAAGGAAGGCGTGCCGGTGGAGGACAGCGTGGCCGCGATCTTGTGCGCCACATGACCGGACTTGCCCATGCCGCTGACGATCAGCCGCCCGCGGATGCCGCGGATCAGCTCCACCGCCTCCACGAAGGCGGCGCCGAGTCCGTTTCCGAGCGCCGCCGACAGCGCGGCGATGCCGCCGCCTTCCGCGTCCAGCGTGCGCACCGCCGATGCGATCAGGGCGCCGGCGCGCTCATTGGGTTCGCGGTTGTGACGGAGCGCTTTCGATTTGGCCATGAGATTCCAGCTTGGGATTCGGCGTCCGCAAGCTAGCACGGGAAGGCTTGGCGAGCGACCGGGCGGCCATCAACGTCTCATTAACCATAAGCGTTTTAACTCCGTTAACCAAAGGCCCGCCGTCCAGCGGGCCCGATCCCTATTGGGCGCCGTATGGGTGGCGCCAAGTTGCTGATTCTGCGCCGATTTCTGGCCTCCGCGCACAGGCGGGCCGGGCTCGGAGCCAGGAGGTTCGGTGCCGCGGCTTTGCCCAGATCGTGCCCCAGCGGCGTTCGGCCTTGGCGCCTTTCTGGCGGCGATGACGCTGGCGGCGGGCGCGCTGGCGCAGACCTCGCCGCCCGCTTTCCCTGAGAACGGCAGTTTCGATCCGCCCGGCGGCCAAGGGGTGCTGATTCCGGAAGACGGCGGCGAAGCGCCATCGCTGATGCCCAGGAACGTCCCGACATTCGGAAATCCGCCCGCCCACGGCGCGAGCAAGACCGGTTTCGACTCCACCAATGCGCGCCGGAAGATCCAATCTTCGGTCGAGCGAAAGAACGAGAGGCAGCCATTGCCCCGCGTGGTGACGACACAGATCACGCCGGTGCAGCGGCTGCCGCCGACGCCGGTAGTGCTGCCCGCGCGGCCCGCCGACCCGGACACGACGGCATCCATCGCGCCGCCTTATGCGCCGACGCAGGCGCGGCCGAAACCGAAGCAGCCGGCGATCGATCCATACGAGCCGCTTGGCATCCGCGCCGGCTCCTTCCTCCTGCGGCCGGCGATCGATCTCAGCTTCGGCTATGACAGCAATCCCGGCCGCGATGCCACGCCGAAGGGCTCGCCTTTCTATGTCGTCGCCCCGGAATTGCAGGCCAAGTCCGATTGGGAGCGGCACGAATTCCGCGCCAAGATCCGCGGCAGCTACGATGGCTATACCGAGCAGCCCTCGCTCAACCGTCCCTATTTCGATTCCGTATTGGACGGCCGCATCGACGTGACGAGCCAGACCCGGGTCGAGCTGCAGAACCGCGTCAAGGTTGCAACCGATACGCCCGGCACGCCGGAGTTCGTGGCCGACGTCGCCAAGCCGACGCTTTACACCAACATCGGCGGCACCGCCGGGCTGTTTCATCGCTTCAACCGGCTGGAAGTCGGCGGCAAGGCCAGCATCGACCGCACGCGTTACGAGGATTCCGAATTGACCGACGGCACGACGCTCAGCAACGGGGACCGCAGTTTTACAGCCTATGGGCTGGAGTTGCGCGGCAGCTACGAGATGACGCCGGGCGTCAAGCCCTTCGTTGCGGTCGCGGTCGATCAGCGCGTGCACGACGCCGCTGATCCGCGCTTGTGCCAGTGCGGTGAGAGCTTCGTCGAGCGCGACTCGCAGGGCCTGACACCGCGCATCGGCACGACTTTCGAGCTGAGCCGGCAATTGAACGGCGACGTCAGCATCGGTTACATGACGCGCAGGTATGAAGACCCGCAGCTGCAGGACCTCAAGGGCGTCATCGCCGATGCTTCGCTGATCTGGTCGGCGACCGCGCTGACCAAGGTTACCTTCACGGCACGCACCTCGGTCTATGAAAGCACCGAACGCGAGATCTCCGGCGTGCTGTCGCGCGACTTCGGCGCCCAGGTGGATCACGCCTTCCGCGACTGGCTGATCGGCACGCTGAAATTCGGCTATGGCCTCGACGATTATGTCGGCTCGTTGCGCATCGATCAGCGCCTGTCTGCCGCCGCCGGCCTAACCTACAAGATGAACCGCAACGTTCAGCTCAAAGGCGAGGTCCGCCGCGAGCAGCGCAACTCGAACGCGGCCGGCGAGGACTATGCAGCCCATATCGTGATGCTGGGCCTGCGCCTGCAGCACTAGCGAGCGCTATTTGTCGCGCAGCAGAGCCTCGATCTCCTTGCGGAATTCCTGCGCGATGTCCTTGCGCGCCAGCGCATAGGAGACGTTGGCGGTGAGAAAGCCGATCTTCCCGCCGCAGTCGAAGCTGCGCCCCTCGAATTTCAGCCCATAGAAACTTTGCTTCTTGGCGAGCGCCAGCATGGCGTCGGTAAGCTGGATCTCGCCGCCGGCGCCGGTTTCCTGGGTCGCCAGCTGGGCGAAGATTTCCGGCTGCAGGATGTAGCGGCCGGTGATCGACAGATTGGACGGCGCTTCCTCGCGCTTGGGCTTCTCCACCATTTTCGTGATGGAGAAGGCTTTGCCATGCGGTTTGCCGACGCCGACGACGCCATACATGTGCACACGCTCGGGCGGCACTTCTTCCACCGCGACGATATTCGCGGGCGCGCGCAGCGAGGCATAGGCCTCCATCATCTGCGACAGACAGCCGCGCTCATGCTGGACCAGCACGTCAGGCAGCAGCAGCGCGAACGGCTCGGGGCCGACCAATTCGCGCGCGCACCACACGGCGTGGCCCAAGCCGAGCGGCGACTGCTGCCGGGTGAAGCTCGCGGCGCCGGCGCCGGGCTGGTCCTTGGAAAGCAGCTTCAGGTCGGCGGTCTTGCGGCGCTCCTTCAAAGTCACTTCGAGCTCGAATTGCCGGTCGAAATGGTCCTCGATCACTGCTTTGTTGCGTCCGGTGACAAAGATGAAGTGTTCGATGCCGGCGTCCCGTGCCTCGTCCACCACATGCTGGATCAGCGGCCGGTCTACCACCGTGAGCATTTCCTTGGGCATGGCTTTGGTGGCAGGGAGGAACCGCGTGCCCAGGCCGGCCACGGGGAAAACGGCTTTACGGATCGGTTTCATGGGGTACCAGGGCAGGAGGGACGTTAACGCTCGGCGATTTCTTTCGTCCAAATACGGCCAAATATCGGATATTGAAAAGCGGGGGGAAGTCAAACGACAAAGCTGGGCGGCGCTTACTCAAAATTGGCAGGGATTGAATGACGGTGCGGAAGCGACTGCGGTGGATCGGCGCGATTGCGATCATGACCGCCGCGATGGCGGGGCAGGCGGCGGCCAACCATACCTGCCGCAACAGCGGCACCTTCGAGCAATGGATGGCCGGCTTCAGGCAGGAAGCGCTGGCTTCCGGCATCTCGCAGGCGACGATTTCCCGGGCGCTGGACGGGGTGACCTACGATCCGAACGTGGTCAGGCGCGACCACGGGCAGGGCGTGTTCCAGCAGAGCTTCCTGCAATTCTCCGATCGCATGACCAACAAAAACCGTTTCCAGAACGGGCTGGCGCAATTGAAGAAGAATGCCGCGCTGTTCGCGCGCATCGAACAGCAGTTCGGCGTGCCGCCGGCGGTGGTGGTGTCGTTCTGGGGCCTGGAAAGCGACTACGGCGCCTACAAAGGCAATGTCTGGCCGATTATCCGCGCGGTGGCGACGCTCGCCTATGACTGCCGGCGCCCGGAGTTCTTCCGCACGCAGCTGATGGACACGCTGCGCATCGTGCAGCGCGGCGACCTGCGGCCGGACGAGATGATCGGCAACTGGGCGGGCGAGCTCGGGCCCACCCAGTTCACGCCTTCGGATTATTACAAATACGGCGTCGATTTCGACGGTGACGGCCGCGTCGACATGGTTCGCAGCGTGCCCGACGCGCTCGCGTCCGCCGCCAATCTGATGAAGGGCTTCGGCTGGCAGCGCGGGCAGCCGTGGCTGCAGGAAGTCCGCGTGCCCGCGCAACTGCCGTGGGATCAGGCCGACCTCAGTATCCAGCACCCGCGCTCGCAGTGGGCGCGCTGGGGCGTCACCGCGGCGCATGGTTCGCTGCCGGCCGATAACCTGCCGGCCTCGCTGCTGCTGCCGATGGGGCGCAATGGCCCCGCCTTCCTCGCCTATCCGAACTTCAAGGCCTATCTGCAGTGGAACGCGGCCATGGTCTATGCGACCACGGCGGCCTATTTCGCCACGCGTTTCGACGGCGCGCCGCCGATCGGCAAGGGCAATGCGCCGGTCGCGGTGCTGAGCACGGAGCAGGTGCAGGAACTGCAACGGCTCTTGCGCGCGCATCGGTTTTACGAGGGCGAGGTCGATGGCCGGATGGGCGCGGCGACCCGGCCGGCGGTGAAAAAGGCGCAGCTCAAGGTCGGCCTGCCGGCGGATTCCTATCCCAGTCCGGAGCTGATCGAGCGGCTGCGCGCCACCCGCTAGGCGGCGGACCAGGCTGGCGGTCCATTAACAATGATTCAACCATATCCGGTCCCAATGGTTATCGTTGTGACGCGGCCCCGATCCCGCGCGGCGGAGTCCTGAATGGCGAAGCAGTCGCATATCGCAATCTTGCTGGCGTCCGCGGTCTGGCTTTGCGCCGGCGCGCCGGCTGTCGCCCAGCAGGCGAGCGATCCGCTCACGGCCTTTTTGCGCAACCTGACGACCGGCTCGATCCCCGAGCCCGCGCCTCCGCCCGCTTCGGAAGGCGGCACCCATCCGCTGATGACGCCGCAGGCCATCGCCGCCGCAACGGCGGATTTCGGCGTCTGTCTCGAGCGGCTGTGGCCGCAGGCCGCCAAGCGCGGCATTTCGCGCGCCACCTACGAGACCTATGCGCTCTCGCTCACGCCCGACCTGAAGATCATGGAGTTCATGGATTCGCAGCCGGAGTTTACCCGGGCGCTGTGGGACTATCTCGACTTCCTGGTCACCGACGCGCGCATCGCCCGCGGGCGCGAAATCCTCGCGCAATATGCCGACATCTTTGACGCCGTGGAAAAGACCTACGGCGTCGACCGCTACATCATCACCGCGATCTGGGGCATCGAATCGAATTTCAGCACCGCGGGCGGCGAGCGCCCGGTGGTGCGTTCCACGGCGACGCTGGCCTGCATCGGCCGCCGGCAGAATTATTTCCGTGATGAATTCCTCTCCGCGCTGGAAATCCTGCATCGCGGGGATCTGCGGCCGGAGCAGCTGAAGGGCTCCTGGGCCGGCGCTTTCGGTCCGACGCAATTCATGCCCACGTCGTTCAAGCGCTTCGCCGTGGATTTCGATGGCGACGGACGGCGCGACGTCGTCGATTCCGTGCCGGATCTGATCGCCTCCACCGCCAACAACCTGAAGAAGGACGGCTGGGTCGCGGGCCAGACCTGGGGCTACGAGGCCGTGCTGCCGGGCGGCTTCAATTATCTGCTGGCGGATCACTCGCGCCGCATGAGCTTGCGCGAATGGGAGCAGCAGGGCGTCCGCCGTATCGGCGGCAAGCCGTTTCCGCGGCCGGACGATGCCGGCTATCTGCTGGTGCCGGCAGGCGCGCGCGGGCCGGCCTTCGTCATGCTCGACAATTTCCGCGCCATCATGAAATACAACCCGTCGGAAGCCTATGCGCTCGCCATCGGCCATCTCGCCGACCGCATGCGCGGCGGCGGCCCCTTCGTGCAGCCATGGCCGCGCGAGGAGCGCGTGTTGTCCCGCGCGGAACGCTACGAGCTGCAGCAGCTGCTCGCCGCGCGCGGCTTCGATATCGGGCAGCCGGACGGCAAGCTCGGCGGCAGGACGCGGCTGGCGATCCGGCAATTCCAGGCTTCGGTGGGCGATCCGCCCGACGGCTTCGCCTCCAGCGGCGTGCTCAGCCGCCTGCGCGCACGCTAGACGTCCCAAGCCCCGGAAATCTCGGCCTTTTCGGGTAACCACCGCAGCATCGCTAAGTTGACATTTTTCCCGTAATATATGCCGATGACGGTGCACCCCCGGCCGTTCTCCGGGCGATCGAAATGCGTGGGCCTTTGTCCGCAATGACGGAAAAAAGCACGATCAGGCGCCGGGTTGTCGCCCTGGCCGCGATCATCATCGCCGCCGCGCCGCTGACGCTGCTGGCGAGCGCGCCGGCTGCCGCGCAATTCTTTCCTTTCTTCCAGCCCTACGAGCGGCAGCAGCCCTATTACCAGGACCGCTATCGCGAGCGCGAGGCGCCGGCTGATTATTCCAAGGCGCCGCCCGCCAAGAAGGCGGAAGCGCCGCCCACCTCCACGGTGGCGGTGATGGGCGACTCGATGGCTGACTGGCTCGCCTACGGACTGGAAGAGGCCTTTGCCGACACGCCGGAGATCGGCGTCGTCCGCAAGAACAAACCTTATTCCGGTCTCATCCGCTACGAGTCGAAGAGCGATCTGGAATGGTCGAGCATCGCGCGCGACATCATTACGACCGAGAAGCCTTCAGTCGCGGTGATGATGCTTGGCTTGAGCGACCGCGGCCCGATCCGCGAGCGTGCGGCCGCCAAGGCAGCGCCGGCACCGGCGCAACCGCCGGAAGCGCCGGCCAAGCCGCAGGACCAGCAGACCGCCGACGCCGAGAGTCCCGACGCGCCGATCATGGTGCCGGAAGCGCCCAGGAGCAGGGGCGCCAGCCACGAATACCGCACCGAGGCCTGGGCCGAGCTCTATTCCAAACGCATCGCCGAGACCATCGCCGCCATGAAGAGCCGGGGCGTGCCGGTCATCTGGGTCGGCCTGCCGATTATCCGCGGACCCAAAGCCACCAGCGACGCCGCTTATCTCAACGATCTTTATCGCGCGCAGGCCGAGAAAGCCGGGGTCATCTACGTCGATGTCTGGGACGGCTTTGTCGACGAGGCCGGCAAATTCGCCTCCTTCGGCCCGGACGTCGACGGCCAGACGCGCCGGCTGCGCTCGCAAGACGGCGTCTATTTCACCAAATACGGCGCGCGCAAGCTTGCTCACTTCGTCGAGCGGGAAATCCGCCGCGTGATCTCCATGCGCGCTTTGCCGGTGGCCTTGCCGGTGGACGGCGGCGTGCAGCCTTCCGGCGCACCGCGTCCCGGCGGTCCGGTCGCACGGCCGATTGCAGGCGCCGTCCTGCCGTTGACCTCAGGCACGGCTTCCGGCGGCGACGAATTGCTGGGCGGCGGGAGCGCCCGCGCCTCGGCTTCGGATCCGATCGCCTCGCGCGTGCTGGTGAAAGGGGAGCCGATTTCTCCGCTGAAAGGCCGTGCTGACGATTTCGTCTGGCCGCTGGGCGGCGGCGGAACGCTGCCGGTGGCGAACACGATCCAGGAGCCGGGAACGATCAAGCCGGCGGAGGTTCCGGTGGCGGCAACCGGCGCCGGCGCGCAAACGAGCCAGAAGCCGAAGACCGACGCGCAGGCGGCAAGCCAGCAGCCGAGAAGGCCGCGGTCGTCGCAAGCTTCGCCCCAGCAGCAGCAGCAGCAGCAGCAGCAGCAGCAGCAGCAGCAGCAGCAGCGGCAGCGATCGAACTCGTTTTCGCCCTTCAGCTTCTTCCGCTGATCGGCGCGCTCAGCGCGGCAGCAGCGTCGAACCCATCAGGAATTTGTCGATCGCGTGCGCCGCCTGCCGGCC
>DASSPI010000043.1:0-13570 GCA_035699705.1 Xanthobacteraceae bacterium
CGTTCACACCGCGCCAAGCCATGGCCGCGAGGACTTCGAGATCTGGACAAGCAATGCGCGCGATCTGGCGGCGCGCGGCATCAACACCACGATTCCCTACACGGTGGACGAGAACGGCGCCTTTACCGAGGCCGCGCCGGGCTTCACCGGCAAGCGCGTGATCAACGACAAGGGCGAGAAGGGCGACGCCAACGAGGCAGTAATCAAGGCGCTGATCGAAGCCGGCATGCTGATCGCGCGCGGCCGGCTCAAGCACCAGTATCCACATTCCTGGCGCTCGAAGAAGCCGGTGATCTTCCGCAATACGCCGCAATGGTTCATCGCGATGGACAAGGGTATCAGCGGCGCAAACGATACGCTGCGCGCCCGCGCGCTCGGCGCCATCAGGGTCACGCGCTGGGTGCCGCCGCAAGGCGAGAACCGCATCACCGGCATGATCGAAAGCCGTCCCGATTGGGTGATCTCGCGCCAGCGCGCCTGGGGCGTGCCGATCGCCGTCTTCGTGCGCGAGCAAGGCGACGGCTCGGCGGAAATCCTGCAGGACGAAGCGGTCAACCGGCGCATCGCGGAAGCGTTCGAACAGGAAGGCGCCGACGCCTGGTATCTGGCCGGTGCGCGCGAACGCTTCCTCGGCTCCCGCGCCAATGAGGACTGGAAGAAAGTCGACGACATCCTCGATGTCTGGTTCGACTCCGGCTCCACCCATGCCTTCGTGCTGGAGGACCCCAAACACTTCCCCAGCCTCGCCGGCATCAGGCGCAGGCAGGACGGCGGGCCGGATCAGATCATGTATCTGGAAGGCTCCGACCAGCACCGCGGCTGGTTTCACTCCTCGCTGTTGGAAAGCTGCGGCACGCGCGGCCGCGCGCCTTTCGATCTCGTGCTGACCCATGGCTTCGTGCTCGACGAGCACGGGCGCAAGATGTCGAAATCGCTCGGCAACGTGGTGGCGCCGCAGGACGTGATCAAGCAGTCCGGCGCCGACATCCTGCGCATGTGGGTCTGCGCCTCGGATTATGCCGACGACCTGCGGATCGGGCCGGAAATCCTGAAAACCACGGCCGACACCTATCGCAAGCTGCGCAATACCATCCGCTGGATGCTCGGCAGCCTGGCGCATTTCCACGAGGAGGACCGCATCGCGCCGGCGAAGATGCCGGAGTTGGAGCTGCTGATGCTGCATCGGCTCTCCGAGCTCGATGCCCTGGTGCGGCAGGCCTACGCGGATTTCGACTACAAGCGCATCTTCGCCGCGCTCAACGCCTTCATGACGGTCGATCTTTCCGCCTTCTATTTCGACATCCGCAAGGACACGCTGTACTGCGACCCGATCTCCTCGACGGCGCGCAAGGCCTCGCTCACCGTGATCGATCACCTGTTCCGCTGCACGGTGACCTGGCTCGCGCCGATGCTCGCCTTCACCGCCGAGGAAGCCTGGCTGTCGCGCTACGGCGAGCATGCGTCGTCGGTTCACCTCGAAGGCTTTCCGGAAATTCCCGCCGCCTGGCGCGCCGACGCGCTGGCGGAAAAATGGCGCAAGCTGCGGCTCGTGCGCGGGGTCGTCACCGGCGCGCTGGAGATCGAGCGCGCGCAGAAGCGCATCGGCTCGTCGCTCGAAGCGCATCCGATCGTGCATGTCGCCAATCCGGACTTGTTCGCGGCGCTGGCCGATGTCGATCTGGCGGAAGTCTGCATCACTTCGGCGGCGACGCTGGTTTCCGACGAAGGACCGATCAACGCGTTCCGCCTGCCGGAAGTGAAAGGCGTTGCGGTGGTGCCCAATCTCGCCGAAGGCACCAAATGCGCGCGCTCATGGAAAATCCTGTCCACCATCGGCGCCGATCCGGATTACCCGGACGTTTCGCCGCGCGACGCGCGGGCGCTGCGCGAATGGGATACGCTGCGCAAGGCGGCGGAGTAGGGGAATTTTAGTTGTCGTCCCCGCGAAGGCGGGGACCCATACTCACAGAGTGCGATGCGTTGCCGTGTCGTATTTCGTCTACATCCTCGCGAGCAAACGATACGGAACGCTGTATATCGGGATTACGAATGATCTGCGGAGAAGGATGGAAGAGCATCGCTTGGGAAAGGGATCATTGTTTGTCCGCCAGTACAAAGTAACCCGCTTAGTCCATGTTGAATCGTTCGATGACCCCGTATCTGCCATCACGCGCGAGAAGCAACTCAAGAAGTGGAATCGCGATTGGAAAATCCGCCTCATCGAGGAAGAAAATCTGGAATGGCAAGATTTGACGCATTTGCTCGACTGACAGTCTTGCGGGTATGGGTCCCCGCTTGCGCGGGGACGACCACGTGAGTTCCCTCCCGGCATCGAAAGCCCGCTTTTTCTGGGGTCCCCTGACCGGCGTCGGGCTGGCGGCGGCGTTGGCCGCCTTGCTGCTCGACCAGGCCGCCAAGCTTTGGCTGCTGTTCGCCTATGATCTCGCGGAACAGGGCGCCATCGCCGTCACGCCGTTCTTCGATCTGGTCCTGGTCTGGAACAAGGGCATCAGCTACGGCCTGTTCCAGCAGGAAGGCGTCTTCGGCCAATGGGCCTTGCTGGGCCTGAAGGTGGTGGCGGTGGTGCTGCTCTGGGTCTGGATGACGCGGGTGGACACCCGGTGGTCGGCGGTGTCCCTGGGTCTGATCATCGGCGGAGCGATCGGCAATGCCATCGACCGTGTGGCCTATGGAGCGGTGGCGGACTTCGCGCATTTCCACATCACCACGGCCGGCTGGACCTTCAGCTGGTATGTTTTTAACCTAGCCGACGTAGCCATCGTTGTCGGGGTCGCCGGCCTGTTGTATGAATCCCTGTTCGGAGACCGCGCCGTAAAAGCGCCCCGATCCGGGCCATAATCGCGGCCATCGCCGAGGGGTTCGTGACAATTTTCCGGTAGTATTTTGAGGGTGATAGCCATGTCCGCCGCGCCTTGGATCAAGCCTGTGCGCAATGCCGTCTGGGCCGCCGCGCTGGCGCTGGCCGTCATCGGCGTTGCCGGTAATGCCGCCTGGGCGCAGGCCGCCGCCGCCGAGGAAGACGACATCGAGGACCACGTCCTGAACGCCGATAAGCGGATGTTTAATGCGATCCTGGCCCCGTTCGGATTGGGTTCCGCCGCCACCCCCGATATTACCTATCGCGAACGTTCGCCGCTGGTCGTGCCGAAGGGACGTGACCTTCCGCCTCCGGGCAAGGCAGCCAAAAATGGCGACTGGCCGATCGAGCCCGAAGTGAAGGCCAAGCGCGCCGCGGCCGCTTTGCGCAAATCCGGCCGCGATCCGGCGGTCGTGGATCCCGCCAAGCCGATCTCGGGCACTGCCGAAAGTTACAAGACGGGCTATACCGGCACCTGGGCCGACGCGCCCAAGGGCCAGAAAGAGCCGGACTTCCTGACGATGCTGATGCAGGGCAAGCTCGGCGGCAGCTGGGAAGAGGTCGGCAAATTCGAGGGCGAACCCCCGCGCACGACGCTGCTCGACCCGCCCCCGGGTTACCTCACGCCGTCGCCGGCGGCTCCTTATGGCGTGACGCCGCGTCAGGAGGGACCGCAAAAGAAAGAGAAGCCGCTGTAACTGCGATCTTGCGCGCCGCGCCTCGAATACCGACCTAATCAATCAACCAGGGCCTGCCGGTGCTGAACAGCCGCATCATAGCTTTTGCTGCCATTTTGGTCGCCGCTCTCGCGGCGGCGCCAGTTTCCGCGCGTGCGCAAGGCGCGCCGGAAACCAAGAGCAAGGTTGCTCACTTCACGCTCGCCAACGGGCTTGAGCTCGTCGTCATCCCCGATCGCCGCGCGCCCATTGTCACCCACATGATCTGGTATCGCGTGGGCTCGGCTGATGAGCAGGCCGGCAAATCCGGCATCGCGCATTTCCTAGAGCACCTGATGTTCAAGGGCACGAAGAACCATCCGGCCGGTTACTTCTCGCGGCTGATCGCCAGCGTGGGCGGGCAGGAAAACGCATTCACCTCCAGCGACTACACCGCCTATTACCAGCGCGTGCCGCGCGAGCATCTGGCGAAGATGATGGAGCTGGAAGCCGAGCGGATGACCGGGTTGGTGCTGACCGACGAGGTGGTGCTGCCGGAACGTGACGTCGTGCTGGAAGAACAGAATTCGCGTGTTGCCAACAACCCGCGCGCCCGCCTCGGCGAGCAGATGGAAGCCGCGCTCTTTCTCAACCATCCCTATGGACGGCCGGTAATCGGCTGGCGGCCTGAGATCGAAAAGCTCAATCGCGAGGACGCGCTCGCCTTCTACAAGCGCTTCTACGGGCCCAACAACGCGATTGTCATCGTGGCGGGCGACGTCGAGCCCGATCAGGTGCGCGGCCTGGCGGAAAATTTCTACGGCAAGATCGAGGCAAGCTTCGAGACCAAGCCGCGCCTGCGTCCGCAAGAGCCGCCGCCCGCCGCCACGCGCGTGGTGACGTTGGCCGATCCGCGGGTCGAGCAGCCAAGCGTGCAGCGCAGCTATCTTGTCCCGTCGGCTGCCACGGCCAAGCGCGGCGAGAGCGAGGCGCTGGAAGTGCTGGGGCATGTTCTCGGCGGCGGCAATAACAGCCGGCTCTATCGGGCCCTGGTGGTGGAAAAGGGAATCGCCGTAAGCGCCGGCGCCGGTTATCAGGGCTCCGCGCTCGACCTGACGCGGTTCAGCGTTTACGGCACGCCGGCCAACGGCACCACGCTGCCGCAACTGGAATCCGCAATCGAAGCGGTGATCGCCGAACTGGCCGAGAAGGGTGTCAGTGCCGAGGAGCTTGAGCGCTCAAAAACCCGGCTGATCGCCGACTCGGTCTATGCGCAGGACAGCCAGAGCACGCTCGCCCGCTGGTATGGCACCGCGCTCACCACCGGCCTTACGGTGGAGAGCGTGCAAACCTGGCCCGAGCGGATCCGCACGGTGACCGCCGATCAGGTGCGCGACGCCGCCCGGCAATGGCTCGGCAACGAGCACTCGGTCACCGGCTATCTGGTGAAGACCGCGCGGCCGGAAGTGAAACGCGCGCCGGAGGAAAAACGCTCGTGAAGCTGCTTGCCCGTTTCGCGCCTCTATTCGCTGTGCTGTGCATCGCCGCCGCTCCGGCGCAGGCGGTGCCGATCGAGCGGGTCATCAGCCCCGGCGGACTCGAAGCCTGGCTGGTGCGGCAGGAGACGGTGTCCCTGATCAGCCTGGAATTCGCCTTTGCCGGCGGCGCCAGCCAGGATCCGGCGGACAAGGCCGGCGTCGCCAATATGGTCAGCGCGCTGCTCGACGAGGGCGCGGGCGATCTGGATTCACGCGCCTTCCATGAAAGGCTGGAAGACAAGGCCATCGAATTGCGGTTCCGCGCCGGCCGCGATTACTTCAACGGCTCGCTGCGGGTGCTGAACGAGCACCGCGACGATGCCGTCGAGCTTCTGCGCCTGGCGCTGACCGCGCCGCGCTTTGAGACAAGAGACGTCGAGCGCATGCGCAGCCAAATTCTCTCCGGCCTGCAGCGCGACACCACCAGTCCGAATGCGATCGCCGGCCGGCGCTGGTGGGCGGCGGCCTTTCCCGGCCATCCCTATGGCCGGCAAGTCAACGGGTCGCTGGAATCCGTGCCGCAGATCGGGGTCGATGACCTGCGGACCTACGTCAAACGCGTGCTGGCGCGCGACGGACTGAAGATCGCCATCGTCGGCAATCTCGACGCCGCGGCGGCCGGCGCGCTGATCGACCGTATCTTTGGGTCACTGCCGGCCAAGGCCGATTTGCAGCCGGTGCCGATGGTGGATCCGCAGGGCCTCGGCCAGCGCATCGTGGTCGACCTGAACGTGCCGCAGACCGTCATCACTTTCGGCCGCCGCGGTGTGTTCCGCAACGATCCCGATTTCATGGCCGCCTATATTCTCGACCATATTCTGGGCGGCGGCACCTTCTCCTCGCGCTTCTATGCCGAAATCCGCGAGAAGCGTGGTTTGGCCTACAGCATCAACGACAGTCTGGTCTGGCTCAAAGGCACGGCGCTGATGATCGGCGGCACCGCCACGCGCGCGGACCGCACGGCGGAAACGCTGACGGTGATTGAAAGCGAAATTCAGCGCATGGCGGAAACCGGTCCGACCGAGGAGGAACTCGCCAAGGCGAAGTCCTATCTCAAGGGCGCTTATGCCCTCAACCTCGACACCTCCAACAAGATCGCCGGCGCGCTTTTGCAGATCCAGCTCGACGGCCTGGGTATCGATTATATCGACCGGCGCGGGGCGTTGATCGATGCGGTGACTCTGGAAGATACCAAGCGCGTCGCGCAGCGGTTGCTCAAGAGCGGCATGCTGATCACCATCGTGGGACGGCCGCAAGGCGTCAGCTCCAACTAGTGCCCCGCTTCCGAAGTTCGTAATCCATCGCAGCATCCTCTGACACGAACTTCGGAAGCAAAGGGGCACTAGCAACTTATGACTCTAGTGCCGCTTCTCGATTTGAAGTTCCTACCGAGTTTTGCCGCAGGCGGTGTAGGAACTTCAAATCGGCGGCATCCCCCTATGGGCGGGTAATGACAAGGCCGCCTTGTCCGTATAGGCAGGGTGACCGTCCGCAGGATTTCCCATGCCCTTCGTCCAATCCATCGACAACACACAAACTGCGCGGATCGGCGCCGAAGGCGTGCCGCCTGAGGCTTTCGCCGCAGCGCTGAAGCGCAGCGAGGGCGCGCTCGACTGGCTGCGGGCGCGGCACGCGGACGGCGGACTGCCGCTGCTGCGGCTTCCGGCGCAGCGCGACGACATCGCGGCCATCACGCAAGCCGCCCGAGGGCTGGCGGCGGGCGCCAGCGATGTGGTCGTGCTCGGCACCGGCGGTTCCAGCCTGGGCGGGCAGACGCTGGCCCAGCTCGCCGGCTATGCGGTGCCGGGCGTCGGCCTGCTGCGCGATCCGCCGCGGCTGCACTTCATGGACAATCTCGATCCCGACAGCTTCGCGAGCTTGCTGGCGCGGCTGCCGCTCTCCACCACGCGCTTTGTCGCCATTTCCAAATCCGGGGGCACCGGCGAGACCCTGATGCAGAGCGCCGCGGTCTTGGCCGCGCTGAAACAGGCCGGCTTGGAAAAGCGGATCGGCGAACTGGTGCTCGGCCTTTCCGAGCCCGCGCGCGGCGGCAGGCGCAATGGTCTGCGCGATCTGTTTGCGCCTTTCGGCGTGCCCTTCCTCGAGCATGACCCCGACGTCGGCGGGCGCTTCTCGGTACTCACCAATGTGGGCCTGCTGCCTGCCGCCATGCTCGGCCTCGACATCGGCGCGATCCGAAGCGGCGCCGCCGCCGCGCTCGCGCCGGTACTGGAGCGCAAGCCTGCGGCGGAAGTTCCTGCCGCCGTCGGCGCCGCGCTCTCGCTGGCTCTGTCCGAGAACGGCAAACGCATCGCGGTGGTGATGGCCTATGCCGACAAGCTCGAGCGCTTCACCCGCTGGTATGTGCAGCTCTGGGCGGAAAGCCTCGGCAAGGACGGCAAGGGCACGACGCCGATCGGCGCGCTCGGCCCGGTCGACCAGCACAGCCAGCTGCAGCTTTTCATCGCCGGCCCGCGCGACAAGCTGTTCACCGTCATCACCGTCGGGACTGAAGGGCGCGGACCGCGCATCGAGGCGGAATTCGCCAAGCTCTGCGGCGAGCCGGATTTCGCCGGCAAGACCATCGGCGACCTGGTCGCCGCGCAGGGCCGCGCCACCGCGGAGACCTTGGCCAAGAACGGCTGTCCGGTGCGCACGATCCATCTGCGGAAGCTCGACGAAGCAAGCCTCGGCGAACTGCTGATGCATTTCATGCTGGAGACGATCATCGCCGCGCATCTTCTCGGCGTCGACGCCTTCGACCAGCCCGCGGTGGAAGAAGGCAAGGTGCTGGCGAAGAAGTATTTGGCGGGATACAAATAGATTCCGCCGTCATGCCCGGCCATGACGAAAACGAGTCATGATCCGCATCACCGACACGATCAGCATCGACGAGTCCGAGCTGCAGGAAAGCTTCATCCGCGCCTCCGGGCCGGGCGGGCAGCATGTCAACAAGACCGAGACGGCGGTGCAGCTTCGGTTTGACGTGCGCCGCTCGCCCTCGTTGCCGAACGACGTCGCGCTCCGCTTGATGAAGCTGGCGGGCAGCCGGATGACGCAGGACGGCGTGCTCGTCCTCACCGCGCAGAACGAACGCAGCCAGAAACGCAACCGCGAGGAGGCTTTGGCGCGGCTGGTCGCGCTGATCCGGCAGGCGGCGGTGCGGCCGGTCAAGCGCAAGGCCACCAAGCCGACCAAGGCGTCACGCGAAAAGCGGCTGGAGAGCAAGAAACGCCGTAGCGGAATCAAGGGATTACGGCAGAACAAGCCGAGGGCCGAATAGCGGGGGCAGGGCGTCCCGCGGCCTCGCGGCTTGTGCACCGCCCCGGTAAACTGGGCTGTCCTCGAATCAGGCCACCTCAATGCCCGTCCGCCAGCTATCCGAAGCCGTCGTGAACCGCATCGCCGCCGGCGAGGTGGTGGAGCGTCCCGCGAGCGTGGTGAAGGAACTGGTCGAGAACGCGCTCGACGCCGGCGCCAGCCGCATCGAAGTGGCGACCGATGGCGGCGGACGGCGCTTCATCCGCGTGATCGATGACGGCGAGGGCATGACGTGCCGCGATCTCGAACTCGCGGTAGAGCGCCACGCGACCTCCAAGCTCGATGACGAGGATCTGCTCGCCATCCGCACGCTCGGCTTTCGCGGCGAGGCTTTGCCGTCGATCGGCGCCGTCGGCCGCCTCACGATCACGACGCGGCATCGGTCGGAACCGCATGCCTGGGAGCTGAGCGTGGACGGCGGCGTGAAGTCACCGGTGAAACCCGCCGCGCTCGATCAGGGCACGCGGGTCGAATTGCGCGATCTGTTTTACGCCACGCCGGCGCGGCTGAAATTCCTGAAGACCGATCGCACCGAGGCGGAGGCCGTGCGCGACGTGGTGCGGCGGCTGGCGATGAGCCGGCCCGACGTCGCCTTCACGCTGACGGGAGAGGAACGCGCGCCGGTGACCTGGGCCGCCGCCTTGCCCGGGCCCGCCGGCCGGCTGGCGCGGCTCGCCGACATTCTCGGACCGGAGTTTCGCGCCAATGCGGTGGAAATCCGCGCCGGCCGCGAAGGCCTCATGGTCGAAGGCTTCGCCGCGCTGCCGACGCTCACCCGCGCCAATTCGCTCGGGCAGTATCTCTTCGTCAATGGCCGCCCGGTGCGCGACAAGCTCTTGCTCGGCGCGTTGCGCGGCGCTTATGCCGATTATCTGCCGCGCGACCGCCACCCGCTGGTGGCGCTGTTCATCACCCAGAATCCGCGCGAGGTCGACGTCAACGTGCATCCGGCGAAGACCGAGGTCCGATTCCGCGATGGCGGGCTCGTGCGCGGGCTGCTGGTGAGTGCGTTGAAGGAAGCGCTGGCGCGCGACAGCCGCCGCGCGGCGACCACCGGAGGCAGCGCGACCATCGCCGCCTTCCGTCCCGCTGTCACGCCGCGCTGGGACTGGCGGCAGTCGCCGGCGCAGGCGGTGGTGCGCGGCAATGTGGTCGGCTTCGCCGAAGCCGCGCAGACCGCTTTCCAGGTCGGCGACCCGATGGCCGATGCGCGCGCCGGCATCGCGGAGCCCGCGCCTGAATTGCTCGATCGCCCGCTCGGCGCGGCGCGCGCGCAGATTCACGAGACCTACATCGTGGCGCAGACGCGCGACGGGCTGGTGGTGGTCGATCAGCACGCCGCGCATGAGCGGCTGGTCTACGAGCGCATGAAGGCGGCGATTGACCGCAGCGGCGTGGCGCGGCAGATCCTGCTGATCCCGGAAATCGTCGAACTGGACGAGGCCGACGTGGAGCGGCTCCTGGCGCGCGCGGAGGAGCTCGCACGCTACGGGCTGCTGATCGAGGCCTTCGGGCCGGGTGCCGTCGCGGTGCGCGAGACGCCATCGATGCTCGGCGAGATCGACGTGCGGGGGATGGTCGGTGACCTCGCGGAGCACATGGCCGAATGGGACGAGGCGCTGCCGCTGGAGCGCCGGCTGTTGCACGTTTCCGCCACCATGGCCTGCCACGGCTCGGTGCGCGCCGGGCGAAGGCTCAAGCCGGAGGAGATGAACGCGCTGCTGCGCGAGATGGAAGCGACGCCGAATTCCGGCCAATGCAACCACGGCCGGCCGACCTATGTGGAACTGAAGCTCGCGGATATCGAGCGGCTGTTCGGGAGGAAATAGAGCTATATTTGAACGAAAGTCCGATTGCGGCATTCAGGTAGCGTCAGAGGCTACCCCGAGTTTCCTTCTACAGTGTGGGGAGACGCGAGATGGGCGACAAAAAGAGGCAAGGGCCGGGACGGCGTACGGGCGCCGATCGCCGCAGTGGCAAGGATACCCGCAGCGAGGAAGAGAAGCGGACCACCGGCGAAAGGCGTTCCGGCGACCGCCGCTCGGGTCTCGACCGGCGTACGGGAACTCCGGTTCCGCCCGGCGGCGACCGCACCAAGAGCCAGTAACCGTGGCGCGCGGGCCAGCAAAAAGCCCCGGCAAGGACACGGTCGGCAAACGCGTGACCTTCGACCGCGAGACCTGGAACGCGCTCGACCTGATGGCGCGCGACCGGATGATGACGCTGCAGGAACTGGCCGACGAGGCCTTCCGCGATTTGCTGAAGAAACATGGCAGGCCGACCGATCTGCGCTCCGCGCTCAAGCAAAGCGCGCGCGAGCTGGCCGCCAATCAGAACAAGAAAAGCCCGCCGCGCGGCCGGGAGAAATAGCAAGCCTGGCCGAATTTGCCGGCCAGGCTCTTGCTCGTTCAGCCGGGTCAGACGTCCGCGAACTGGTCGCGGATTTCGTCCGACCAGCGCCCGCCGACGAAGGCGAAAACGGCGCCGAGCACCAGCCCGATGAAGCTCACGAACATGGTGGTCGCGGCCGCCTTGCGGGCGGCCTCAAGCTGAGCCTGGGTCGGCGCCTGCGCCCCGGGTCGTACGTTCTGCATATTCTCCAGCCGGGCGGTGGCATTAACCGCGGGTCCAGCCAGTTGACCGGCGACGGACGCACCGCCGCCAGCCGTCAGCAGGGTCACCCCGACGACGATCAGGCTGGCCAGCGCCCAGGTGGCGAGCGCATGCGAACTGCGTGCGCGGTCCGACGCATAGGGCGACAGCGCGCCGGCGACCGCGCCGCCGACAAAGGCGGAGAAGATGCCGGAGGCGATGAACCACAGCACCGCGGCGGTGCTGACGGTGATCGGTGCATTGGCGGCAGTCGGGACGTCGGTGGCGATGAGTCCCACGCCGAGCCCAAGCATGGTCAGCATGACCTGGATGATCAGCGAGGTCAGCGTGCCCGCCGCGATGGCGGACCAGCTCCACATCACCCGCGCCTGCGAGGCGCTAGCCGCCGGCGCGCGGGGATCGGTCGTATAGGTTTGCATGGGATTTTCCTCTGAATTCAACGTTAAGCGCAATCCGTCAAAAGCAACGCCGCCGCCCCGAACCGGGTTCCGGTGGTCCGAGGTCCGTTTAGGCCGGCAAACGCACCGAAATGCCGGTCAGACCTTCCGCAGTTCGGTGAGCGCTTCCAGCACCGACAGCACCTTGGCGACGCCGTTGGCGATGCGCTTGGCGCCGGGTGACTTGATTGCTCCCCATTTGATCAGGAGCTTTTCGCCGTCGGCGACCCAGCGCAACGTTTCCACGATCGGATAGTCGACCATTTTGGCGCGGCGCTTGGTGCTGCGGGCACCGCGCTTGGTGGTCTTGCCGCCCACGGTCGCCTTGCTGGCATCGCGCGCGACTTCCTTGCTCGACTTCAAGCGCCGCTTGCTTCCCTGCTTCACGGTGGCCTTCATCGCTGCCGCCTTTCTGAATAAATGACAATGGCAACTCGGCGCTAACGCGCGAGCAGCCGAAACGTTCAACAGACCTGGTTCTACGGCGCGCGCAGGAAGACGAATTCGGTGTCGTCATAGGCGCGGCGCTCAAGCTCCTCGAAGCCTTCCGGCGCACTGAAGGATGCCGCGACGGCTTCCTCAACAACGACCAGCGCGCCGGGGCTGAGCCAGCCGCCCGCGCGCGCGCCGGCGAGCGCCCTTTCCGCCAGGCCCTTGCCGTAGGGGGGATCGGCGAAGACAAGGGAGAACGGCTCCATCGGATGCGCCGGGCCGAGCCGGGTGGCGTCGCGCCGATAGACCTTGCTGATGCCGCCGAGGCCGAGCGCCTCGACATTGCCGCGCAGCAGCGCGCGCGCCTCCACGCCATCGTCGACGAACAAGGTGAAAGCCGCGCCCCGCGACAGCGCTTCGATGCCGAGCGCGCCGGTGCCGGCGAAGAGATCGAGCACGCGCGCGCCCGCGATCGGATCGCCATAGGCATGGATCAGGATATTGAACAGCGACTCGCGCAGCCGGTCGGCGGTGGGACGGATGGCCTGCGACTGCGGCCCCTTCAGCGCGCGTCCGCGCAGCCGCCCGCCGACGACGCGCATCAGCGTGGCCGCGAAGGCCGCGGGCCGCGGCTGCGGTCGGGCCGGCGCGGCTTGCCGCGGTGCTTCTTGGCGGCGGGGCGCTCGGGCTTCTCGGTGCGGGTGCGGGTGACGGGGATGGCCCGTCCGCGGCGGTCCGCGATGGTGTCGCTGCGCGTGATGCGCTTGGGCTCGGTCTTTGCCCCGTCACCCTGAGGTGGCCGCGCCTTCGCGCGGCCCTCGAAGGATGAACGGCCGTGCCAAGGCGCTTCCGGGGCCGTCGCCCTTCGAGGCCCGGCGGCTTTGCCGCCTCGCACCTCGGGATGAAGGGGAGACGATGGTTGTGTTCCGCCCCGTTCCAGCAGCGGCCCCTCGAAATCCGCGCCCGCCAGCGCCGCGATGCGTTCGCCGAGCTGGTCGCGCAGCATGCGCGTGCGCACTTCCTCCACGGCGCCCTCGCGCATTTCAGCGAGCTGGAACGGGCCGTAGGAAATCCGGATCAGCCGGTTCACCTGCAGCCCGAGATGCTCCAGCACATTGCGCACTTCGCGGTTCTTGCCTTCGCGGATGGCAAAGGTAAGCCAGATATTGGCGCCTTGTTCGCGGTCGAGAGTGGCTTCGACGGCGCCATAGCGCACGCCCGCGATCTCCACCCCGTGACGTAGGGCGTCGAGCTCGGGCTGGGCGACGCGGCCATGCGCGCGCACCCGGTAGCGCCGCAGCCAGCCGGTCTCGGGCAGTTCCAGCACGCGCGCCAGCCCGCCGTCATTCGTGAGCAGCAACAGCCCTTCGGTGTTGAGATCGAGCCGGCCGACGCTGATCAGCCGCGGAAGATTCTTCGGCAGCGCGCCGAAAATGGTGGGACGGCCTTCCGGATCGCTGTTGGTCGTCACCAGCCCGCGCGGCTTGTAATAGAGGAAGAGTCGGGTGCGCTCGCGCTGCGGAAGCGGCGCACCGTCGACCATGATCCGGTCGGACGCACGGACATTGAGCGCGGGCGAGGTGATGACCGCGCCATTGACGCTCACGCGGCCCTCGGTGATCCACTGTTCGGCCTCTCGGCGCGAGCACAACCCGGCGCGAGCGATCACCTTGGCCACGCGCTCAGCGGATTTGC
>DASSPI010000044.1:0-2941 GCA_035699705.1 Xanthobacteraceae bacterium
GTCATCCGCGAAGCGATGCGCGAGAAGAAAATGGTCGGGATCGGCCGCGTCGTTCTTTATCGGCGCGAGCGCATTCTGATGCTGGAGCCGTTCGACAAGGGCCTGCTCGCGACCTCGCTGCGCTACGCCTATGAGGTGCGCGATGCGGCGGCGTATTTCGAGGACATTCCGAACGCCACTCTGCCGAAAGAAATGCTGCAGCTTGCCTCGCACATCCTCGACACAAAAAAGGGGAAGTTCGATCCGGCGACATTCGAGGATCGCTATGAGAACGCGCTGGTTGATCTCCTAAAGACCAAACAGGCCGGCCTGCCCATGCCGAAGGAAGCACCGAAGCGGCCGACGGCACGCGTGATCAACTTGATGGATGCGTTGCGGCGCAGCGTGGCCACGGAAAAATCCGCCGGTGCGAAGACTGCGCCCAAGCGCGGCGCGGCACGCCCAACTGCGGCGGCAACGCGGCGTGCCACACGCGCGCCGGCGCGGCGCACAGCGCGCCGCGCGGGATGAACTGTTAGATCTCCAACTGGGGTTTTTCGGCGGGCTCCTGCACTGAATCGGCGGGAGCGGCATGGGCCTCTGCGGTCGGCCCGCCGATAAAGCGGCCTAAAAGGAAAACCAGCAGTACGACCTTTAACGTGTAATCGAACAGATGTTGCCTCATGTTCGAATAACGCGTTAGCGCCCGTTTCAGTTCGCGCACGCGCGCGTGAATACGTCCGGTTTGCGCTGCAATATCCGTAGCTTAACAGCTGTTCAGCGGCGCGGCGGAACGCGGTTTTTCGCGTACTGCATGCTGTACTGGCGCTTGGCCGCCACGACCGTCACGAGCAGCAACGACAGCACGAGATAGAGCAGCGTCGAACTGAGCGAATGGAATTGGTTGACGAGGCCGGCGAGCCAGCAGGCGAGAAGGAGAGACAAAAAGGCGGTTTTGGCGGTCGACATATCGCACAGTCTCCGGGCACGGGGAGATGAACAGATAAGGCAGGCGGTATGCCAACATTCCCCAACGTGTGTGGTTCCGCGCGCGGTGCAGCCCGCACGGCGACGTCTGGATGTCTGTCGGGAGGCTGACGCGATCAGGCTGCCTTACGCGGCTGTAGCGCCGCGCGGAAGCGCGGATGATGGATGCAAGCCTTGGCCTTGCGCAGGACCGCCGCCTTCTCCGCCTCGCTCAGGACGCCGGCACGATAAAGGCAGATTGCCTTCAGCTTCATCAGCCGGGCGGACGGCAGATCGCGGATCGGGAAGAGCTGGTTGAGATCGTGCGGCATGGGCTCCTCGCAACCGCCGAGAGGCTATGGTTTTGAGAGCCCCCGAGCGACGCAGGTTAACGCCGGCTGAGGTACCCAGTTCCCTAACGGGTCCGTGAATAGCGGCGTATTTCCTGGGTTGGCGCGATACCGGGCGGGCGGACCGCTGCCCCTTTTGGAGCTTGCCGGCCGGGCAAAACGCTTTGTTTTCCAAGGCGGCTGCCATTCTGGACAGCCCAAAACCGAGCCTCTATAACCCCGGCGCGCACCCTCCTTTTTGCCCTGCAGCGGGGCCGGCGCCCAGGTAGCTCAGTTGGTAGAGCACGTGACTGAAAATCACGGTGTCGGTGGTTCAATTCCGCCCCTGGGCACCATTTCCACGCCCTGAACTGCAGCTACCGCAATTCCCCTTCGGCAAGATCGCGCGCAGCTCATACTCTCGTTCGGTGTCCCTTCAGAGGGTGATGCCCGCAGGCAATGCCTTGCCGCCGACCAACGCGGTGCGTTCGGTTTTCTCATCTGTTCGCCCGCTCAAATTGCCGGAGCAACATGTTGCCGCGCTGGACGGCGGAATCGACCGCCGCCGCTGCCGATTTTTTTCCCGCCAGCGCTTGCTCTAATTCGTCCTCAATGACGTCGCGGATGAGCGCGAAAGACCCTAGCCGCAGCCCTTTGGAATTCTCCGTCGGGGGTTTTCGCGTGATCTGTTCGATGGAGATCGAAGTGCCGGGATTGCGGTCATAAAATCCCTGCTGGCGCGAGAGTTCATAGGCTGCCGCAGTGATAGGAAGATAGCCCGTCGCCTGGTGCCACGCCGCCTGGATTCGCGGCTGCGACAGGAAGGTGAACAATTTCGCGGCCGCTTTGTATTCAGCCTCCGGACGATTGCGCAAAACCCAGAATGTCGCGCCGCCGATAATCGAGTTCTGGGGGGCGCCCGGCGTGTCGGGCCAGTACGGCAGCATCCCATAGCCGACAGGAAACTTCGCGCTCGCCGAAATATCGCCGTGCAAGCCGGACGATCCGATGAATATGCCGCATTCGCCGTTCGGGAATTTCGGCTCGGCGCTGGTAGCACGGCCGCCATAATCAAAAATTTTTTCCTTTTGCCACTCAACGAGCGCCGCAATGTGCCGCGTCATCATCGGATTGCTAATGGTGAGCTCCGCGTCGAGCCCAGCCATCCCGTTCGATCTGGTGGCAAGGGGAACATTGTGGAAGGCGGAAAGATTCTCGACATGAACCCAAGATGGCCAATGCGTGGTGAAGCCGCAGGGTGCGCCAGCAGCCCGCAGCCGACGGGCCGCTTTTTCAAGTTCCGGCCAGGTTGCCGGAGCGGTGTTCTCGTCGAGCCCGGCGGCTTTAAAGAGCGCTTTGTTATAGTACAAGATCGGCGTCGACGAATTAAATGGGAAGGACAGCATGTTGCCGGCCATGTCGGTGTAGTAGCCCGTCACGGCCGGCAGATAGGCCTTGGGGTCGAAGGGCTCGCCCGCATCCTTCATCAGCTGATAAACCGGATAAATGGCGCCACCCGCAGCCATCATGGTCGCAGTGCCAATCTCATTCACCTGCACGATGGCCGGATGCGACCGCGTGCGGACGGCGAAGATCGCCGCCGTCACCGTTTCGCTATAGCTGCCCTTGAAAACCAGCTTGATCTTGTAATCGGGTTGGCTGTCGTT
>DASSPI010000045.1:0-5722 GCA_035699705.1 Xanthobacteraceae bacterium
CCGTGGCCGGGCGCGGTGTGGACGAAGCCGGTGCCGGTATCGGCGGTGACATGCTCGCCGTCGAGCAGCGGCACCGGGAAGCCGTAGCGGGCGTCGAAATCGCGCAAGGGATGCACCGCGACGGCGTTCTTCAGCATCTCCGGCGTGACACTTTCGACCCGCTCGAAGGCCGTGACGCGCGCCTGCTGCATCACCTCGTTGGCAAGGCTGTCGGCCAGCACCAGCTGGTCGCCTTGCTTGGCCCAGTTGCCATCCGGGGCGTCGGTGACGCGGTAGCGGCCGTAGCCGATCTTGGACGAGAAGGAGATCGCGCGGTTGCCCGGCAGCGTCCAAGGTGTCGTGGTCCAGATGACGACCGAAGCCGCGTCGACTGAATCGAACGCGGCAGCGATGGCATCTTGCGAGGCATCGTCTTCCAGTGACACATCTGCCACCGGAAACTTCACCCACACCTGATCGGAGGTGTAGTCCTCGTATTCCACCTCGGCTTCCGCCAGCGCGGTCTTCTCCACCACGGACCACATCACCGGCTTGGAGCCGCGGTAGAGCGTGCCGTTCTGCGCGAACTTCATCAGCTCGCGCGCGATCTGCGCCTCGGCGGCGAAGTCCATCGTGGTGTAGGGGTGGTCCCAGTCGCCCTCGATGCCGAGCCGCTTGAATTCCTCGCGCTGCACGTTGAGCCAATGCTCGGCATAGGCGCGGCATTCCCTGCGAAAGGCGATCATCGCAGCCGGATCGGACAGGTTCGGCTTCGGCTTGTTCTTGGAGCGGTAGTTCTCTTCTTCGATCTTCCATTCGATCGGCAGGCCGTGGCAGTCCCAGCCCGGCACGTAATTGGAATCGAAGCCGAGCATCTGCTGGCTGCGCGTCACCACGTCCTTCAGGATCTTGTTGAGCGCGTGGCCGATATGGATGTTGCCGTTGGCGTAAGGCGGTCCGTCATGCAGGACGAACTTGTCCCGCCCCGCTCCGGCCGCGCGCAGCCGCCGGTAGAGGTCGAGCTTTGCCCAGCGCGCAAGGATCTCCGGCTCCCTCTGCGGCAGGCCTGCGCGCATCGGGAAGTCGGTCTTGGGAAGGAACAGAGTCTCGCTGTAATCGCGCGCGGGCTTCGACATGCGGCTGGTTCCTAGCAGGCGGGTCCCGCCCCGAAAAGGCCCGAAGTGCCCGGGAGATGACGGGCATTTAATGCCCCCGGACGTTATGCAGCCAAAACAGCCGGAATCGGGCGGCGCCCCCGGCGGAAACGATGAAGCGGAATTTGACCATTGCGGGGATGAGCGGAGAGATCAGCGATCGATCTCTGCCAATGCCGGAAAGGCGCCGGGAACGCGGGCGAGCGCCTCGCGCGCACGGGCGCTGTCCTCGTCCATCTGGCGCACGAGCGTCTCGATGCTGTCGAAACGCATCTCCTGCCGGATCCAGGCGATGAAGGCCACGTCGAGGTTTTGGCCGTAAAGGTCGCCGTCGAAGTCGAACAGGAAGACCTCGAGCACCGGCGCGCCGTTGTCGAACATCGGCCGGCGGCCGAAGCTCGCCACCGCATCATGCAGCCGGCCGCCGACGCCGACGCGCACGGCATAAATGCCGTGCTTTAATCCGCAGGCCGGATCGAGCCGCATATTCGCGGTCGGATAGCCGAGCTCGCGGCCGCGCCTGTCGCCGGCGATCACGGTGCCGGAGGCGAACCAGGGATAGCCGAGGAGCTCCGCCGCCTCGATCACGCGGCCGGCCGCGAGCGCGCTGCGGATGGTGCCGGACGAGACCGGCCGGCCCTCATCCTGCAGCGGCGGCAGCACGTCGACCGCGAAGCCGTGGCGCGCGCCCTCGCCTTGCAGAAAGGCGGGCGAGCCCATGCGGCTCTTGCCGAAATGGAAATCGAAGCCGATGGCCGCGCCGGCGATGCCGTAGCGCTCCACCAGGACGCGGCGCACGAATTCCTCCGGCGAGAGGCTGGCCAGCGCGGTGTCGAAAGTCAGCACGATCGCCCCGTCGAGTCCGGTGGCCGCGAGCAGGCGCAGCTTCCCCCTCTCGTCGGTCAGCCGGAACATCGGCTGCTGCGGGCGCAGCACGGCGGCCGGATGCGGCTCGAAAGTCAGCGCCGCGGCCGGACAGCCTGCCGTCCTGGCGCGGGCCAGCGCCGCCGCAATCACCGCCCGGTGGCCGCGATGCACGCCGTCGAAATTGCCGATGGCGAGCACGGCGCCGCGCAGCGCATCGGCTGGCGCGCTGTCGCGCTGGACGACGAAGCGCTTCGCCGGGGCAAGAGGTTCGGTCATGGGCAAATAAGTCCGCAGGCCGCGGCCATTAACGTTTCGGCAACCAGTGAGGCTTTCCTGCCCAAGGGCGGCGGCAGGCGCCAAGCCTGCATATGAAAGCAGTTAACCGGATGTTCAATAGGCGGCTGTTAACCTCCCGTTGTCTTAAGCAGCTACCGAACCGGCGCTTTTTGCCCGGCGCGGTCGTTGACGTGTGATGGAGCGGGAGTGATGGCCGTCGACCTTTCCATGCCGGTGCTTGTAGTCGATGACTACAACACGATGATTCGCATCCTGCGCAATCTGCTCCGGCAACTCGGATTCCAGGACATCGACGACGCCGCCGACGGCACCGCTGCGCTGGCGAAGATGCGGACGAAGAAATACGGCCTGGTCATCTCCGACTGGAACATGGAGCCGATGACCGGCTACGACCTGCTGAAGGAAGTGCGCGGCGATCCCAGCCTGGCCAGAACGCCCTTCATCATGGTCACCGCCGAGTCGAAGACCGAGAACGTGATCGCCGCCAAGAAGGCCGGCGTGAACAACTACATCGTCAAGCCGTTCAACGCGCAGACGCTGCAGCACAAGATCGAAGCGGTGTTCGCCGAGTAATTTTCGCACTCCGCTTTGGATTTGGCATGGCCGGGCATGACGGCGTGATCAGTCAAGGCCTCACCACACCAGCCGGCGCATCACGGCTTTCGGCATCCGGTTTTCTTCGAAAAACAGCTTGAGCGTGTTCGGATCGGGATCGGCGGCCCCGCCGATTTCCCCGGCGTGAATGCCCGCCGTCAGGAACAGGAAGTCCACCCCCAGCGACGCGGCGCCGGTCAGATCGGTGCGCACGCTGTCGCCGATCGCCAGCACGCGGTGCAGCGGCACCTCGCCCCGGCGCAAGCGCTGCGCCCGCGCCAGCGTTTGCTGATAGATCGGGGGATAGGGCTTGCCGGCATAGAGCACGTCGCCGCCGATGGATTGATAGAGATCGGCCAGCGCGCCCGCGCAGTAGACCAGCTCGTTTCCGCGCTCCACCACCACGTCGGGATTGGCGCAGAGCATGAACAGCCCGCGCGCCTGCATGCGCTCGAGCATGGCGCGGTAATCCTCCGGCGTCTCCTTCGTGTCGTCGAACAGCCCGGAGCAGACGACGTAGTCCGCCGTCTCGGCGTCCAGCAGCTTCACGTCGAGATCTTTGAAGATCGGCAGGTCGCGCGGCGGGCCGAGATGGAAGACGCTCTGTCCGGGCCGTTCCATGATCACCGCGCGGGTAACGTCGCCGGAGGTCACCATGCCGTCGTAGCTCGCGCGCGGCACCTGCAGGGCGTCGAGTTGCGGCACCACCGCCTCGGCCGGGCGGGGGGAATTCGAGATCAACAGAACGGTCGTGCCGCTCGCGCGCGCGCGCTTGAGCGCCTCGCAAGCCGGCGGAAAGCTCTCCACGCCGTTGTGGATCACGCCCCAGACGTCGCACAGCAAAACATCGTAAGCGGCCAGCAGCGGGCCGCAATGATCGAGGAAAGGCGGAGAGCCGGACATGCAAGCCGTGCGGTGAGATGGATGGGGAGCTAACAGTTAGGGCAGGAAGCCGCGTTATGCCACGCCCATGCGGGAGGCGAGCTTGGGGGCGCCCGGGTCGCCGATGTTCGGCAGCCGCGCCGGGGGCCCCTTGCCGGCGGGATTGGCCGCGGGATCGCCGTTGCCGCCACTGGCCTGCATGGCTTCGGCCCGCACCGGCCGCGGCTGCGAGAACAGGAAGCCCTGGCCGAAGCGAACGTCGAAATCGAGCAGGTCGACCACGGCGCTTTCGCTCTCGATCCGCTCGGCGATCAGGTCGATGTGAAAGCGCGCCAGCAGGTCGGAAAGATCGGCGGGATGAATGTCGCCGCTGCCGGCATGGCCGCTCCTCAGAAGCATGGCGCCCGGAACCTTGAGAAAGCGGAAGCCGCGCTCGGACAATTCGCGCGGTTCCATGCGCAGATCGGTGACGTGATCCATCGAGAAGCGGAAGCCGCGGCTCGAGAGCGAATTGAGGCTCTCGTATTCGATCGGCCCCAAGGCGCGGTAGGCGTCCTGCCTGAACTCGAACATCAGCGAGGGCGCGAGCGCGCGGTTGGCCTCCATGAAATCGGAGAATTGCGGGAAGAACTGCGGATCGCTCAGCGTGGAGCCCGACACGTTGCAGAACAGGCCGATCTCGCGGTTCTTCAGCAGCAGGCGGCGCAGGATCTGCACGCAGCGGAAGACCAGCAGATTGTCGATCCTCGGCATCAAGCCGGCGGCTTCGGCATGCGGCATGAAATCTTCCGCCATCACCTGCTCGCCGTCTGCGGTGCGCAGCCGCGTCAGCGCCTCATAGAAGCGGACCTTGCGCTGCGGCAGCGCCACCACCGGCTGGAGATAAAGATCCATGCGGTTGGCGTCGATCGCCTCGCGGATGGCGGCGAGCATGCCCTCGGCATCGAGCGACTTGAAGCCGGCGCCCGCGGCAGCCGCCGGAGCAGGTTCCGCCGGCGCGACCATCGGCGCCGCGGCGGCGGCCGGCTCGCCCAATGCACCGGCGTCCGCCTCGGCGCGGGCGGCCAGCGCCGCCTCATGCACCGCAACGGTCTCGGCCAGTTGCTTCACCAGAATGCCCAGTTCGCCGATTTCCGAGGTGACCGGCTCGACCGCGGCGCGCACCCGATGCACCGCGCCATCCACCTTGCTCTCGGCGGCGGCGAGGTTGTGCTTGATCTCGGCCATGTGCTTGGCGAGGTCTGCGGTCAGCCGCGACAGGTCGGCGATCTGCTCGCTCACATCGTTGCGGTCGCGCAGGCGCGTGCTGACGCTGTTGTAAAGCACCAGCCCGGTCAGCGCGGCGAGGCCGACCGTGGCCGATTCCGCCCCGCTCAAGTCGAAGAAAAGATAAAGCACCGCCGCCACCGAGCTCGCAATGAGCACCATGCAGACAGCGACGAAGATGGCGGCAAGACGAAGCATGCAATCCCCGAATGCGAATCCAACTCTGCCAGAAGTGCGATTTCGCGCAAAGCTAAATGTCGATGGCCGCACAATTCGTGCAAGCAAAAGCCACCGCCACAATTTGATTCCGGCCGACGCGGTTAACGGGGCGGCTCGCTCTCTTTCCCCTCTCCATCCGATCTCGGGTTTACCCGAGATCAGTGAGAGGGAAGAAAGCAAGCGTCAGCGGCCCGTGTTTTGTCAGGCGACGGGGGCGCCTGTCTCTTGTTCCCCGGCAGGGGCCGGGGGAGTCGTCCCCCGAAAAATATCCGGGGGAGCGGAGCGCCGACCGGCGCATCAACATAAATTCACGCCGCGCATGTGAGCCTGCCTGCATCGCAGGCCTCATGCGCTCCGGCGTGGACATCCCGGCCAGGGATGCCGCGCCGTCCGGCGCTCCACTGCGGCGATTTTGGGCCTCGGGACCGTACTTCCGGGCACGGATGGAGCGCTGGCCCATTGGG